>CAZCRE010000011.1:0-23642 GCA_964501075.1 uncultured Candidatus Bathyarchaeia archaeon
CCATAGCCGGTTGTATCATCTGTGTCCAGATTCGCATAAGGTTCGCTACTAAGGGATCCTTTGCTATTGTAGTCCACGTGGAAAGTCGTGTTGTCATTTAACCTAGCCGTCAGGTGGCTGTCTAGATCTCTCGGATCCTGTCCCCATGTTAGTGTTATCTGAACCAGTGGAGCATCCAAGACTATGTCCCCAACGTCACGAGTCTCATTTTGTGCTAGCGGGCCAGCCTGAAGAATAGCGCTCTTATGACCACCCTTTGATGCTTGATACTTGAATACGACTCCCACTTCAACTGGAATACGCGTGAATATGCCGTCTGTGTTTGTTGAAGTTTCGCCGCTAGCCCATCTCTGTTGATACCATCCAACACCCCAACATCTTAGTTCAGCACCTTGGATAGGATTGCCGTTTGAATCAACGACACGACCACTCACGTAACCCGCCGGATAGCGTATGTCATAGTTCCAAGTCGAGAAGTGGGAAACATTCCCAACGAAGCAGCCCAACGAAGGATTGTACGTTCCAATTCCTTCCTCATGCCAGATGCCTGTGCGCGGGTTGAAGTACCACAAAGGACATGTACCCATACCTGTA
Organism: uncultured Candidatus Bathyarchaeia archaeon; assembly: GCA_964501075.1. GTDB lineage: Archaea > Thermoproteota > Bathyarchaeia > Bathyarchaeales > Bathycorpusculaceae > CAZCRE01. The sequence continues at coordinate 595 of CAZCRE010000011.1, forward strand.
GCATTTGAACGCATACTGTTAGGCACTGGAATACTGATTTGCGCGGTTTTTCCAGGTGATAACTGAAGTTCTTGTCCGTTTTGATCGGTTACTGAGACATCCATGAATCCGAAGGACTTTATGGGGCCTGTCTCGTTTTGTGCAGATGTTCCCTGAAATTCTCCTGGAAAGGCATTAAGTTGATTTTCATCGCTGGGATCAAAGGCCGTTATGGAGACGACGGCATTTCCTGTGAAGGTGCTATTCTGGGAGTTGACAAGCGAGTTCGCGCCAACCGCGACAGAACTATTATCCAATGTAGTTGCGGTCCCTCCGGTTGCAGCGTTTAGGGAGGCAGTGGCACCAACATTGCTTATCGCAGTCTCTATGAAGCTTGATGTTCCTACCTGCACGTCCGTCACTTTGTACGTAGTCACGGAACCGTTCTTGCTGAATGTTATCAGCTCCTTGCTTCCTGCGGTAACATTCGAAATGCTGAACCATCCCTGATCATTTGTCGTGCTGTTCTGATCACCGACACTGACCTTGACATTTGACACAGGATTATTTGTGAGATCCGTGACTTTGCCCATCACGACTCCGTAGTTGGTCGGCTGAGTGGTGTCCACGGTGAAGAACTGGGTCTGAGATTGGTTCATGTTTCCAGCCGTATCGTTCGCATAAATCCTTATTCTGTGAGAACCATCAGGGGTGAAGGAAACCATATCGTTGTAGTAGAAACTCGTCCCTGCTTGTTTGATGAGAGTCGCGTTGTATGAACTATCAACCTCGCAAAGAGCGGCTTGAATGCTCGAACTTGCATCAGTCACCGTAGCGTTGATCGTTATCGATGCCGTTCCGTAAGTCGTGTTCATTGGACTGTTGATAACCACGCTTGGAGCAGTCGTGTCCATCGGGTTAAATGGCCATTTAATGATGTTGAAATAGAACGCCACCACTGTGGCAACCAGAATGATTGCGATAAGTGCTATCGCGATCAGAGCAGGCACCATTTTTCTGCCTTTCTTCGGAGTGGGCAATTGAGGCGGTGGAGGTGGCGGCGGTGATGTCAAAACTGTTAAACCATTTTTCATTGCTAAATCTACCTTGGAAGCGCTTATTGAGGGCTTCATGTTTATATATCTTTTTAGAACCTTCGCTTCGAGTCGTTGACGCCACATGCTACTCACTGGTCGTCAGCTTTGTGAGGCCCTATTTAGGAGAACGTGCTTGCGATAGTTCAAGTTCTGATGTTTTTGCAGATCTGTTCGCCCTGAAAAAACTGACCAGTTCCCAAACATCGAATACAATGAGTAGGAATATTGAGAATTGGAACCATGAGAAGGTGAGAACGCCTGATCGCGGTGCCCCGTTTGCCAAGCTGTCGATTTTGTATGTGAAGAAACCTTGCAGTAATGTTACTTCGCTGATGTTGTTGAAATTTCCTTTGAAGCTCGTATGGTACTGCAAGTCCATGCACATGCCTTTGATCGTGACATATTGAGGTGGAGACGCACCTAGTTGCCAAAACGTGAATGCCCCCCAAAGATTGAACACGATAAAACACAAGAGAAGTACATTGACGACTGCAAAATATATCACTCCATATGAAAGTTTCCCAAACAGTTTTCTCTCCTTCTTTGGCCCTTTACCAGCTGTTTCGCTTTCAGAACTGGTATTCCAGAATATTAGCATGATGATTATCAAAACAATAGCCATCATGAAGAGAAGGTACACGCTACCTTGCGATTGGGTGAGCAAAGAAAGATTACCCAAGTAGGGAACCCTTGCTATTACTTTCCCGATGAGTTGCTTTTCATTAAATCTCTCCTCAGATGGAGAATTGTTGTCTCCATGCGTCGTTATCCAGTACCCGTCTTCGCTAAACTCTTTCTTGACCGCCCGATGTACGATTCGGTAGTTGGGATCGTTTTGATCTTTGAATATGACGATGTCACCTGTGCCATAGCCGGCGTTTATGTCCTTTGCAGCTGTTCCCTGAACTATCAGAAGGTCACCCACGTTCAGCGTCGGCAACATGCTAGTCGAAACCACGGCCAACACGGGATAATCCGTTCTCAAAACCCATTTTAAACCTTGGAAGAACCCAAGAACCACCAAGACTGTCAGGACAAGCGCCAACACAGTTTTGAAATACTCATTTTTCCAAATCTGTCTCAGTTGAGGGGACATTGCCTCGCCTTTTTCTTGGTCAAATGCTATTGTTGATTGAGACGTCCATACTTAAGTGTAGTGCTCCCCAAGAATTAGGAAAAATAAGGGGAAAGGAGAGAGTGTAAGTCTAAGCTCTCTGCTTTCAGTTCTCAGTAGGTCTAAATCTTCTTCTTGCTCAGGACTTCACGGAAGGGTTTGTGGCATTTTGGACAGTCGAATAGTCCAATTTCCAGCTGGGTTCTTTTTCCAGCTTTGTCCGGACGCCCAGCCATGGTCCACTTCTTCTTAGGTGTTGCAACAACGGTTCCGCATTTTGGACATTTAGCCATTTAATCTCCTCCAATGTATCTCAATAGCCATGGTTCTCTCATGATGATAGATAAAAAACTTTCCATTGTTTCCAATTACAAAACGTTTTCTTGAACATAGCATTTAGACACGTTCATTGAAATGAAACATTATGAACAGGCTGAGACTTTTATGATGAAACCATAAAAAGCTCTCAACGGTCTACACCACCGCAACCAACAACAATGCTAGCGGTTGCTTTCTTTCAGAACTACCACCCGCAGCGCAGCTTCTCCAAAACGCTTTTACATTTGGTTCAATGCTTATTCCTTCCACCGCTGAGGGTTAATCAGGCTTGGAAGAAGCTAAGAACGCTTTTGAGCTGCTTGTCAAACCAGTTCGAAAACTCATTGAGCAGAGGCAATTCTTGAAGCCAACGGAACCACAGGAGAGAACTATCCCAAGAATCCTTGATGGAAAGAACGTTCTGCTTATTTCTCCTACCGCCACGGGCAAGACTGAAGCTGCATTTCTCCCGGTTCTCAGCATGCTTCTTCAAGGTCAACAAGGAGTTCCAGGCATCAAGGTTCTCTATATAACGCCTCTGCGTGCCCTGAACCGCGACATGCTCGAAAGACTTGAATGGTGGTGCAACAATCTTGATATCAGACTTGCTGCAAGACATGGAGATACTGAGACAAAGGAGCGGACTAGACAAGCTAGAAGTCCGCCGGATATTTTGATTACTACTCCTGAAACGCTGCAAGCCATATTGTCTGGTTGGATAATGCGACAACACTTGCAGAGTGTACGTTGGGTCATAATTGATGAGGTGCATGAAATGGCGGACAGCAAACGAGGTAGTCAACTGAGTTTGGCCTTAGAAAGGCTTAGAGCCATGGTTGGCAGAGATTTCCAAATGATAGGCTTGTCCGCCACCATAGGTAGCCAAGAAAAGGTAGCCCAATTCCTCGTTGGCAGAGACCGCCCGGTGGAGATTGTGCGGGTTCCAGTGGCAAGGATGATGCGACTGAAAATTGTTTTTCCAGCGCCCAGTGAAGAGGATGATAAACTTGCCGTGCGACTCTATACTTACCCAGAAGTGGCTGCTAGACTGCGCCTGATCCGAGACTATATTGGTCGCTACAAGTCCGTGCTTCTGTTCACGAACACTCGAACAGAATCAGAGGTGCTGACCAGCAGACTAAAAGTGTGGGACATAAACTATCCAATCTCAATTCACCACGGATCTCTGGCAAAACCATCCAGAATAGCGGCAGAAAAAGGATTGAAAAGTGGCGATTTGAAGGGCCTTGTCTGCACAAGCTCGCTTGAGCTAGGAATAGACGTAGGCAGGATAGACCTGGTTATACAGTACATGAGCCCTAGACAGGTGACTCGACTCATTCAACGCGTCGGCAGAAGTGGCCACAGAGTCGGTCATGTAGCTGAAGGAATAATAGTTGCACTAGATTCCGACGATGCCCTCGAAGCCATGGTCATAGCAAAAAAGGCCTTGCAGGAAGAACTGGAGCCAGTCAGGATTCCCCCGAAACCCTATGACGTTTTGACACACCAAATAGCAGGATTGCTACTCAAGAACAGAAAACTTCAGTTCGACGACATCAAAGAGCTTTTCGAAAACGCGTACCCATACGAAGACTTGACGATCGAGGACATAGAGAAGATACTCAAGTACATGCACTCGCGTTTCCCGCGCTTCGCATGGGTCTCATTCGAGGACAAAATAGCCTTGAAGCCTAGGCAATCGAAAGCACTGTTTGAGTACTATTTCGGCCATTTGTCAATGATTCCGGAAGAAAAACAGTTTCTTGTTGTTGATGATTCAACTGATTCTGCAGTTGGAGTGCTAGACGAGGCTTTCACGGCTGAATATGGGAAACCAGGAGTCAAGTTCATCATAAGAGGGAGCCCATGGCTGATTCAACATGTTTCCGAAGAAAAGATTCACGTCAAGCCCGTCGATGATCCAACAGGAGCAGTTCCAAGTTGGATAGGGGAAGAGATTCCAGTGCCTTTCGAAGTAGCACAGGAAGTAGGTCGCATTAGGGGATTTGCTGAAAAACAGCTCAATGATGGGCTTTCTCCTGACCAGATAGCATCGAAGCTGAGCGAGGCTTATCCATCTGATAAAGACACGATCCTGCGTGCGCTGAAGGAAACCGCCGATCAGGTTCTGGCAGGCTTTCCAGTTCCTACAGAAGATCGAATACTCCTCGAAGATTGGCAAGACTTAGTCCTGATTCACGTCAACTTTGGCTTGCTTACGAACCGTGCCCTTGCCCAATTGCTAGGTCAATTACTGTCTGAGAAAGTGGGATTTGCCATTGCCGTTCAACATGACGCCTACCGAATATTCGTGCAGACAATGGGTGAAGCAGATTCCAAGCGCTTGATGGAATTGCTCGACGAAATGAAAGGGATGCCTGATCAGACAGTCAGAGACGTGTTGACAGCAGCGGCTGTGAAAACGGGACTGTTCAAGCGCAGAATGATTCACGTGGCAAGGCGGTTTGGAGCCTTGGAGAAATGGGCAGACTTTAGTAGCGTCAGTCTGCAAAAACTCGTCGAGAGTTTTGAAGGCACGCCCATTTATGAAGAGGCACTAAAGGAAGTTTTCACGAAAGACTTGGATTTGGAACAGCTGATTTTCGTTCTTGGAAAGATGAGGGAAGGCAAATTTGTGGTTCAAAGAGCTGAAACAGGCGGAAATGCAACCCCAATTGCCCGCTTGGGTATTGAACGTGTCAGCATGAAAACCGACTTGATCCCGCCTGAACGAATGCGAGCGGTACTCGTTGAGTCTGCAAAAGTCAGGCTTTTGAACGAAGCATGCACCTTCTTGTGCACAAGTTGCTGGAATTACTCAGAGACGATCCGTGTGAATCAACTACCAGACAAGCCAAGATGCCCAAGGTGTGGTTCCAATGCTATTGGTCTTCTCAAAGCAGAGGAAGAAAAGGTATTGCCCATGATTGAGAAGAGAGGAGAAAAGCTTACTCAAAGCGAGGAAAAACTTCAGAAACAAGCATCACAAACGGCACAGTTAATAGCGAAGTATGGAAAAGTTGCAGCTGTAGGATTGTGTGGAAAAAGATTGTATTCACCAGACGTCGCCGAGATTCTGACAAAAGAACCTAAACTCACCAACAGGTTCTATGAGCTTGTCTTGGAAGCTGAACGCAAGGCCATGAGCAAAAGATTCGGGTGACTACTGGAAGCATACGACAAGTCTTAAATGATTGCCTGACCTATTTTGCCTAAACAGTCTGTTGCTTGATGCAAGGAGAACGACGATTTGGAGATAAGCCGAAAGAAGATGCGAGAGGAAGTTCTGGAAAGGATCAAATACGTCAAGACATGCGTCTTGTCTAGGGAAATATGCTTACTCATGCGTACGCAAAGAGCTGTTCTGGAGCCAAAGGATGTTCAAGAGGTTTGTATGTCCATATCAAAACTCTGCAAAGATTCTGGTTGCCAAGAACCAAGCGAACTTTGTCGAAAAGCAGCCGAAGCTGTTGGTACGGAAGATGAGGCCAAGTACCTTGAACTCTGCGCACAGAGTTGCGTGAAGTGCGGTGAAGCAAGAAAACCCGTAGAAACCTCTGCGAACAAGTCCACCTATGTGTCTTGAAAAAGATGGAATATCTTTAGACGTGTAACTGGCTAAGTCGGAAAAGAATCAAAACTAATGGAGGTCTATGCCCTGTACATAGCACCTTATGTTCCAAGTCCGCCACAAGTGGTCCAACGGATGCTCGCCATTGCAGAATTGAAAGCAGGGGAAGTGTTCTTCGATTTGGGCGCTGGAGATGGCAGAACCGTGGTAATGGCAGCGAAAGAGTTTGGAGCAAGAGCAGTCGGTGTCGAGCTAAGGGAAGACCTGGCGAAGAGAGCTTTGAGCACTGTGTATCAACAGAGTCTCCAAGACAGGATCACGATTGTGAACGGCGACATGTTCAACGTGGACTTGACCTCAGCGGACGTTGTTTTCTTATACTTGACAACAAGCGCCAACGAGAAGATCAGACCTAAACTTGAAACTGAGCTCAAGAAAGGCGTACGGATAGTTTCACACGACTATGAGATTGTCGGGTGGAAACCAGTTCAAGTCGAGAACTACTGCGAAAACCAGACTCTAGGATACCCCTCACACACGTTGTACCTGTACAGAAAGTAGATCAGTGAAGCTTTATGCCTCTGCCAGCTTTCAAGACTTCTTTGAGAGTGACTTGGGCTGACACTGATGCGGCACAGGTCGTACACTACTCCAATTACTTCAGGTTCTTCGAAAGAGCTGAAGAAGAGTTCTATCGCCAATTAGGATTCAGCTTCGCTGACACAGCAAAGAAAGGTTTGTGGTTTCCGCGAGTTGAAGCTTTCTGCCAATACAAGAGACCAGCAAGATTCAATGATCTTCTGGAAGTGGAAGTAAGTGTAGAGAACTTGAAAGAAAGATCGTTCAAGCTTGGTTTCAGAATAATCAACGAAGAGACGAACGTGACGTTGGCAACTGGCTATATCGTCATTGTAGCAGCGGACAAGCAGACTGGGAAAGCCACGCGTGTTCCGAGCGAGATCGTGGAAAAACTCAAGTCTTTCTGTGAATAGATTAATTAGACAAAATCGTGTTTGAATCCAAAAGTGGCTCAGTATGGAGTTTGTACCTTGGCGGCACATCGCTGACTGGAAGTGCAACGGGTGCGGTGACTGTTGCAAACTGTATACGGTGGTCTTGAGCTTCCATGAATGGCTTAAGATCGTTAAGAGTCACGGTGTGGAACAAACGGTTTCTGGGCTAAATGAGTTGTACATAAAAAGAAGGAACGATGGAACATGTGTTTTTCTGCGCAACTTTCCGAATGCATGCGCGTGCGAATTGCAATATGTGAAACCTAGAGCATGTCAGATCTGGCCCTTCAGGATTCTGATTGAACCCAAGTTCGGGCTTAGCCGTGAAGCGATGTACAACCATGGTGAAGACACCCTTTTCGTTTATGCGGATTCCATGTGCAGTGGGCTGAAATATGGAGTGCCAACTTGGGAGTTTGCCAACAACACGTTGAAGGAGTTTGTGGAGATTTCCATGGGGCTTAGGCAGAGTCAGTGCAAGACCACTGCCAATTTGGGTTTGCCTGCAAGAGTTTTTTGCAGAGAGAGTTTTCTGAGGCGTTTGTAGCGCGAGACGCGTTCATTTCAGGTTTCGTGGTCGGGTAGGCATAGCGATGAACAAGGTAGAAAGAAAAACTCTTTGGATTGACCAAGTTCTCGGGAAGCATTGAATGGAATAATCTGATGTGTTGAGTAGGAGGCAGAATCGGAAAGCACCAAGTAGGAAGTTTTCCGACGTCAAGGTTGATTCTTTGCTCTGGAACACCCCATTCGTGAGCGGAAGCATCCGATCCGCTTCCTTCATTTGGATCCACAAAGCAAATTGTGAGAAAACGAGCATTCGAAATCAAGAAGATTCAAGAACACCGAAGAGTTCAGCGTGCTTTGCGGTTCCCGGCTACTTTTTCTATTTTTAGTTCTTTTACACGTGTTTCTATGAATTCGGCAACTTTTTCCTGACTGAACATCATTTCTTCTTCTTGTTTTTCGAGTTGTTCCTCTATTGTTGCAAGCACTTTTCTCATGTCGAAAGGTTTCATCACGTAGGCGTCTGCGCCCTTGTTCAGGGCGTCAACTGCGTTCTGTAAAGAGGGGTATCCGGTTATGATTATTTTTCGCATTCGCGGTGATGCTTTCTTGATCCGTGTCAAGAGCGTTGTTCCTTCAGTGTCTGGAAGGCGAATGTCAATTAAGGCTAGGTTGTAGAGTTTGGTGTTGGATTTTTTCACAGCTTCTTTTCCAGTTCTAGCCATGTCTACGCTGTAGCCTTCGTCAGCGAGTATGGTCGATAGGACTGTTCTTATGCTTTCATCGTCGTCGACAATAAGGATTCTGGCATGTTCACCCAAATACTTTCACCTCCATGTGACTTAGGCTTAGTTGGAATCGTCACAGTAGTCGTTGTTCCCTTGCGCAGGGTGCTCTTGATGCTGATCTTGCCTCCATGAGCTTCCACGATCCGTTTGCAGATGGGCAGTCCGAAACCCATTCCTTTCGCTTTGGTTGTGAAGAGTGGCGTCCAGAGCTTTTCTATAGTCGCTTTAGACATTCCTACTCCGGTGTCATTGAAACTAAAGCTCACGTCGCCGCCTGTTTTCTCACTCTTTATCGTAAGTGCCCCACCTCTAGGCATAGCGTCAAACGCGTTTTTGATGATGTTCATGAAGACCCTTTGCATCTTGTCCACGTCAACCTTGATTTCAAGATCTTTACGGGCTTCATTCAGTAGCTGAATGTTTGCAGGAGTCTTCAAAGAAGACAGTGTATCTCTTAGAATTGAATAGGGGTTGGTCTCCTTAAAGTCTAGTTTTATCTCTCGCGAGTATTCCAGAAGGTCGTTTATGATCTTGTTTGAGCATTCAACGTCTTTTTCGATAACTTCAAGCATTTCTCTTGATTTCTCATCCAAGTTCGAACTCAGTCTTGTTTTCAGATAGTATGTGGCTCCCGCAATGCCTGTCAACGGGTTTCGCAAGTCATGACCAATCATTCCAGCCAACTCGCCAATTGCGGCAAGTCTCTCGGACTTGAGAAGCTGCATCTGCATGTTTCTTAATTGTTGAGTTCTCTCCTCGATCTTTTCTTCCAAATGAACCGAGTATTCCTTGAGTCGTTGGAGGAGTCGAGCATTTTCGATGGCTACCGCGGCTTGGTAAAGGAACATTTCCAAGGGTGCTAGACTTTCCTTGGTTGGTCGTCTGCCGTCAACTGGGTCATCCGTGCTTACGACGCCGAGTATACGGCCATCAGCCAATTTAAGTGGAGCATACAGAAGATCCTCTGGATCCCAGTCCACCATTTCGTCAGGTTTTAGGTGGCTGGAAACAGTGCCGGCGCTGAAACTCTTCCTGACCCAAGGATCGCTCCAAGGCAAATAATAGAACTCGCCGATTTTGAAGCGCTCAAAATCTTGACCAAAACGTTCCCTCCATTCTCGTCCAGATTTCTTGTGAGTCCAGAGGTACTTCCTCTCCTCATCTGTCAGTCCAGCCGTGACTATGTCATCCGGAGAAAGGATGTTTAGGTTCTCATCTCTTACAGATAGCACGGCTCTACGCCACCCAAGACCATTTATTGCGTCTAGGATTGCTTGAAGGCGCGTTTTCAAATCGGCTGAGTGAATCATCTCAGCAGAACTCTTCATCAGCAAAGTCAGATGTCTACTGCGTTTTTCGATTTCTTCCATTTTCTTCAAGTTGCCAATTGCAGTTGCAGCATGTGAAGCTAGGATTTGAAGCAAGACGAGATCTTTCTCATCAAACGCGTTTGGCCTTATGCTTTCCACGTTGAGAACGCCGAGGAGACAGTCTCCTACAATGATTGGGACGGCAAGTTCCGAGTTCATGTGAGGAACATCTTCATAGTAGTCCCTTTCTTTTTTCAAATCAGATGAGAGAACAGGTTCGCGTGTATTCGCTGCTCTGACTGTAATGCCTCCCTTTGATCCGTCCAAAGGAAGATCCACAAACGGGCCGAAGTATCCGCGTGCAGAAGCAACTCTGAGGGCATTCTTGTCCACTACTATGAACCCAGCATGTTCGAAACCTAATACCTGTTCCATTGCATCAAGTGTTAGACCGTAAATTTGGTGAAGGTTCATCGCCGAGTTTAGTTTTCCTTCATAGAGACTTACTGCTCTGAGTCTCTTTTCATAGCTTTTTCTTTCAGTTGTGTCACGTATGATGGCTGTGAGGAAGTTGCCTTTCGTTGTTGTCCACGATGAATAGGAGATCTCTTGCGGAAAATCAGTTCCGTCCTTTTTGAGTCCGTACGCCTCAATTGCCTTTTCGGTACGAAGTTTTCCGGATGAGAGCCACTGTTTCATCCTTGCATAGTGCCTCTCCCTTGATTCTCTGGGCACAACTTTGGCTACTGGCTTACCAAGTATCTCACGGGAAGAATAGCCGAATAACTTCTCGGCCGCCTTGTTCCAGAAAACGATCCTCAAGTTGAAGTCAATCGTGACTATAGCCTCAGATGCGTAATCGGCAACTGATCTGAAGCTCTTTTCACTCGCTCTGAGTCTTTGGGCTCTTTCTTCCACTAGCTCCTTCAAATGCTTTGCATAGCGTGCAAGTTGCTTTTCCAAGCGTAATCGCTGAGAAATGTCCTCAACCATCTCTATTGCGGCAATGACTCTCCCGTTTTTGTCTTTGACAGGAGAGGCAACCACTCTGTAGTTTATGACTTCCTTGCCTTTTGGAGTGTTTGTCACTGATGCGTGTACTTGCCCATCTCGTAGAGTTTTGCTCGTTGGGCAATGGGTGCAGATTCCTTTCCTTGGAGGGTCGTTGAAGGCTTTGTAGCATAATGGCTTCTTTGACGTGTCTATGTTAGGGAACCATTCTTTCATTTTCATGTTCAAGGTCAATATTTCCATATGTGGGCTTATGGCAGACACACCGATTCCGATATTGTCTACAACGCTTCTGTATCTCTCTTCAGATTCGACAAGCGCTCTTTCGGTCTGCTTCCGGTCGGTGATATCCCTCCATATGACAACAAAAGCAGTAGGATGACCCGATGTGTCTTTCACAGCACTGGCTGAGAGATCCGCGAGATATTTCCCACCGTTTTTGGTAACAAGTGTGAGTTCAATATTCTTCAGGAATCCTTGTTCCAACGTCTTTTTTAGATATTCCTCTGATCTTTCTCTGTCTTTTTCAACGACGAAGTCCAAAGCATTTTTGCCTATCAACTCTCGTTTTGAAGCTGTGTTGTAGATTTTTAGTGCAGCTTGATTGCACTCAACTATGTTTCCATTCTGGTCAGTAACAATGATGGCTTCGGGAGAGGCAGCAAATACGCTACAGAGCTTCTTTTCATTCTCTATAGCTTTACATCGGCGCCTCTGAGTATTCGTTAGAAGAGACTCACTAGGGCCTAGTTGATGACCCCTGGGTTTCCTACCTATTGATGCAATCTTGTTCCCTTCTGGACGCAATGCACTCAAATTCCCACTCTCACTTCTTCGCATTCAACTAGCTCCATTGCAATTCTTTCTTTCTGCCTTTCCTCGAAGTTTCTTTTCGCTGCCATCACGTACTCAGCGAACACAAACTTCTTAGACTCGTTCCAGTCGAAAACCACGCCGGTCTTTTCATGCAGACGTTTCATGATCAAGACTTCCAGGAAATTCGCTCCTAAACCGAAAATCCTCTCAATAGCCTCGGCAAATTCCTCAATCTCAAGAGGGATAGCGTTTCTCTTGACGTTGAAGCTTTTTGCCAAATGAAAATAGATCGCCTGTTTCGAAGATTCACCTAACGAAGATAATCCTTCATCCACAGCTTCAAGCAAGAGCTTGTCGAAACGACTTTTAGACAATCATGAAACCTCTGAGCGGAGTTTTCAAAGCAGATTTAGTGATGTTTACAAGAAGATCAAATAAATCAGTTATGAATCGTCCATTCAGATCGAGGATTTGGCTCAGTTTTGAATTTGCCAAAAAAAAAGTCCGCAAAAAGCACCTGCATGCTTCTCTCGATACCTGCATCATTCTGGTTATAAGTATGAAAGCTCAATGTTCACAATCAGACTGTCTGGGAGTAATCGATGAACAAACCTCAAATCGGCTTATCCATGCTTTGCCATCTAAGTGAACCTTTCACGAAAATGACAAACTGCCTCACAAAGGCTGACACGCAATACATTGAGATTGTCGACGACGGTTTTCATGAACTGAACAGTAGGAGAATCAAGACTTTGGCAGAGATAGGCAAATCATGTAGCCTCAAATACTCAGTACACGCGCCCTTCTCAGACGTAAACCCTGCTTCGCCCTCCAAACCATTGCTCAACGCCATGCTTAAAAGATTGAAGAAATCCATCGAATACGCATGTGCGATAGATGCAATTGTTTGGGTTTTTCATCCTGGAGTCAAAACGGGCATAAGCTCATTCTATCCGGGCATGGATTGGCTGCAAAACACAAGATCGGCGGAAGCTCTTTTCGAAATTGCGAATGATTGTGGCGTGAAAATAGCCATTGAAAACGTGCCTGAGCCCTACCCGTTCCTTATGAAGAGTGTAGAAGACTTTGGGAGGTTCTATGCCGAAGTTGATGCAGACATAGGCCTGGTGCTGGATGTTGGACATGCAAACATTAACGGGCAGACAGAACTTTTTTTGACGGTCTTCAGGGATAAGATTGTGCATGTGCATGTGAGCGATAATGATGGGAAGAGTGATCAGCATTTAGGCTTGGGCTGTGGAACTGTGGATTGGGAAAGGGTTGCAAGCCTCTTGAGAAAGAATCGTTTTGACAACGTCGTCGTTGTCGAATCTATTGAGCACGTTGAAGAGAGCGTCCAGAAGCTAAGACAGCTTTTTCCTTAGCTGTTCAAGAGTGGAATCTCTATCTTCATGAAGTCCTCTGCCACCTGGGTTTTCTTGAAGATTTTGGTTGCCTGATCAAGAAGTAGGCTGACGTCATCATATCTTGCACTGATGTGCGTCAGAATCAACTGTTTAACTTTGGCTTTCTTTGCTATCTGTGCTGCTTGTCTTGGCGTTGAATGTCCATCTTCCTGAGCTCTTGCGGCGAGGTCATCAGCCAAAGTGGCATCATGGATGAGCAAGTCTGCGCCGTTCGCCAGTTTTGCAATGTCATTAGAAGGTCTTGTGTCGCCAGTGTATACGATCTTTCTGCCCGGGCGCGAGGGTCCTACGACTTGTGTAGGTTTTATGGTTTTGCCGTGGGATGATTTGACTTCGTGCCCTTGTTGAAGTTTTGACCATTGAGGTCCTTCTGGTATTCCAAGGGTTTTTGCCTTTTCTGGGTGAAATCGTCCGGGTCTGGATTTCTCAATAAACGCATAGGATAGGCTTGGCTCTATGTGGTTGGCCCAAGCTGCTTGAACGACGTATTCCTCTTCATCACAGACAGTACCAGTTTCTTCTATTTCGTGAATTTCGACTTGGAAGGTTAGCACGAACTGTACTGTTTCCTTGATGCATTCCAGGAACTGACTTATTCCTCTGGGACCGTAGATGTCTAGTTTCTTTTGTCTATCTAGAAGTGCCATGGTCTGTAGAAGTCCGGGCAAGCCAAGCACGTGGTCGCCGTGCATGTGTGTTATGAAGATTTTTGTTTTTCTGTGAAAGCCGCTTCGGGCTCTTACCATTTGTCTTTGTACGCCTTCGCCGCAGTCAAACATTATTTGTTCGCCTTTGCGTGTCACAAGAACGGCGGGTAATCCTCTTTTGGGGGTGGGAACGGCTCCGCCAGTGCCCAGAAAGATCACGCGTAGACTCATGGCTTACACCTTTTCGAACACAACTATTTCTCTTGTTAGGCTTCGGTGAACGTAAACAAAGTGCGATTCCAAATGCTTAAACCCCAAAGCTATGCCTACTTCTCTGATCTTCAGAGTTCTTGGTGAAGCCATACATATCCGTTGTCCCTTCTTCAATATGCCATGAACGCTTGTCAAGAGTTCTTCAACTAGCTGCTTGGTGGTTCGTTTCAAAGTGGTCGAGGAGATTCCGTAAGGTGGGTCAGTGACGACGCAGTCAATTCTTGTAATCGGCATGCTTCGAGTGTCTGCAATGATCAAACCATCCGGCTTCACGCCGAAATGGGCTAGGTTTCTGAGAGCACCCTTTGCCATGCGCCGTTGTACGTCTAGACCCAGCACATCGCAGCCTATCAAAGAAGCCTCTATCAGCATGCCTCCAGTTCCGCAAAACGGATCCACAACCAAGTCGCCAATCCGTGGCTTGGCCAAATTCACCATACACCGTGCAAGTTTCGCCTGCATTGCCGAAGGGTGAAAGAAGGGCTTTCTTCTTGGTCTTCTCTCGACGAAAGGTTTTGCCGAAATCTCGCCCAGTTTCAATCCGAAAACGAATCTGTCGCCAGTCAGTATGCCGAAAAAAGTCTTGCCGGGTTTTCTCAGGCTGACTCTTGCACTGTCAACTTTGCTCAGTACAAGTTCACCAAGCGTTCTTTCAACTGCCATCAGGTTGACGTTTGAAGCGCTGTTTCTCACTCGTTTTACGCGAACCGCAAAACTCTCTTCCTTTGCCAGCATCTCATCAAGGCTAACAGAGCGTGCAACCTTTATAATGTCAGTCATGTCTGCCCTACAATTGACAAGCTCTAATCCACAAATCCTTGTCAAAGCTGCCCTGCGCATGATGGTTCCTACGCAGTTTTGGTCAGCTTCAACCCTAGCAACTTGCTCAAGCTTCTCCAAGACTTCATAATCATAATCTTCTGCTTCAAGTATTGCCCTTAACTCGGAAAGCGGCAGGTCTTCATGCTCTCCAGAAAGAAGAAAGAAAAGCTTGGCCACATCAACGCTCCTTTACTTGACCAGTTCTTTGGCTATTAAAGGTGCAAGAGACACTTTGCTCACGCGACTTGACACGCTGTCAGTGCCAACTATTTCTTCGACGCCTGCGTCGATTATGCGTTTTTCGGCGTCTCCAATCAAAAGCGGATGAACACAGGCAACATAGATCTTCTCAGCCTCAAGCTCTCTCAGGATTTTGGCTGCAGCGACGATTGTGCTCCCTGTACTGATTATGTCGTCGAAGACTATCACAGTTTTATCCTTCACGTTAAGTGTCTTTTTTTCTGTGTGGACTTGTCCGGTATATCGGTCTCTCTGCTTGTCCAAATATCCGCATCCTCCACGCAACACTTTTTCGGCCTGTTCAACAAGATGCAATGCGCCTTTGTCCGGAGCCAGAACAAAGGATTTCTCTAGACCTTTCCGCGTGAAATGCTCTGCCAGCAGGGGTATAGCTGAAACCGTGTTTGCTGGAAAGGGAAACCTCGCCAGGATCTTCTCTTGATGGACATTAACCGTTGTCAGACGGTCAACGCCGGCAACCTTTAGCATATTTGCTATTGTTTCGATGCTTAGGGCTTCGCCTTGCAGGAAGACCTTGTCTTGGCGGGCATAGGCCAAGTAAGGCACTACAGCCCAGACCTTTTTTGCTCCATTTCTTTTAGCCGCATCCGCCAGCAACGCCAGTTGTATGAGTTTGGGGTCTTGCGGAGGGCTTGTCGTTTGAACGATGACTGCTTCCTCGTCTTGCACCTCGCCCTCTAGTCGTACGTATGATTCGCCATCTGGAAAAGTCTTGAAGGCTACAGGTACTGCTTCTGCGTTCAAGAGTTCAGCTATTTTTTGTCCTAATTGTGTTGAGGCTGGTCCGAGGATTATTTTCATTTTTCTCGCCGTGTGCAAGTTCGGTTTAGCGATGATTTAGGCTTTTCTAGATTTCTTGTGCTGATCTATCAGCTCTTTTGCTCTGTCCATGCGTATTTTTCGTTCTTGAACCATCTTTTCGGCCACGATATCGATGAGTCCACCAGTTGCTCCTGCCGCCACAGCTATATTCTTTGCGTGTAGAGACATGTGACCTCGTTGGATTCCTTCACTCGCTAAGGCTCTTAGTGCGCCAAGGTTCTGAGCTAAGCCTACAGCTGCCAGCACTTCACCGAACTCGTTAGCCGTTTTCACGTCTAGGATTTTCACGGCTATTTTCGCTATCGGATGTGTGCGCACGGCACCACCTATTAAGCCTACGGCCATCGGTAGCTCTATTGAGCCGACTAGATCGCCATCTTTGTTCTTCTCCCAAGTGGAAAGTGCTCCGTAGTGGCCGTTCTTGACTGCATATGCATGTGCTCCTGCTTCGACTGCTCTATGGTCATTGCAAGTTGCAATTATGACTGCTATTATGCCGTTGAGTATTCCTTTGTTGTGTGTGGCCGCTCGGTACGGGTCGGCTGCTGCAAAAGCATATGCGTTTACTATGCCATCCACGACTTTCTCTCCACCTACGGCTTCTTTGGGCACGATGCACCATGCTCTCACCAGACGTTTTGTGGCAAGGTTGGAGATTATGCGTAGATATACGCGGCCACCTGTGACTTTCTCTATTGTTGGGGCTATGGCTTCGGCCATCGTGTTCACAGCGTTAGGGCCCATGGCATCGCGGCAGTCAACATGCAACTCGGCAATAAGCATTGGCCCTTGGGTGGTGTTGATCACTTTTGCATCCAAGTCTCTTGCTCCGCCGCCGGCTGAAACGAGTACTGGGTCCTGTTCATTCGCTTTTTTCAGCACTTCTTCTTTTGCTTGGATAACTCTCATCTTGGCTGCGTAAGGGTCTTTGACGCCGACAACTTGTATTTGTCCGACCATTATTGGAAGTGTGCTGCTCGTGTGAAAGCCGCCGCCGTCTCTCACCATTTTTGCGGCGTAGCTTGCTGCAGCCACCACTGAAGGCTCTTCAATAGCCATCGGAATCAAGTAGTCACGGTTGTTTATGAGAAAATTCACGCCAATGCCCAATGGCACAGGGATCGTGCCGACCACGTTTTCGATCATGCGGTCAGCCAAGTCCAAGGGTAGAGAGCCAACGCTTTGCAGCTGTGCACATTCTTCATCGGTTAGGTTGGCGAATTCCTTGACGGCTTGCAGCCGTTGTTTTGGGCTAAGCTTGTAGAATCCTGAAATCAATGATGATTTGCCCATTTAATACACTTCTTCTTACGTTCTCTGAAAGAATGGAAAATAGTCTACGTTAAGGTTTTTAAGTTTTGGCAGAGATTGGGGCGAAACAGAAAACCGCATTTCTTCTTCGCCTAAACCTTGGTTGCCACTATCTTCTTGGAAGCGCAACGGCTGAAATGCCCAAGCGATTTCGGATTTCTTTGGCCAGAGTCTCAGCGTGGCTGACTCGATAGTTTTCGGTGATTACGAGCTTAGGTTTTGAACGTCTCACATACTCCATTAACCCTTCAAAATCCGAGTGGTCACTTAATGCTACGATGCATTCTTTGTCTCCTGTTTCGCGAGTGGGACAGTTGAATTCCCAGCCACTCACATATATGCGGAAACTTCCTAAGCCGACGTTTGCTCTGGTGTTCATGTGGTGGAAAGCCACGCATGGGGATTGTTTTTCAAGAAGCTCTTGTGCTTCCGTTTGCTCAGACAATAGTAAGTGTCCTAAGCGCATGCCGTTCTTTTCGCATGCCTTGGAGACTTGGAACACTTTTTCTGACGCGATAAAGGGAGCTTTCAGACCGGCTGTGTGTAGGATTTGCATGACTTCTTGGAGTTTTCCGTGGTAGCCGAAGATGTAGACTGGGCCATGTTTCAATCCTTGTTCCACTTTGGAAGTTAGGAGGTCTTTTATGTCTACGTCGAATGAGCGGTTGCAGTTTGGGCTTCCGTATGTGGCTTCGATGACTAGAACGTTTGCTTCCAGAATCGGAGTATCGTCGATTCTGAAGTCTCCGGTGTAGACGATTCGTTCTCCCTCTGCGTCTTCGAGTAGAACTTGTGCTGCGCCTAGGATGTGGTCAGCTTTGAAGAATGTTATTCGTTCATCCTCGTATTGCAGTGTTCTGCCATAATCAAGTGGCTCCGCGTAGCCTCCCATTAGGAAAAGTGGGCCTTTCATCACATCTACGAGGTCTTTGGTGGCGCTTGTCATCAGGACTTTTTCGCATGCTTTTAGGCTTTGCCGTAGACCCATCATGTGGTCGGCATGAGCGTGAGTGACCACTCTTAATGGTCTGGTTTCGTCAAAAGCGTCACATGCGATGCTTTTTCCAAGTTGGACTGCGCCTCGATTGGTGATTGATGCTTTTGTGGACAGTTACAGCACCAGCTAGGTTCTGGAGGTTAGCCAGTCTAGGAGTTGTCGGGGGTTTGAGCATTTTATTTTGACCTTTATCGGTCCTAGGGGTGATTCGCCTGTTTCTTGCGAGAAGGAAATGTGCCCTGCATATGCTACTTGCTTGTTTAAGCAGAAGTTGATGGCTTTCTTTTCTAGTCCTTGGAAGAAGACGGTTCTAGCGGCTGCTCGGATGCGCTCTCTGTTCAGAAGATTGTGGAATTTGGCTAGGTTTTCCTGTCCTTGGGCTTCAGCGAACAGTAGGCTTCCTTTGCGTAGAGGCTTTGCTTGCATGGGTATGCAGCCGAAGATGGTTTCGACTGCTCTTCTGACTTTGTCTTCGGATTCGGTTGGGTTGACCTCGGCTTCTATTTGAACGTTTATTTCATCCATTTTTTTTCGACCTTCTTCAGAATTCTTCTTGCCTGTGCTTCTGCTGATTCTCGAGTTCCTTCATTCATTATGACGTATTCAGCCATTGCTATTACGTTTCCTAATCCCACGCTTAGCTCGCGCAAGTCGCGCTCATGGAAGGTTTGCCAGTCTTGTGAGTCATCGCTTCTTTGTCTTTTGTAGATTCTTTTGAATCTAGTTTCTGGTGATGAGTGAACCGCGATGAGGCTGAACCTTGGGAAGCTTTTCTTGAATTCTTCTACTTCACTTAGGCTTCTTATGCCGTCGATGATTATTTTTTGGTTGGTGGCTTTGTCTATTCTTGTTATACATCTTCTTGCTATGGCGGATTGTCCTTCTAGTCGCCTTAGTTCCAGCATTATTTTTCCTAGGTTTTCTGGCGTTGGAGTGAGGCCTCTTCTTTTAGCCTCAGCCCTGACTTCGTCGCCCATTACCACAACGTCGTAGCCATTTTGGGTTGCGGTTTTCTCGGCGATTGATTTTCCCGAGCCTGCCATTCCAGTGAGTCCGACAAGAAGTTTGTTTGAGGTCATAATGCATCCTGTCTGTTACTGTGTTTGTTTTGGCAAATATTCTTTTACACTGGAGGGCATATTCGTTTGTCTAGTTAACGCGATAATGTAGGATTGGAATGGTTAATCTTAACCAATGTAGAGATTTCTGTTCTTGCTCAATGCTGATGATAGAAGCATTTATGAAGGAAATAGGCGAAAACACTTGAAGGAATAGCAATGTCCGAAATGATAAGAAGCTTCATGGCATTCGATATCGAGAACGATTCAGTTTTGAAAAGAATGACAGAGGCACAAGCTATTTTGACAAAATCGGGAGCAGACCTTAGGCTTGTTGA
This sequence comes from uncultured Candidatus Bathyarchaeia archaeon, assembly GCA_964501075.1. Taxonomy (GTDB): domain Archaea; phylum Thermoproteota; class Bathyarchaeia; order Bathyarchaeales; family Bathycorpusculaceae; genus CAZCRE01. Next base: position 20,078 of record CAZCRE010000011.1, read on the forward strand.
GCCCAAGAACATACATGTCACACTGCGTTTCCTCGGAGACGTTACTCCTAACACTGTGGAGAAGATCTTTGAGAAAATGAAGGCCGTTCAATTCATTCCGTTTGACATAAAGATTCAAGGTGTCGGCGCCTTTCCGACCTCCCGTTATGCGAGAGTAGTGTGGGCGGGAATATCTGACGGCGCTAACGAGTTGCGCAGCATTTTCAGTCAGCTGGAACCTCGCTTGTGTGGCTTGGGGTTTTCGCCTGATCCGAAGGGTTTCAGTCCGCATTTGACGATTGCACGGGTGAGGTCTGGGAGAAACAAAGCTGAATTGAGCAGGGTAATTGATGAGAACTCTGGGTTCGAGTTTGGAACTATTAGGGGTGAGTGCCTGAGGCTTAAGAGAAGTGTTCTGACGCCTAAGGGGCCGATTTATTCCACGCAGAGAGAGTTCTGTCCGAAGCAGTAAAGACGAAAGGCTTGGCTATGACTGGAGAAATAGAGGAAATTCTTGAAGATGTTTTACGTCGCATTACGCCAGAGAAAAAGGAAAGAGACAAAATCAGAGTGTTGAGTGAGAAGCTTGAGAGAAAAGTGGCTTCTGCATCAAGCGAGCTGAGCGTTAAGGTCAAGGTGCGCGTTGAAGGTTCAGTGGCGAAAGACACCTGGATTGGTGAAGAGCCCGACGTTGATATTTTTATGCGGGTGGCGAAGACCATACCTAGAAAGTCTCTTGGCGACGTTTGCTTGAGAATTGCTAGAAAAGCTACGGCTGGTTCAAAGCAGATTGAAAGGTTCGCTGAGCATCCTTACCTTGAAGCTGTGGTTGATGGAACAAGAGTGAACATCGTCCCATGCTATGAAGTGAAGCAGGGCGAATGGTTGAGCGCTACGGATAGGACGCCGTTTCACACTGATTACATGAAGAAGCATTTGAACGTTCAGATGCTGGGTGAAGTGCGCCTACTGAAGAAGTTCATGAAGGGAATCGGTGTTTACGGTGCCGAGATCAAGATAGGTGGGTTCAGTGGGTACTTGTGTGAACTGTTGATCCTACATTACAAGTCATTCATGGACACACTCAAAGCGTTTGCACAGTATAGGCAGCGAATGGTTATTGATATTGAAGGGTTCTTCAAGAGCAGGCAGAAAGAGATCGACCTCTTGTTCGATGAACCGCTGGTGGTTGTTGACCCAGTTGACAAGGCGAGGAACGTGGCTTCCGCTGTGCGCGTGCATAGACTCTACACCCTTGTTGCAGCTGCACAAGTGTTCTTGAAGAAACCGAGGTTCAACTTCTTCTATCCTCCTAAAACAGCGTCATTGACTGTAGGCAAAATGAGGCATGAGTTGAAGAAACGAGGCTCAGCAATAGTTTTCGTCACATTCGGAAAGGTTGATGCTGTCCCTGACATTTTGTGGGGTCAGCTCTACAAGTCTCAGCGCTCTTTGCGGAAGCTGGTTGAGTTGAGTGATTTCAAGGTTCTGCGAGAGCTTCCGTGGAGCGATGAAAAAGGTCTGAACATCTTTGTGTTTGAGCTTGAACATTACTGTGTCTCACCAGTCAAGATGCATTTGGGACCACCTCTTGAAAAGGAGAAAGAATGTGAAAGATTCATTGCGAAGCATCAGAGCAAGCTAGGCACCGTTTCCGGTCCTTACGTGGAAGATGGAAGATGGGTTGTTCTAGTCAGAAGGAAGTTCACTGATGCCAGCACGTTGCTGAGGGAAAAGCTGAAGGAAGGGGGAAGAAATACCGGCGTAGCTGAGCAGATTTCACATGTGCTCAAAAAAGAGTTCAAAGTGCTTGTGAATGAAGAGATCATTGACGTTTATAAGAAGAACAAGGAGTTTGCTGTTTTTCTAACCGAGTTCTTGTTGGGCAAGCCGAAGTGGTTAGAAGCCGCTGAGCGCTAGAGCTATCAGCGTTATTCCAAGTAACAGGGTGTAGATTGCGAAGTAATGGAATTTCTTGCTTGACACTATCTTTGAAACAAGCTTTATTGCGACATAACCTGCAACCATTGCTATCATTACTCCCACCAGAAGCTCTATTGTGCCTATTCCCTGGGCGGCTAGTTGGCCGCGTTGTTTGTAGGCCTCCACCGCTAGGTCTCCGATTATGGCTGGGATCGATAGGAGGAAGGAGAATTTGAAGGCTTTTTCCCTTTTCAAGCCGAGCAGTAGTGCAGTTGAGATCGTTATTCCGCTCCTTGACAATCCTGGGAAAATTGCCAAGCCTTGAGCCGAGCCCATAATGAAGGCTATCATGTAGGTTAGGGTGTCCTTGTTTTCTTTTCCGATTCTTGAAGTGTAGAGTATGGTTGCGCCGACCAAGAAGGTTATTCCAATTGCCAAGAGTGTTTGGAGAGTGTCTTCGAGGAATTTTACGTAGAGTAAACCGATTATTCCTGTGGGGATGGTTGCAACGATTATGAGTGGTATAAGTTGGCCGTGCTCTGATTTTAAGTCCAGATGCGCTAAGGCTGATAGCATGTTTTTGACTTCTTTTCTGAAGTAGAACACGACCACGACCAGTGTTCCGACGTGTAAGGTGATGCCGAAGAGCGGAGTGACTGCTAAGCCTAGGAAGTGCTCAGCTATTCTGAGGTGGGCAGTGCTTGAAATTGGTAGCCATTCTGCTAGGCCTTGGATTAGGCCAAGAATTATTGTGTTGAATAGCTGTTCGAGCAATGTGGCAACCCGTCTTTCGAGGTTTTTGCTTTAAAGGTTATATGTGAAGCTTATTTAGTCTTCTACGCTGGTGCGCGGGATGAGTGAGTACCCTTCTGGAAGCGTTGAAGACCGTGAAGTGCTTGCGAAAATGCCTCTTGACAAGTTGCTGGATTATTTTTTCTTACAGATACGGAACTTGTGGAGGGTAGATGGCCTATACTTCTTAGGCATCGAGAGGAAGTTTGGAACTGAGGCAGCAACCGACATCGACGCTGGCGTCTGGGAAGCCATGGCAAGCATCGAAGCCAAAAGCCTTCAGAAAATGTTCCACGTGAGCGAAAACCCTGATGTATCAACGATTATGGGTCTTCTGCGCAGGTCGAGTTGGGCTTTGGATCAGCCTTTCAAAACCGTGGAAGTAAGCAGTGATCATACGGTTCTACGTATAGATCGCTGCAGAACGCAGGAAACTCGCCTGAACAAGGGTCTAAGCGAATTTCCATGCAAAAAAGTCCGATTTGGCTACTTGAAGAATTTCGCGGTGACATTAAATCCAAAAGTGAAAGTGAACTGCCTAGTCTGCCCGCCAGACAAACATTCCAAAGACTCATGGTGCAAATGGGAATTCAAACTATAGCTGGACAGGTTACACCATGTTTTTGCCATGAGGCTGCTTCCTCGTCCTGAGCAGCATAATGTCTTCTTTCGGGCATACAAATTCGAAGCCCTCTTTAAGGAGCTTCCTTGACAGCTACAACAGACTGCCCTCAATGTTTTGGGTTCATGATAGACCGCCCCTATCATGAAGCAGCATATGCCTATGTTGAAAAAGGCTCTCAGGGCCTTAGTTCTCATGTTGAGGGCGAGGTCTTGAAGTCGTTGCTTTGGGTTCTTTGCAAAAGCCGAT
>CAZCRE010000012.1:0-22596 GCA_964501075.1 uncultured Candidatus Bathyarchaeia archaeon
TAGGTTAGATGTCGATGACAAGAGGAGGTTGATCGGCGAAAGAATAACCTATGGTGGGAATGCTACAGCCACAATCGCTTTCAGAACGAAACCACAGATCGCAACAGTTCCAGCAAGAGCTTTTGAAAAACCTGAGCCCAAAGATCACGGCGGACAGCTAATAAGGCTCGATATGAAGGCTGAAGAGCCAAAGACAGAAAATGTTGAAACTAGACCGCTTGAGACTTCAAGCGTAAGAATTGAAGAAGCTGAAGTCATAATCAGTTGTGGAAGAGGCTTAGAGAAGAAAGAAGACAAAGTCTTGCTGGATGAGCTGGCAACGGTTCTTTGCGGTCAGGTCGGTTGTTCAAGACCCTTGGCAGAGGATAGAAAATGGTTTTCGGAGTGGGTTGGACTATCCGGACATAAGGTCAGACCGAAGTTGTACATTGCATGCGGGATTTCAGGCGTAATCCAGCATGTCGCTGGGATTCGCGACTCCAAAGTGATAGTGGCTGTCAACAAAGACGAGCAGGCACCCATTTTCGAGATCGCAGACTACGGAATTGTAGGCAACTTGTACGAGGTATTACCAGCACTTAAAGAGGTATTGAAGAGGCAACTACAATAGCACTCTTGTTTTCTTCATCTTTTGATAACAACGGAGTATGAAGTATGATTTCAGAGAATGAAGCCCTTCAACTCATCAAAAACAGTAGCAAATACAATCATGCAATTATGGCTTCCCAGATAATGGAAGAACTTGCACGCACGCTGGGAGAGAATGCAGATGAGTGGAAAATTGTAGGTTTGCTACATGATCTGGACCATGATGAGACTAGGGATGCCCCACACCAGCATGGAATTGTTGCATCTGAGAAACTAAAAGGAAGGCTTCCTGAACACTGCATTCACGCGATAAGAGCGCACGATAATAGAACAGGGTTGAAAGCTGAAAGCAAGCTGGATAAGGCTTTGGTAGCGTCAGACTCGTTGGCAAACCTGATTGAAAAAATGGATAAAACCGCTAGTGAGCTGAGTGTTACGACTCTTCGCGTTGAACTGGAAAGTGTCTCGTTGAAGAAGACTTGGTTCAAGAATAACATCTGGCAATGCGAAGAGTTCGGAGTCAGGTTGGATGATTTCCTGAGGTTAGGCTTAAACTTCATGAAAGAAAAGAGGGCATGAAAAGAGTCTTACTTGTATGGTATGTATTCCTTTCCCAGGAGCTCCCTTGCAATGACCGTTCTCTGTATGTTGCTTGCTCCTTCAGCTCCAACACAATAGCTCATTATTCCTCGCAGACCCATCTCTAGTGGACATTCTTTGGTATAGCCAAATGCTCCGAGCCAAATCATCACGTGTTTGTAGACGTCAAACGCTAGGTGTGGTGCAATGAGCTTGCATGCAGCAATCATTTTGCCGACTTCAAGTTGTGAGAACTTGTTTTCGTTGTATTTTTTGTCGTTCATCCAAGCTGTACGGTAGGTCAATGACCGCAACGCCTCAAGTTGCGCCCAATCGTCTGCTAGCTCGAATTGTATGCCTTCAAACTTGCCGATCGGTCTTCCGAAGGCTTTTCGTTCTTTGATGTACTCCATTCCAATGTCCAAAGCGCGTTGGGCTGCACCTATGCAAACGGCCGCGATCAGAATTCTTGCGCTGTCGAATCCTTCCATCGTCAAGTAGAAGCCTTTGTCCACCTCTCCGATACGATTGGAGTCAGGCACTCGCACGTCTTTCATCATGAAGCCACCTGTCGAAATGGCCATTCTGCCCATGTCTTCAAACCGTTTGTTGATCTCTACGCCTTTGGCATTCATAGGTAGATAGAAGCCGGTCATGCCCCGATGTGAAGCATCTGGTTGTGCGGGTGAAGTTCGGGCGATGACGAAGTAGCCTCCACCCAGTCTCCTCGCTTCTTCAGTTCCACTGATGTACATTTTTTCGCCGTTGAGAATCCAATTGCTGCCATCTCTGTGCGCAGTGGATTTGAAAGCAGCGACATCTGAACCGCCTCCTGATTCCGTAGAGGCTATTCCAATGAAAGCTTCACCTTTGATGGCTTTTCGAATGACAGCTTCACGCACTTCTTCGCTGCAGTGCCTGTCGACGACAAAGCCCCAAGAAGACTCCACGAGCCAAAGGACAGGCAAAGCAATGCTCACATCAGCATAGCCTAGTTCTTCAGCCGCAATGCATGCAGTTACCCAGTCAGCGCCGGTGCCTCCATGCGATTGTGGAGCAGTCATTATAAGTAGCCCCATGTCCCCCATGCTTTTCAGTATTTCACGCGGAATTTCGCCTTTGCTGTCCATCTCTCTGATTTTCTCGATGGGCAGATTCTTTTGGCACCATTCACGCAGCGCGTTGCGGAACAGCCCCTGTTCTTCTGTGAAGCTGAATTCAACCATGTTTCCACCTGAGCCGTAACTACAAAGGATGGGCATATAAAAGTTGTTTAGGTATCAAACAGGAACTTTTGTTAAGAACTGGTCGATTGGGCTTTGGTTAAGATGGAGACCCAGTTTGTCCTGCGCAATGCCTACCGCTAAGCCCAGTAACTGTGTGTAGTACAATACCGGAAGGCTTAGCTTCGCTCCAATAACTGATGCGCCATCTTTCTGCTTGGCGTCAAACATGTAACCGCAATCTGGGCAGGAAATAATCAGTCCATCAACGTTCAAAGCTTGGATGGCCTTGAGTTTCGAGCTGGCAAGCGAAAGCGCAGAGTCAACATGGCCATACATCAACGCTGAACCGCAACAATCCAATCTCTCAGCATAGTCCAGAGTTTCTGCGCCAATGGTTTTTATCAATTCGTCAAGCTTCCGTGGATTCTCTGCGTCATCAACGCGTCCGAGACTGCTATAACGAAGAATCTGGCAACCGTAGTGTACCGCCAGCCTCAAACCCTTAAGGGGTTTAGAAACTGACTTTTTGATACGATCCAAACCAACGCGGTCGTGTAGAAGATCAATTGTATGCCAGATTCTAACGTTCGGATTGTACTTCAAATTCTCTTCTTTTAGCAGATCTTCAACCTTCGCACGTGTTTTCTCATCTGTTTCCAGAAGATGCTTGGCCTCAGAAATCACGAAATGACAACGATTACATGGAACAAGCACATCACACAAACCTGTCAGGTTAACCAATGCTAAAACCCTTGCACCCAAATAGTTTGCTGCAAATTCGTTAACGCTCTTCACAGGATCACCGCAGCACAGTGCTTCGCGCAGATCGATAAGCTCAACACCAAGTTTCGGCAAGACTTCGCGAATAGACATTTCGTACGCGTACTGGCTGGTTAAGATCCGGCAACCCCAAAAAACGGCTAATTTCATTCTCTATTTTTCCTCCAAAGCTTTGAGGAAAACGGCCTGAAAACTCTCCCTTGGGGAACCGATTTTCGGTAGTTTCAGACTTTCACGTTCACAAACTTGCATGGTTCTAGTTGTGATCTTTTGGGTAGTCTCTGCCAGTCCGCTTTCCAAGACCAAAGAGACGGCTTTCATAAAGGCCTCTGGCACCTTCGCTTCCCTTTCCACAGCCAGATTTCTCAAAACCATGATTACGTGATATGGCGATGCCATCTGGGGACACCTTTGCACGCACTTTAGACACGTCACGCATGTCCAGATAATGTCAGAAGAAACCAGTTCATCAACAAGACTCAAGTTCACTAGTTTCTCGATTTCATGAGGTTTCAACTCTAAAAGCTTCAGCGCCGTGCATCCGCTCGTGCATTTCATGCATTGGAAGCAGTTGAGCAACTCTCTTCCATGAAGCTTGGCCAAAATCCTTGCTCTGGCCTGAATGTTGGGTTTGGCCATCGACATAGAGTCAACTAAACTCACGTTCAGTTTCCTCCTTTCGCATCAGTTTCAGTTAGTGCTGCATCGACTTGAGCCAAGACTTGCTTGTTGCCATATTGCTGAATCTTGATAGCTCCGGTTGGACAGGCAGCACTGCATAGGCCACAGCCTTGGCACATAGCCTCAATGACTTCAGCTCTAACCTTTTCTGCATCGTCTTCCTTTTCATTCTTCATCCCAATTGCTAGAAAAGGACAAAGCGACTCGCAGACACGACAACCGCTGCAGAGATCCTTTTCAACAATTGCTTTTAAAGGTTCAAGCTCGATCTCTCCACTCGACAGCAAGTCCATAGCTTTTGCTGCTGCGCCGCTTGCCTGTGCAACAGTGTCTGGAACGTCTTTTGGACCTTGGCATGTGCCAGCGAGGAAAATCCCTGCTGTGGAGCATTCCAGCGGCCGCAGTTTTGGATGTGCTTCAAGCAAGAAACCGTCGGCACTTCGTGAAGCATGAAAGAGTTCATTGATCTTCTTGATGTCTTCGCTGGGAACAAGCCCATTGGCGAGCACAACCAAGTCAGCATGCATTTCCAGAAGCTTGTTCGTTCCTCTCTCAAAAACGTCAAAATAGAGAGAACCATCAGCTGCCATGCGAATGTCGGACGGAATACCAGCCACAAAGTTGATGCCCATGTCTCTAGCCCGTCGATAGAACTCCTCGTAACCTTTGCCAAAAGACCGGAGATCATTGAAACACACATAGATATTCACATCTTCGCCAAGCTTTTCACGGGCTAGAATTGCCTGTTTCAAACTTACCATACAACCTACGCGGCAGCAGTATTCGTGAAAGCGTTTGTCGCGTGAACCGATGCATTGGATAAACACCATATTTTTTGGTGGTTGACCAGTTTTTGGAGAAAGAATCTTTCCCTGAGTTGGCCCTGACGCATCAGATATCCTTTCAAATTCCATGTTTGATATCACATTAGGAAAGCGTCCGTAGCCAGCTTCACACATTTTTGAAGCATCGAAAACCTCTGAGCCCACTGCAAGAATTATTCCGCCAACCCTAGTCTGAATGGTTTCGGGTTTCTGGCTGAAATCTATGGCTTTAGCTTCGCATGCCTCTAGGCATTTGCCACACACGTCTTTTCTCGTCTTCAACCTAAGACAGTAACCTGAGTTTACGGCTGCAATTTTCGGCACGGCATGTGGTGAATAAATCGATATTGCCCGTGTCTGATCCAGTTTTTCGTTGAACCTATTAGGGACTTTGACAGGACAGACCTCTGTGCAAAGCTCACATCCAACACATCTGCTTTCGTCAACGTATCGTGGTTTCTTCAAGATTGACGCTTCAAAATTGCCGACAAAGCCTTTCACACCCACAACTTCAGAGTTAGTCAATAGCGTAACGTTTGGGTGCTTCGCGACGTCAACCATTTTAGGAGTCAATATGCATGCGCTGCAATCAAGTGTTGGGAAAGTTTTATCCAACTGGGCCATACGCCCACCGATGCTGGGCGCCTTTTCAACCAACCAAACCTTGAAGCCTGCATTAGCCAAATCCAAGGAAGCTTGTATGCCTGCAATTCCGCCACCCACAACCAAAACGTTTTTCTCAACACTCACCTTACGTTTTTTCAATGGTTCTGACAGGCGCACGCGGGCTACACCCATCCTAACAAGCGCTTTTGCTTTCTCTGTAGCTTTCTCTGGCTCATAGGTATGAGGCCAAGACACATGTTCTCGCAGATTAACGATTTCAGTCAGATAGGGGTTTAATCCGGCTTCACCAACTGCTTTTCGAAAGGTCTCTTCGTGCATTCTTGGCGAGCATGTGGCGATTACCACTCTGTCGAGTTTGTGGGTTTTTATGTCGTCTTGGATCATCCGTTGACCGGGATCCGAACACATGTAAGTGTAATGTTCGGCTACTGCAACGTTTGGCAAACTTTTTGCGTATTCTGCGACCTTCTCCACATCGACGGTGCCAGCAATGTTCAAACCGCAATGGCAGACATAGACACCTATCCTGGTCATGCACGTATCCAGCTGTGGGTCATTTTAAATAGGTTTGGGGCTGAACCCATCTATTATTCTTTATGTCAAAAGAGCTACGTTTTGCACGTCGAACTGTGGCGAGAACTCGATAAGAAACATGGCAGACGTTTGTCTCAAACAGTTGGCATATTGACCACAAAACTAATTATGATGTCAAACGTAGAAGCCGTCCATGAGCAAAATGATTCCAATTAACGCGCCACAAATCGGGAAGGAAGAAATTGAAGCCGTCGTCAAAGTTATGAAAAGTGGTGGACTTACTCATGGACTCGGTTCAGGACCCAAGGTTACGGAGTTTGAAAGCTCCTTCTCCAGATTTGTGAAAGCAAAGCATGGTGTAGCCATGAATTCCGGCACAGCAGCTCTACATTCAACCCTTATTGCAGCAGGAATCGGACAAGGTGACGAGGTAATTCTGCCAAGTTTCACCTTTGTGGCCACTGCTGAAGTCGTAATGATGGTCGGGGCAAAACCTGTATTCGTTGACATCGACCCAGATACATACAACATATCTCCAGAAAAGGTTGAAAAAGCCGTAACTGAAAAAACGAAAGCAATAATGCCAGTGGATCTTTACGGCTTGTCAGCTGACATGCAACCTATAAGAAAGATCGCTAACGAACACGGATTGAAGGTCATCGAAGACGCAGCTCAAGCTCACGGCGCAACTTATAAGGGAAAACCACCAGGGACATTTGCCGATGCAGCATGTTGGAGCTTCTATGCAAGCAAGAACATGACTACTGGTGAAGGTGGGATGATAACCACAAACGACGGCAAGATCACTGAGAAATTGCGGCTGATGAGAAGCCACGGTGAAGAAGAGAAGTACAAGTCGGTGATGGTTGGGCATAATTATCATATGCCCGAGATGGAAGCGGCTATAGGGTGCGTACAACTAGGAAAACTGCCGGAATTTGTGGCCAAAAGAACACAAAATGCAGGTAACCTCTCTGAGAAACTGAGAAAGGCAAAAGACTTACAGTTACCAGAAGAACCCGAAGGATACAAGCACGGCTGGTATCTTTACACAGTGAGAATGAAAAACGCAAACAGAGAACGCAGAGACAGAGTTGTTGAGACACTGAGACAAAATGGAATAGGCGCGTTGGTTTGCTATGTGAACCCAATTCACCTCATGCCTTTCTACGGCAAGTTTGGGAAATATAAGCTTCCCGTAACGGAAAAAGCATCGGAACAAGTGCTTTCTCTGCCAGTTCATCCTGGAGTCAACAGGAAACAGATAGGGTTTATAGCTGAAATATTCCTACGTTCGTTATCATAGCCTTTCCACGCTAGGTTTAAATAGAATCTTTGGCAAGTAATGAAAACCCCGAGGAAGGGGGTTTTAACGGAGGACTGTGTGATGCAAAAGATTAAGGTTATTATAATGGGTGCAGCAGGAAGAGACTTCCATAATTTCAACGTTTACTTCAGAAACAACGACGCCTATGAGGTTGTGGCTTTCACTGCTACACAAATCCCGGGAATCGAAGGTCGAAACTACCCAGCTGAGCTTGCTGGCGCAATGTATCCAAAAGGCTTACCGATTTTTCCTGAGGAAGAATTGCCCAAACTCATAAAAGAACACGATGTCGACCAGGTGGTCTTTGCATATAGTGATGTGTCACATGAATATGTTATGCACAAGGCCTCGGCAGTATTGGCAAACGGCGCAGATTTCCGTTTAATGGGACCAAAAACAACGATGTTGAAGTCTAAGCTTCCAGTTGTTTCCGTGTGTGCTGTCAGAACAGGGTCTGGTAAAAGTCAGACCTCTCGACAAGTTGCAAGAATTCTGAAGAGCAGGGGCCTAAGAGTTGCAGCTATCAGACACCCGATGCCCTACGGTGATTTGAGAAAACAGATTTGGCAACGCTTTGCTTCATATGAGGATTTGGACAAGTATGAATGCACGATTGAGGAAAGAGAGGAGTATGAGCCGCACATTGATAACGGCATAATTGTCTACGCAGGAGTTGACTATGAAAAGATATTGAGGGAAGCAGAGAAGGAGTCAGATGTGATAGTGTGGGATGGAGGCAACAATGATCTACCATTCTACAAACCAGATTTGAGCATAGTTGTAGCCGATCCGCACAGAGCAGGGCACGAGTTGACTTATCATCCTGGCGAAGCTAACCTGAGGGTGGCGAACATCATCATAATTAACAAGGTCGATACTGCGGATCCTCAGAAAGTGAAGCTGGTCAAGGAAAACGCTAAGATGGCCAATCCGAGCGCGATCATTTTGGAGGCATCATCACCCGTTACTGCAGATAAGCCTGATTTGATCAAAGGGAAGAAGGTATTGGTAATTGAAGATGGCCCGACACTCACACATGGTGGCATGTCCTATGGAGCTGGCATGATCCTTGCAAAGAATTGTGGTGCAAGCGAGATCGTTGATCCCAGACCCTATGCTGTTGGATCGATAAAAGAAACTTACAGGAAATACCCTCACTTGGGTCCACTTCTTCCAGCCTTAGGTTACAGTGGCAAGCAGGTAGCTGAGCTGAAGGAAACTATCGATTGTGTACCCTGCGATGTCGTGGTAATGGGAACACCCATAGATTTGAGAAGGGTACTTGCCATCAATAAGCCCTCTGTCAGAGTGCTGTATGAACTCAAAGTGTTAGGCGCGGTTTCGCTTGAACATATCTTGGATGATTTTGTAAAAAGACGCGTGAAGTAATGGCTAACGAAGAGAAAGTAGACATCTCAAGAGTAAGGGTAAAGTTCGCTATTGAAGGCTTGGGTGAGGCTGAAGGCGAACTTGTGCGCTTCTTAGCGCCAAGAACGATTGACATGATAGTTAGAAAGCTCCCGATTGAAGGGAGAGCGGCGATATGGAAGGAAGAGATCTATTTCGAGACGCCAATTAAAATGGGTGAGGAGAAGGCAAAGGCCATAGTGGAAAATGGCACCATTGCGTTCTGGCCTATGGGAAGTGCCTTATGCGTCTTTCATGGAGAAACGCAGCCTTACAGCCCAGTAAACATCTTGGGCAAGGTCACAAGGAACCTTGAACTGTTCAAGCAAGTGAAGAGCGGTACAAAAATACGGGTTGAACTCTTAGTAAACCAGTGAACCCTCGCGCCAAAGTCTCAGAAGTCTCTCGCATTCCACTATAATTTCCTTATCTGTACTTTTTCGTCCTAATGTCTCAAGAAACTCTATCCGCTTCTCAACTGCACGTTTTTCAGCTTCACCACTGTAATAATGTTTGAGCTCAAGGTATTCTTTCATAATATTGGCCTTTTGTATGAAGACACTGGCAGCATCAACAGGATTCTCAACAGTGTATTTGTTTGCCCATATCATCGCGTCAGCATTGCGTAGCTGGGTCAGTCCGTCGATTTCCACTATTTGGCGAATATATGTTCTCAGGAAATCGTAGTGATCCGCTGTTTTCACGAGTTGAAGGGCATCTTCCACTTTTTGCTTGAAACTCTGGCTGCCTTCCACTGTCAAGTCGTGTTTGTGACCTTTATCAATCAGTTCCTTCGCCTTTCTGACTTCATCAGAAGTATAAACTCTTTCAGGAAACTCCAATTGTGGCATCCACTCCTACATTCGAAAATGTGGATGTATGCTAGAATGGCTTGCTTGCTATACTAGTCTGGTTTGAATATTTTTATGCTGTGATTTCCTGAAACAAGATGGATTTTTCCGTCTTCTTCAAGCTGCTTCAAGAAAACCTTTGCAGCGCTTATCCGCACATTGAAGCGCATGGCCACAGCGTACGGCGTTAGAACGCTCATTTTCTTCAATTCGGACATTATCTTTTCGTTTTTGATGTCTGGAGGCAATATTCCAAGAGGTCTTTTTTCTTTTGACGGTCCCGCCTTTTCCTTTTTCTTCTTCTCTTTGTCTTCCTCGTCCTTCTTGTCTTGCATTCGCTCCATTTGCTTCAGGTTAAGCTTCTTTTTCCCACCCATGATTATCAGCTTCTAGTAAGTGAAAGCTGTCTCGTGGTTTTTTAGGCTTTCTGAACTTGAATAGATTAATTCAACTTTAACAAAAAGAAAGGAAGAGAAGAGTTATCTGCCCATGATCTTCTTGGCTGCAATTTCAATGTCTTCGGATTTTATGGTTTTCCTTCCTGCATGCATCGCAAAATCTAGGGCTTCCTTGGCTATTTTCACACCGATTTCTTCTAATGCTTTAGCCAATTCTTTCGCTGCTGCTTCACTCACTCTATCTGCACCGGCTTTTTTGCAGAGTCTGTGCATAGGAGCTACAGCTAAATCCAAATCAACCATAAGGACTCCTCACAGCGTCTTTTTCTATTTAAAGCCCTATTTAACGTTTTTTGTTCGATGTTTGGCAAAAACTACCGCTAACGACCCAAGCCATTCAGATGGATGGAGAAACTATAAAAACAGACCAGCTCCAAGTCTAGTGAGAGTTGGATAAGCACCATGAGATTCGTTGACGCTCACATTCATCTTTCTGACGAAGAATATGGCAAATGCGTCGACGAAATCATAACTGATGCCAAGAACGCTAATGTTATTGCTTTGGTTTCAAATTCTATGGACTTGAAAACTAGTCAAGAAAATCTTAGCATTGCGTCACGATATCCAAACCTCGTTTATGCGGCATTAGGGATTCATCCTTGGAACGTACAAGTCTTAACTGAAGAAGAGCTTCAGCGGACATCGGAGCTCATCAAAGAACAAGCACACAATAAGGCACTGGTTGCAGTCGGCGAGATAGGGCTGGATTCCAAGTACATGCCCATCTGGGATAACCAGTTGAAGGTTTTCGATCAAATGCTGCATTTGGCTGAAGAACTTGATTTGCCAGCCATCATTCATTCACGGGGCGCAACTGCACAGATTGTTGACATGCTCCCATCTTATAGAGTTAAGAAAGTTCTGTTACATTGGTTCAGCAATCCGATAAGTGCACTAGCGAAAGCAGTCGAAAATGGGTATTATATCACAGAAGGCCCCCCAGCGGTCTATTCAAATAGTATTCGTGAAGTCGTCAATAGAGTACCGCTAGCGAATCTTTTGACAGAAACGGATGGACCTGTAAGGTTTTTCAAGTCTCCTTTCGATGGGAAAAGGACTTCACCCAGATATATTCCAATGGTGACAAAAGCCATAGCGGAGATCAAGAAATTAGATGTGGCGGAAGTAGCAGACCAGATAATAACGAATTTTGAAACCTTTTTCAGCACAAAACTGAGTGAAATGAGATAGTCGAATCAGATCATCTTATAGAACGGCTGATTTAAGAACGAGTGTATTTTGCCGCTACTCCAAGTGCTCCGACAACCGCACCCATGATTGACACTAATACAGCCCAATAGAACAAGCCAAAGACTCCGTGCCCAAGGTGGTCGACAAGCATCAACGAGTAGCCTAGAAAGAACACGATTAGACCGAGACTTATTGTCACTTCTGCTCTTGAGGGTGCGGGTTTTGCTCGCTTGACTAAGACAAAACCGAGTGCGTAACCTACGAGTGATGGGATTACGTAGGTGGCGAGTGGGTAATCGAAAAGGACGTTGAGACTCAACAGGTTTGGCCAAAGAATCAAAGATATGATATAAGGTAAGAAGAGCAGAAATAATCCAAGACAGCGTTTGCGCGGCAAACTGCAGAGGAAACCCCAAATCACTGGGCCTAGCCAGAACAGAATAAGAATAATTGTAAGCAATTCCGGAAAAGGAGCCGAAGCAATATTCGACTGATCCAAACTGGTTTCTTCCTCTGATTTCAATAGGTGACATTTTCCATTTAAAATATCTGTACACATACCAGTGCAACACCCATTTGACGACCCAGAAACTGCTTCGACTGAGAAAAGTTAAATTAGTCTTGTTGTTTCTATGATGACCACAGCGCATAATAGGCGCTAGAAAGTGATGACAGAACGAACACAGAGTTCAAAGGAGTTTAGAGTTTGGGAAACGTGCGAACTGACCAAGTCAAGCGAACGGCCAGAGAACTCGTCAGACGTTTTCCTGACAAGTTTACTGCCAACTTCGATGAGAATAAGCGCTTGACCAGCCTGCTTTTAGAAGGAGCCACTACAAAAATCAGAAATCAGATCGCAGGCTATATCACCCGCTATCTCGCAAGTGAAGAAATAGAAGAAGAGACAGGAGAAATAGAAGAGACGCAGGAAGAAGGCGAAAGTAGTTGATGGATGGATACAGAAAAGGCTGGGCGCTTAGGTATTTGCGCGAAGCCAAGGCTGAGCTAGAAGCGGCAAGAAAGATGCCTTACATGGCTCCAAGTCTAGTTCTGGAATCCATCAGGAAGGCTCGAAACGCCATCTACTATAGTCTGGGAGAACCCGCATTCGTAGAAACAGTCATAAGAGAAGCTGCTGAAAAAACTCGAGCACAACCGATAACCGACCCAGTTCTGAAGATTTTGGTAGAAATCGAGGAGATTGTACAGCAGCTCGCCCAGTCAGAAGAGATAGACGGGGAAAAAGCTATGAAACAAGCTGACAGCCTGATACAACTGGCCACAGACATAATTGAAACTCTGACCCAAGAAAAAATAGAAGAGTAGGCTTTAGCGTTTCTCGACAGCCTTAGCAATGCGATCTAACGCTTTCTTGATGTTCTCAATAGAGTTAGCAAATGACAATCGTAGATGGTCTTCACCGTATTTTCCAAAGGATGTTCCAGGCAAGACAGCCACACCCGCATTGTAGAGCAGGTGGTCCCCAAGTTTTCTGCAGTCCATCCCTGTACCTTTTATGTTTGGAAACACGTAGAATGCTCCGCGTGGTTTCTTGCATGTTATTCCTTTGATGTCATTTAGTCCAGTAACAATGACTTCTCTGCGTTTCTTGAACTCGGAAACCATTTTTTCAGCTTCGACTTGCGGCCCCTTTAACGCTTCAATACCGGCCATTTGGGTGAAAGTGCAAGTGCAAGAGTTCGTGTTCGTCATCAATCGGGCCACCTTCTGAGCTATGTCTTCCCGCATCACGCCAAAGCCAAGTCTCCAACCCGTCATCGCATACGTCTTTGAGAAGCCGTCCAACAGAATTGTTTTGTCTTTCATTCCGGGCAGCGAGATGAGGCTTTCGTGTTTACCTTCGTACAGTATCCTGCTGTAGATTTCATCTGCAAGCACAAACACGTCATCTCTGCTTGCTATACAATCAGCTATGACCTTCAGATCCTCTTTAGTCAAGATGCCTCCTGTCGGATTCTCTGGATAGTTCAGTATTATCAGTTTGGTCTTTTTGGTTATCTTCGACTTAACGTATTCTGGGTCAAGTCTGAAGTCATTTTCTTCCAACAGTGGTATTGGCACGGGTTTAGCATCAACGAAGTTTATCAATGACTCGTAGATCGGAAAGCCTGGGTTAGGGTATAGAACTTCATCGCCTGGATTTACTAAAGCAAATATGCTGTAAAACATTATGGGTTTGGCGCCTGGCGTCACGACGACTTCGTCTGGCTTAGCATTAATTCCTCTAGTTTTTGAGATGTATTGCGCAATGACTTCTCTGAATTCAGGGATTCCAGCGGAAGGACCGTAATGCGTGTAGCCAGCATTGAGGGCTTTCGTAGCAGCTTCTTTGATGTTTTTTGGAGTGTCGAAGTCTGGTTCGCCAATTTCTAAGTGGACGATGTCTTTTCCTTGCTTCTCTAGAGCTTTCGCTCTTGCAAACACTTCGAAGGCGGTTTCAGTTCCTAGCGTTTCCATTCTTTTAGCGAAGATAGAGTTCATCCGCATCACCTTTGTTTGAAATAGAATTGAGGGTAGAAGAGAATTGGTATTTAACTATTACAGGTCTGTCAGACGTGAATCTATGGTCAGAACAACCTCGAAAGAGGCTTGGTTTTGATTACGTCAGAGTTCACGAGGTTTGGCGGTCTTTTGCCTTCAAAGAATGCGACGAGGTTCTCAGCAACCATCTCAGACATCTTTGCTCTAGTTTCGAGGCTTGCGCTTGAGATATGTGGTGCAACGACAACGTTGTCCAGTTTCAGCAAAGGATTGTCTACAGGCGTGGGTTCCTGCTCAAAAACGTCAAGCCCAGCTCCTGCGATTTGTCCCTTTCTAAGAGCTTCATACAAGGCTTTTTCGTCAACTACTGGCCCGCGCGAGTTATTAATCAAGTAAGCTGTCTTCTTCATCAAGCTCAGTTTCTGGGCGTTTACTAGATGATGAGTTTCTTTCATCAAAGGAACGTGGACGCTTACGAAGTCAGATTCCTTCAGCAGAGTATCCAAATCAACTTTCTTTGCTCTAAAATCCTTCTCCATCTCTGGCCGAGGAATAACGTCATAAAACAGAACTCTCATGTCAAAACCTTTGGCCCTTTTTGCAACGGCATAGCCGATTCTTCCGGCGCCGATGATGCCGATCGTTGCTCCGTAAATATCTCTGCCCGATAACATCGCGGGGTGCCAACCGACCTTCCATTTTCCGGTGCGAACGTACTTGTCTGCCTCGGCAACTCTTCGTGCAATAGCCATCAGCAAGGCCCAAGCAAAATCAGCCGTCGTATCAGTCAGCACTTCTGGCGTATTAGTTACGTAAATGCCTCGTCTTGTCGCTTCCGCAATATCGATGTTATCGAATCCAACAGCCAACTGCGAAACGATCTTCAACTTTGGAGCTGCATTGAAAACTTCTGGGTCTATCTTGTCGGATAAGAGTGAAACAAGAGCGTCAACGGTCGCCACTTTGTCGACAATCACTTCCTTTGGAGGGGGAGCGTATTCAGGCCAAACTTCTGCATCAAAATGTTCCTTTATTTTTTTCAGGCCTCTTTCAGGAAGATCACGCGTAATGTAGACTTTGGGCTTGGGCATATTTTTCACCAAACACTAATTCGCGAAATTCTTTATTAACATATACTTATTACACTTACGCATCCGTCCAAGCAAAATTGTACAAAGGCTTGCCATAATGGTCACGATAAGGAATAAGGAGCAGCTTGTTGAAAACGGAGAGACGACTCTAGATAGAAAAGCCCGAAGGTTAGCATTGGCAAGCCTTGAAAGGGCAGTTCAATCGGTAGATCCCAAGCGAATAATATGTTCAAAGCTTTCACTCAAGAACTCAATTCTAAAAGTGGATAAGCACAGCTTTGGCTTGAAAAAGATTAAACATGTTTACGTTGTCGGAGGAGGCAAGGCAAGCGGCTCTATGGCTGAAGGCTTGGAGGCAATATTGGGTCAGCAAATATCATGCGGACTTGTCAACGTTCCACAAGGAAGCAAGAACAAAACTAAAATCATAAAATTGCATCCAGCGAGCCACCCGATCCCAGACGAAAAAGGCGTTGAAGGAGCACGCGCCATGTTAGATATGGTTGAACAGGCTGGTAAAGATGATTTAGTCGTATGTTTGATTTCAGGTGGTGGCTCAAGTCTCATGCCTTTACCACGGGACTGTGTGTCAATAAGTGATAAGAGATCACTGACCGATGCCTTGCTCAAAAGCGGTGCCAACATAAATGAGATCAACACTGTTAGAAAACACATTTCAGGTTTTAAGGGTGGTTGGCTGGCGAAAAAGGCCTATCCAGCCACAATTTTGAATCTAATCCTTTCAGACGTTGTTGGCGATCCATTGGATTTTATCGCTTCAGGACCGACTGTTCCGGATTCAACGACTTTTTCTGACGCTGTCAAGGTCCTGAACAAGTACGGTTTGTGGAATGAAACCCCAGCTTCCATCAGGCAAGTTTTAACGGATGGTGAGAGAGGCAAGATCGCAGAGACACCGAAAGCTAATGACAAAGCATTCAAGAACGTCTACAACGTAGTAGTCGGAAATAACAGGTCTGCAAGCACGGCAGCATGTGAGTACCTCAAGTCAGCAGGTGTAAATGCGCTCCTATTGACTGCATCGCTGGAAGGAGAAGCTAGAACCGTGGGAACCGTGCTCGCATCGATAGCTAATGAGATCGCTGTTTTCTGCAATCCTGTTCCGAAACCTGCTGGAGTAGTTATCGGTGGAGAAACAACGGTGGTCGTAACTGGAACAGGTTTAGGTGGAAGGAATCAAGAAATCCCTTTGGGAGCTGCTCTGAGACTGCGGCACATTGATGGAATAGCTGTGGCTTCTCTGAGCACTGATGGCGTGGACGGCCCCACGAATGCTGCAGGTGCAATAGTGGATGGAAAAACTTTGGCCAAAGCTCAAAAAATTGAACTGTCCCCAGAGAAATACTTGGCAAACAATGATTCATATCATTTCTTTTCAAGGCTTAACGACCTGATATTTACTGGACCCACAGGCACCAACGTCAACGACATATCTGTGATAATAGCTGTATAGCGCGTGTGAGGTAACTTCTGCAATGCTCATCACCGTTAGGTTTTTGGGGTCTCTGCGTGCCGCATCAAAGAAAAACATAATCACGCTAAACTTTGAAAGAACTATATCATTGAGAGATGTCATAAATACCATTGTTAAGCATCGACCCACGCTTTCAAGAGCATTGATTGGTCCAGAAAATGATGATCCAAGAACGAATGTTCTCATGCTTGTGAATGGAAAAGATACTAGCATTCTAGATGGTTTGGAAACTGTACTTCAAGATGGAGACGAACTGGTAATCGTTCCCGTTGTTCATGGTGGATGAGAAAACATGAAACTGTATGCGGTCAAGACAAAAAAGGTAGATATTTGTGATGATTTGGTGGAGACAGTCATTGAAGCATTAAAGAAGCAGAATTTGCATTTAGAAGATAATGATGTCCTGGCATTTGCCTCAAAAATCGTGGCTTATGCAGAAGGACGAGTAGCGAGACTGAGCGATGTGGAGCCTTCTGAGAAAGCAGAAGAACTGGCGAGGGAGTTTTGTTTGCAGCCTGAATTTGCTGAACTTGTCCTGCGTGAAGCTGACAGGATCTATGGCGGCGTCGAGAAAGCAATACTAACGCTTAAAGATAGTATTCTGGCACCCAACGCCGGGATAGATAGCAAGAATGCCCCCCGAGGCTTTGTTGTCTTGTGGCCGAGTGATCCTAAGAAATGGGCTGAGAAGATCAAAACTGAAATGGAACGCAAGACAGGCAAGAGAGTTGCAGTGCTGATTGTTGACAGCGGCCTAGTCCCACTGAGGACAGGCACGTCTGGCCTCGCTTTGGCAGTAGCTGGATTCAAACCCATAAGAGACACCAGAGGTAAGAAAGATCTCTATGGAAAGCCATTGATTATTACAAGGCATGCAGTTGCTGACGACCTTGCTTCAGCAGCACATCTGTTAATGGGTGAAGCCGATGAGAAAACTCCTGTCGTATTGATCAGAGAAGCCCCTGTGGATTTTGACGATGGAGTCTACGACGGTTCAAGTATGATGATGCCTTTTCGTGAGTGCCTTTTCATGGCAACTTTTGCTTGCGGCTCTCTTGATTCAAATGGTATTTGAGGTTTGAGGACGCCAGAGCTTTATGTAAAGCTACTCCGATCAAGGTTGCCCCCAACGCAATGACTGTTCTTTCGATCGGATAAACGAATGCAGTAGTCACCCACGTTCCAAGAAAGTAGTTCGCATCAGGAACCTGAATAAGTTCAAGAGTCAGAGTTCCAGCTATCTGGCCTGCCAATGTTGAAACCAGTGCAGTCACGAAGTATGCATAGAAAACGCTTGAGTCGTTGCTGGTATGAAATTTCTGGGTTGCAACAGTCAGCAATGGGGAGAGTAGGACCAGAAGCCCGATTGCCTGAAACCACACATATGTAGGAAATAGCCAAACAGGTCCGATGCTTGGATACAGTGCGAGAAGGAGGAAAAGAGCAAGATAAAACAAGAGGGCAGGTATCCGCTTTCCGTTATGGATCAAGCCGCTACATGTAGCTGTAGCAACGCCCGAAGTTAGGCTTAGCGGTGAGAAAGAGCCAAAGAAGAAACCAACCGTGCCTCCAAGAAAAGCAGACAACATTCCTAAGTAAGGTCCTAGGATTATTCCGATAAGTGGAGCAACGATTGCCGCTGCTGTTATGGCTTGACCAGGCAACCCTATTATGGGGGAGATTTTGAGAAAACCGAAGACTACATAGAGGGATGTGAAAATAGCGGCCTGAGCTATGTTTTTTGTTGTAAATTCGCTCTTGCTGGACATCATAAGCTGTCGCTCTACATGCCATTTGTGAAAAAGTAGTTATTCTGAATGACTTATAAAATAAGCACATGTCACGCCCAGTTATCACTTTGACCACGGATTTTGGTTTGAAAGATCATTACGTAGCAGAAATGAAGGGGGTTATTTTGAACATCAGTCCGAAAGCAACGATTGTTGACATAACGCATGATGTTGAAAAGTTCAACATAAGGATGGGGACGTTTGTGCTTGCTTCGATTGTACCATATTTTCCAAGGGGTACGATCCATGTTGCAGTTGTAGATCCAAGCGTAGGTACGGAAAAGCACCCTTTGCTCATACAGACGAAAGGCGGCTTTCTAATTGGACCAGACAATGGCGTTCTAGCATTAGCTGCAACAAATCAAGGAGTAGAGCATGTTTTTCGAATAACAAACCAGAAGCTCATGCTCTCCAAACCATCAAACACGTTTCACGGCAGGGACATTTTCGCCCCAGCCGCCGCTCACTTGGCAAACGGAGCCAAAGCAGAGGAGTTCGGGCTGGAGATTCACAAAATCGAAAAGCCGCGATTTGCTGGAATCATCAAGAGAGATAATGTGCTCATTGGTGAAGCCCTTTACATAGACAGTTTTGGGAATATAATCACAAATTTCGCACTAGAAAAACTTGGGCCATTGGTCATAGGGACAGAGATCAAAGCGAAGATCAAGAGAAACAAGCTAAAACTGAAGCTATGCAGAGCCTATGCAAAGGAAAGAAAGACAAGGCCACTCGCCATTATTGGCAGTCATGGTTTTCTAGAAATATCCATGAATCAAGGCAATGCAGCGGAGTTCTTCAAAATTAAGGAAGGCGACAGAATCACAATATACCATGCCTGAGTTGACAGTAGTAGTTTCTCTGCTTGTCTTGCCGCCATGAGGTCGCATATTACGCCTCCCGAAGTTCAATTAAGGATTTTCCATAAGCCATAAAAACAAAAAGAACAGAAATGATGAATTGCTTGCTAAAATCAACGAGTTGAACATGGATGGTTGACGAAAGAATAGAGAAACTTGCCAAACTCAGCGTCCACTACAGTGTGCATGTAAATCCAAAAGATAAAATCATCATCAGAGGAAGTGCACAAGCGGCGCCGCTACTGACCGAGATATACAAACAATGCTTACTTAGTGACGCATACCCATGGGTGATACCAAGCCTATATTCCGACTACGTATTCTTTAAACATGCAAAAGAACATCAACTGAAATTCGTGTCTCCCTTCGACGTTTTCATCTATGAGAACATGGATGTAAGCATAAGTGTGCTGAGCGAACCAAACCCAAGAAGACTATCCAACGTAGAACCAGAATGCATAAGGACATTTCAAGCTTCCAGAAGTGGACTGACAGAGATCTTCCACAGGCGCGTTGCTGAAGGAAAACTCAGATGGACCCTTCTACCATTCCCAATCACGGATCAGGCACAAGAAGCAGCCATGTCACTTACAGAATACGAAGACTTCGTGTATGCGAGTTGCCTCATCAACAAGAAAGACCCCATCGCAGAATGGAAGAAAATTCGTAAAGAACAAGAAAGGATCTGCAACTTCTTGAACAAAGCAAGTAAGATCCGAATAGTAGGAGAGGACACTGACCTAACCTTCGATGCAAAAGGGCGAAAATGGATGAACTGCAGCGGAGACAAAAACATGCCCGACGGCGAAGTCTTCACAGGACCTGTTGAGAACTCCGTGAACGGTCGGATAAGGTTCACCTATCCTGGGATTTACATGGGAAGAGAAGTGGAAGACATATCGCTTGTATTCAAGAAAGGAAAAGTTACCAGAGCTTCAGCTGCAAAAGGCGAAAACCTCCTTAAAGAACTGATCAAGATCAAAGGCGCAGACCGCTTCGGAGAAGCTGCAATCGGTACAAACTATGGGATTACAAGATTCACTAAAAACATGCTTTTCGACGAGAAAATGGGCGGAACGATCCACATGGCGCTTGGAAACGCTTACCCAGAGACAGGAGCCTTAAACAAGTCAGCTATACACTGGGACATTTTGAAAGACATGAAGAAAAATGCGGAAATCTACGCAGACAATGAACTCTTCTACAAGAATGGCAAATTCCTAGCATAATCCCTAACCATTCATCAAGCCTTCAGTAGTGCCTATTCTAGTTCTCTTGCTGCTTGAATCGTCTTTTCAGCTATAGAGACGCAGAAAAGCAAATCGTCAATTGTCGCAATGAATGTCGCGAATTTTCTTTGAGCGTCTATTGTTGTGGCTACTTTCCCTCCGTTGGAGACTGTCTTAACAGAGAGACCTTTCGGTGTCTTGGTATTATCAGGTGAGACTGCTTTTGCAATCGCTTGAGCGATAATGCTGTTATCGTAGTCGAGCAGTATCTCGGCTTTCAACATTTTCACCTTTCAGCTTTTGCCCGATGAGTTCGTTGACGATTCCTATGAAATCATCTATTTTTTCTAATGGGACCTGTGCGCCTGCTGCCACGTTATGTCCTCCGCCTTTTCCATCGCATCTTTCTGCTGCCGCCTGCATTATGTCCCCCAGATTGACGCCTTTGGCCACGATCATGTCGATTGTGCGAGCGCTGATCTTTGCCAGTCCTTGTTCTTCGACATTGGCAAAAGCGATTAGTGGTTTCTCGGGATTTGGCAGAGTACTCGCAAGGATACTGCTGATCGCGCCGACAATCTTGTCATTGATAAAGTTCTCACCATAGACCACGTATATGTTTTCGAGTTCTCGCATCCGTTCTGGTTTTTCCATCACCCAGCCCAGATACTTGTTTATGCTTCTCCGATAATCATCGAGTACCTTGGTTGCTGCCTCAAACGCGTCGGCTCTGTCTCCCATGCAAACTGCAACGCCCAAGCCTGACTTATCCATTCTGCCGGTTGCATTTAATAGAGTTGCAAACTCCCTTCCATCTCGAAGCGGCGTCCAAGGTTCTTCTCGGTTTAAAATGTAGACGTGGCCGATGAGGTTGGTCACTTCCAACCGTAAACCCTTGGAAAGCAGATGATCCGCCAAAGCCGAGCATAGTCGCTTCTTCTCTTCATCTGAAAGATCCCGTAGTGCTCTCCATTTGTCATCGTGTGTTCGAGGCTTGATGTCCAAGCTTGCCAAGAAGGCTAGACTCTTGTCTTCTTCACCACTTATGCCTGGGATAAATGGGCTGGTTGTTGAAGCTAGCGTGCGGTGGATCGGCCGTGTCTCTCTGCCGAAAAAGATCAGGTCTTTCTCAACTGTCAAGCTTCCTGATTGGACAGCGTCTTCCACGATCTTCTCATTTAGACCGCCCAGCATCCTTTGGTCATACTTATCTTGCATATCTCCCAATGCGCCGACTATGGCAACGGGTGCTGAGTCCACGTTTGCTTTGTCAATGGCTTTTGCAACGAAATATGCTACGCCCGCTCCACTTATGTCTCGTGCGCCATCGATTCCATGCAAATGGGGATTCACATGCACAAAATCATCCGTGCCCTCACCGACAATCTGATGATGATCCAGAATAACAATCTTGAAGCCGCCGAGTTTCTCTTTCAAAAGATCAACGTATCCGCTTCCCAAATCGCTGAAAACTATCAGCTGCGGCTTGTCTGAGAGAACCTCGATGATCTTTTCCTCAATCCATTGTGTTATCCTGATCCGAAACCTGGCGTTAAGTCTTGCAAGAGCCTTACCTATAATGCCAGCGGCTGCCACTCCGTCAGCATCCAAGTGTGAAAAGACGTGAATCAAGCCATCTTCTTCCACAGTTTCACGTATTGTCTTCGCTGCTTTGGTTGCTGAGTCTGAAAATGCCGCGACTTGACTCTCGTTTATCACCATGATAATCCCTGTTAGGCTAAATCACCAAATTAAGATTTAAACGAGATGCTGAAGAGCCAAAGACTCCTAAAAAACATGAAATGCTATGCCAACGAAGCTATCTTTGCTTCGTACTTCCAGTTCTTCGGCAAAACACCCTCACGCTTGTAGTATCTTGAGAGTTTGTGGATTTTTGCTTCTGTAACCTGCAATGCCCTTTTGTTGTGCAAGTCGGATTTGTTTTTTTGGTAGTGTGCGCTTAGGCTTTCGACCTTCTTCATTAAGCTAGCCAGATCTTCTGGAATCTTTGGTGCAAGTTGTGCTTCCTTAAGGATTTTGGTGATGGTTTTACCCGTTATGGGTTTGACCAATGGGATTGCATATTGATCTCGCAAAACCGTGCCAATGCGGCTTGTGGAGTTGCCTTCCTTGGCTAGTTTAATCACTAGTGCCTCAACTTCTTCAGGTTGGTATTTGCACCAGCTTGGAGGACGTTTGCTTATTGGCCTTGTCTGATGCGACTTACCGCTTTCTTGTTTAGGCATGCTCGAATCACTTAAACTCTGTATGAGCGAAGGTGGACAAATATTTAAGACTACTGATTCGCTTCTAGAATTATGTGCCCGTTTAATTTATCTCGTTTTCTGAGCAGTTTCTCGCCTTCCATGCCGCGGCTCATTCGAATTCTACCCCTAGTACCTTGCACGCTTTGCCCAATGCTGGCGCAACTTTGACGTGAAATTCGTCGGCGGTCTCGTTGAATGTGCATATTCAATGTTGATGCAAGTGTCTGTGTTTTGGGGGTGAGAATTAGTACGTCGCAAAGCCTAGGAGGATTTTTCTCTTTCTGCTTTA
>CAZCRE010000013.1:0-21047 GCA_964501075.1 uncultured Candidatus Bathyarchaeia archaeon
GCTAACCGTCTGCTTAAAAGTCAATTCCATCATATAAGAATTGCAAGGAAACAGACGAGGATGAGTTGATTGACCAAGCTTAGCGCCTTGGATGATCTTGAAAGAATCAAGAAAATTGACAAGAGCAACATGCTTTCCTTCTGCATTGACGCGTCTAGACACTATCGAGAGGCTGCAAGACTAGCGAAAACAGTGTCCATCAACTATTGCAAACCACGCTCTGTGATCGTTGCCGGTATGGGAGGATCGGGTATAGGCGGCGAACTCTTGAAAGACTGGGCAAGGGACAGAGTAACCACTCCAATCGAAGTCTGCAAGGAATACTCATTGCCTGCCTATGCGGATGAGAATACTCTAGTTTTTGTCGTGAGCTATTCCGGAGAGACTGAGGAATCCTTGAGCGTGTTCCTTGATGCAGTAAAGCGGAAGTGTATGGTTGTCTGCGTAAGTTCCGGAGGCGCGTTGAGCAAATTTGCCGGAAAGCTTGATGTCCCAAATCTGCGTGTTCCTTCAGGAATGGCTCCAAGAGCGACGCTTCCATACTTGTTCATGCCACTACCCATATTCTTAGAGAAAATTGGTTTAGCCTCTAACGTCGAGCTAGAGATCTCTGAAACGATCAAGGTTCTAGAGAAGATCAGCTGTGAAAATTCACCTGAGAAGCTTGTTTCCGCCAATTTCTCCAAGACGCTAGCGTCTGACATTTGTGGCACCATTCCAGTTGTCTACGGGTTTGGCACCTATCGTGCCGTGGCACAGCGTCTCAAGACCCAGTTCAATGAAAACAGCAAGATCCCAGCTAAGTGGGAGTGTTTTCCAGAACTCGATCATAATGAGATCGTCGGCTGGGAAGAAGTCAGAAAACTTGCTGATTGTTTTTCCATAATTCTCGTTCGTGACGGCACTGAAAGAATCGAAATGAAGCAGAGAATTGAAGTCACGAAAGATCTGATGCGCAAAGAAGCATTAAGGATTTTCGAGGTCTGGACAAAGGGAAAGAGCAGTCTGGCGAAGATGTCCTCCACGATCTGCGTCGGCGACTTCACAAGCGTATATCTGGCCATACTTCGTGGAATAGACCCAACACCAGTAAGGACAATAGCCGTGCTGAAAGAAAAGCTGAAACAAACTGGAGCAAAAGAGAAAACAATCAGTGAACTCGAAAGAATTGCCTAGGCTATGAAATCGGCGAACATCCTTTCCGCGTCTTCAAGCGACATCGGCTGTGGCGGATGTTTGAAGGCATATGCACAGATCGGCAAAATCGGCCCCTTCAGGTTTCTCTCCTTTGCTAACCTAACTGCTCTCATCACATCGAATAGTACTGAACCTGCGTTTGGCGCATCAATGGTTGAGAGTTTCAGGTCTATTTGCATCGGCACGTTGCAGAAGTGTACTCCGGTGATCCAGAAATAGCTGTCGCGACGATTCTGCAGGAAATCCACATAATCAGTTGAACCTGCCACCACTTCAGCCTTGTAAGGTAACGCTGATTCAACCGACTCTGTTTTCACGGCGCGCTTGAGGTCTTTGGTCCTTTCCATTGTGTCTAATGATTCTGCGCCACCACCAACGTCAAGCTGATAGGTTTGAGTAACGTGGACGCCGTTCTTGGAGAGAAGCTGCAGTAGTGTCTTGTGCAATGCAGTTGAGCCGACTTGGTCAATCAAGTCGTCGCCTGCAAGAGGCACTTCTGCTAAATCGAAACGTCTAGCCCAGACCTCATTGCTGGCGATGAAATTTGGCGTCGCATTTATGAAGGCGCAACCTGCAGCCAATGCTTGTTCCGCGTACCATTCTGACGCCTTAGCTGCTCCACTCGGAAGTAGGTTGAGCACGATTTCTGCATCATTTTCCTTCAGCGTTCTTAGGATGTTTTCTTCTCGCTGGTTACTCACTTGTACAATGCTCTTTGTGTATTCACCAATGCCGTCTAGAACTGGACCCTTACGCACGACGACATTAGATGGTGCTGTTTCAGTCATCTTCGCAACATTGTTTGGAGGTGCAAAAATGGCTTCAGACAGGTCTTTTCCCACTTTTCTGCTGCCAATGTCGAATGCCGCAACTATCTGAATGTCTTTTGGGTGGAAACCCCCTAGAAGCAGATTGCGAAGCCCTAAACACTCTTCTTTATCGCATTTGCTGTAGTACTGCAGACCTTGGACAAGCGCTGAGGCACAATTTCCAACACCCACCAAGGCAACTTTGATTTTCAAGCATTGCCACCTACGGAATCTCTATCCTAGACACGTCTTATAAAAAGCTGCGTTCCGCAACACAAAACCCCCATGAAGCACAACCTATTATTTCTAGTAAGTCTTAAACCCTTGAACGCTAGACACGAAAAGATGTGAGCCGAGATGAGCGAAAAAGACAGGAATCCTGACAAACTGACTCTAATCAATGAGCTTGCCCGTAGGAGAGGCTTCTTCTGGCAGTCCTACGAGATATACGGCGGCGTGAGCGGGTTCGTAACCTATGGTTCTTTGGGCGCAAGATTGAAACAGAACATTGAACGGAAACTGAGAGAGTTCTTTGTTTACAAACTCGGCATTCTGGAAGTGGAATCACCTATCATTGCGCCTTCACAAGTTTTCGAGGCGTCAGGCCACGTAGCCCACTTCAAAGAGCCAATGGTTGAGTGCCAGAAATGCGAGAAAAAGTCTCGTGCTGATCATTTGCTAAGAGAATTTGCAAACATGAGCGAGGCTGAAGTCGAGAAGCTAAGCCTGAAGGAACTGAAAGAGGCGATCGACAAGCACGGCCTAGAATGCCCAGAATGTGGAGGTGCGTTGGGCAAACCAAAGCAGTTTCTGACGATGTTCAAGACAACAATAGGCCCATATTCAGAGGTAATTGGTTACGGTAGACCAGAAGCGGCGCAAGGCATATTCGTAGAATTCAATCGCCTCTACTCAATGGCGCGAGAGAAGCTTCCCTTTGGAGTCATCCAAATAGGCCACGCCCTACGAAATGAGATCTCGCCAAGGCAAGGTCTGTTAAGACTCAGGGAATTCACTATAGCCGATTTGGAATTCTTCTTCGACCCTGAGGAACCAGATTGCTTTCTGCCTAAGGATGTTGAGAATGAAACACTGCGGCTTCTTTTGGCTGAAAACAGATTGAAATCTCAGATCGGTCATGCAGGTGATATAGAAGAAATCATGGAGCTTACAGTGAAAGAAGCTCTAGAAAAGAGAATTATCAAATCTGAGTGGCAAGCGGCTTTCATGGCTCTGGCCAAAAGACTACTGATCGCCCTCGGTGTTCCAGCTGAGAACCAGCGCTTCATCGAGAAACTTCCATGGGAAAGGGCACACTATTCGCTTCAAAGCTTCGACCAAGAAGTCTTGCTTGAACGATGGGGATGGACTGAAGTGTCGGGGCACGCAAACAGAGCAGATTACGACTTGAAAAGCCACATGCAATCTACAGGCGCAGACATGCAAGTTTTCAAAGAATACGAAAAACCAATTGAGAAAGAACAGCTTCTCGTAAAGCCTCAGATGGCCAAACTTGGCCCCATCTTCAAGAAAGAGGCTGCAAAGGTCGGAGACATGATCACTAAGGCTGATCCGAAAGAGGTTGAAGCATGCTTCAAGGAAAAGGGTCATTTCACGATTGGAGAGTACAAAATACTGCCTGAATACGTGTATTTCGCTCGTGAGAAGGTCGTGGAGCGTGGGAAACGTTTCATTCCACATGTTGTTGAGCCAAGTTTCGGTTTGGATCGGCTCCTCTATGTAGTGCTTGAATATGCTTACTGCGTAAAGGATGACAGAGCTGTGCTCAGCTTCCCTCGTGACATCGCGCCTATTCAGATCGGCATTTATTCTCTCGTGAATAAGGACGGTTTGCCCGAAAAAACAAATGAAGTCTACAAGAAACTACTTGATGAAGGGTTGGTGATTGAATACGACGAGGCTGGATCGATAGGCAGACGATACGCACGTGCGGATGAGATCGGTATACCCTTGGGCATAACGATAGACTATGACACATTACAAGACAACACCGTAACAATCCGTGACCGTGACTCATGGAAACAGGTTAGGAGCAAAATCGAAGACCTACCTCGACTGTTACATGACTATTTCCGACAGAAAATCGATTTCGAAGAACTTGGCAAGCAAATCGACACCTGAGATTTAGTTACCTTTTTTAACACTGCAGCATATCATATGCCAAAAGAAAACAGCCTTTTTTGTGGGCGGGAAAATAATTTGGTGCTTCCAGCAGAAACCGAAGAACGAGTAAAACGGAGAGCCCTCAGTGTTTGCCAAGAACACCTACGTAAGGTTCAGGATCTGACCAGAAAAATCCCTCAAATTATGGACTGCTTCGGCAAGAACGACAAAGAAAAGGCCAGACAGCTTTTCGGTGAGATAAGAGTGGGCGGAGAAGAGGTGGACAAGGCCAGAAGGCTGGTGTCGCAGGAACTGGCTGAGATAGGCGCCATTCTGCTCAGCCGTGAAGACTTTCTTAGATTCACTAACCTGACTAGTGAGATCGCAGATTTCTCTGAGGGCATAGCTTTCCGAATGGTTGAAATTATGGAACACAACTGGAACGTTCCGAACGACATAAAAAAGGATCTGTTGAAACTTTCAGAAGCCGCTTTTGAAGCAGTGCTTAGGCTCAGAGAAACCATGATGGTTCTCAGTTACGGCTCAACGAAAGTCATGGAAAAAGCCAAGGATGTTGAAGCGGCTGAGCGAGTCGTTGATGAGATCTACCGTGAGCTTGAAATAAAAACCCTCACCGGCAAGCTTGACCTGCCCGCCCTAATCCTACTAAGAGATGTCCTCCAGCTTTTGGAAGATTCCGCAGACAAGGCTGAAGATGCAGCCGATGCAGCAACCATCCTATCCCTTATCATGTAAAAGGCGAAAAAGCGGATGCCCAAGAAAATCCCGGTGGAATTCATCGAAAACTTTCTGATCGTGTGGAATCCGTCAAGCGGCTCAGAACTCTACAAGAAGGGTTACTATGGAAAACCTCTTGGAATTGCGAAACCGAAAACCCCAGAATTCAATGTTCCCCTGATCTTGGATTTGATGGAAGGCCTATATCTCACTGAGAAAGGTGTAATAGCAGTTCATGAAGGATCAACTGAGAAGAAGATGGGTGTTAGGAAGATTCGGCAAATGGCTAAGCGGCTGTACGAAGAGTTCGATGAGAAATACGCCGTTTACCGCGATTTTCGCGAGAAAGGTCTGGTAGTCACTCCTGGAATAAAGTTTGGATGCGACTTTGCAGTTTACAAGTATGGACCAGGTGTTGAGCATGCTCCTTACATGGTTTCAGTCAAAAAAGCAGAATCAAAGATAACTGCCACAGAGATAGTTAAGACTGGCAGATTGGCCACAACAGTCAGGAAAAGGTTCATAATTGCTGTGCCTGGCCTGGAAAAAGACCGAGTGGAATACCTGATTTTCAAATGGTTCAAGGCATGAGCGGTCTTGCTGTTTTATGACTATTCCTAGTCTTGCATGACTGTTTGATCTTCGAACTGCCCTCTAACATACTGGTGTGGGTAAATCTTGGTGGCGGTCAGTCTGCAGCCTTCTGCCAGAGTAACATCATCTGCGACTACGGAAACTCTATAAATTTTTGTCGGTTTCTTAGAGTTTGACAAAACCGTGACATGCCTACCGATAATGCTGTCTCTTATCTCGGCGCTTTCTCCAATTATGGCCCTGTCCATGATCGCCGACTTCTCTACTACAGCGTTCTTGCCGATTTGAGTGTAGTTATCGATGCATGAATCCACTATTCTGGCTCCGTCGCCAATCCTACAGTGTCTTCCAATAAGAACCGCACCCTCAACCTTTATTCTTCCCTTTTTGATTTTTGCCATGATCTCCTTTCTGCTTTTCAGTGCTTCTGAGCTTTCTCCCTGAACCCACAGTCTCTTTTCCTCGCCTATTTTCCCGCCGAAGTCAGTTAAGGATGAGAAGCGACCGTGAAGCATGTCATGCATGGCCTCTAAGTAGTGCTTTGGCGTACCCACATCGTACCAACTCCCCTTCAACGTGTAACCGTACACTGGCCTCCCTGTTCTGATTAGGTATGGGATGAAGTCAAAGCCGAAGTCCAAACGGTGATTCTCTTTGATTATCTGTTTAACCCCTTTCTCTTTGAATATTTTCCGTATTTCCGGTGAAACCATGTACAATCCTGTATTAGCCAAGTTCGAAGGGGCCTCTTTAGCCGATGGCTTTTCAACGAACCTTGCGATACGTTTTTCTCTGTTTATGTCTGCTATTCCAAAGCCTTCAACATTGTCCACCTCTCTCAAAGCTATCGTCATCGTGGCTCCTTTCTTCTCGTGAAAATCCACAAGCTCTTTCACGTTAACGTCAAAGATGTTGTCGCCCTGCACTGCAAAAACCGGGTCTTTCACATCATAGTAATCCATGCTTATCCTTGCGGAATCAGCACTTCCCAAGTCGTCAACATTCGGCTGATATTTTATGTGAACTCGCGGCTCTATCTCGTATCTAGTGGAGAAACCGTATCCAGACTCAAAATAGTCGTGCAAGTCTCTGTAGTTTGTGTAGCCTTTCACTCCGAAAATGAAGTTCCTTATGCCTTGGCGCGCAAGCGAGAGCAGTGAGAATTCTATCATGGGTCTGTTCATGAGCCGGACACAGGCTTTGCTTGTTTCAGCTGTTAAGGGAAGAAGACGCTTCGCTTTTCCCCCTACGGGGATTATCACTCTCAGTCTTTCTGGTTGATAGTTGGCGTTCAAAAAGCATCACCAACGAATTTGATCATTTATTCAAGAGAAGCGTATTAACACTTTCGAGAACAAACGCGAGTTTTATTACTTACCTCAATGAAAGCCTTGAGCAACTACTTCGAGGCTTGAGCGTTTATGAGCAGGATAGCCGGCTTTGTGGGTTTAATGCGCCCTATAAACTGCGCGATGATGGGATTTGCAGTGATAATAGGGGCAGCGCTTGCGAGCTCACAGAAACTGAGCGGGTCTTGGGTGAGCCTCATCTATGGGTTCATCACTGGCTTTGCTTTGACGGCTGCGTCTATGGCGATAAACGACTACTATGACAGGAGCATTGATGCGGTCAACGAGCCCGGTCGTCCGATCCCTAGCGGCACGGTTAGGCCGAAAGAAGCTCTAGTTTTTGCGTTGATACTCACTGTTACAGGTTTTTTGTCTGCATACTTGGCGAACGTGCTTTGTCTTCTAGCGGCCGTGATTGCATGGGTAATCTTCGCGGTCTATACAACGGTCGGCAAACGAAGCGGATTACCCGGTAATTTTCTTGTGAGTGCGTGTGTGGCGATACCTTTTGTTTACGGAAGCATTGCGATCGTGGGCGTTGTTCAATTGAATGTTTTGGTTTTTGCTTCGATCGCGTTTCTTTCGAATACGGGCAGAGAGATAACGAAGGGAATCGTGGATGTTCAAGGCGACAAGGCACAGAATGTGAAGACGTTGGCTGTGCGTTATGGAGGCAGAGTGGCTGCTTTTGTGGCTGTGATATTCTATCTTTCAGCAGTCGCGTTGAGTCCAATACCGTGGTTCCTGAAACTCGTTTCTCTCTGGTTCATTCCATTCGTGGTTGTGACTGATCTCGGGCTTATCGTTTCTTCACTAATGCTTGCAAAGGATCATTCAAAAGAGACTGCGAGAAAAGTCAAGAAAACTGTTTTGCTGTGGTTTGTTGTAGGATTGCTGGCTTTCGTGTTTGGTGCTCTAGGGTGAGCTGATGTTTGGTGAGCTCATCAACAATCTCTTTTTGATGGCTCTGTGCTAGCATCGGTTAACAGTTGGACGATTGTTGATACAAACAGGTTTGAAGATAAAGTTGCAGAGGTAATCAGGAAGGCGCTCTCTCTATGAATGAGTGATTCTCCTTCCTTTGAAGCCGAGCAGCTTGTATTTTGTCGGTCTGAACCCTAGTCTCGCGTAGATCTTTCTTGCTGGAAGGTTGTCCTTTGACACCCACAGAATCGGTGTCTTCTTCTTGGTGGTCAGTTCTCTGATTAAAGCTGAACACGCTGAAGTTGCTAAACCCTTGTTTCTAGACGCAGGCAACGTGTAAACACCTCTAATCAATGCTATTTCGTCTACAATCTCTGACACAGTTGCTACTGAGGTCAGTTTCGAGTTTCCGTAAGCTCCGTATGCTATTCCATGTTCTATAGCTCCTTCCAAACGCGTTTTCCATTCCTCACCAAACCTATCCAGAACCTCTTTCAGGTCTTCTTTCACGATCCTCTTAACATTATGTTTAGTCGAAGGTTTGAAATCAGCCAAATCCAGCTTCATGACATGATACGTGGTGATCTTTCCTCCTGTGGCTTTATCAGTAGGTTCTATTGGCTCATAGAGCCTTTTAATGTCTTTCAAATTACTTGGTTCCATCACAAGTATGGGCTCAGCTAGCGTTATTCTATGCATCAGTTCTTTGATGCTCTCAGGCGATCCATGGGTGTTGACGATTAGATCGTTGAAGATGAGAATGTGGCCGGTGATCCGTTTCTTCTTGAAAGCGATCCAGACTTGTGTTTTGTCCCTGAAACGCTCTAGGTCGCAAATGGTGAAAATGTTTAGGATCTTGTCCTTTTTGAGGAAATTCATGAACTCGACTTCGTCACACTCTTCAAGCTTTGCGACTTCGATTTCTGCCTTCATCGTTTGCCAGTTCCTTTATCGTAATCCGTTGATTCCCTAGGTTTATTAGTTTTCGCGAGCGCGAACATATTGGCGCACACCTGGTTTTGAATAAGAAAAAGAAGGGTTTAGAGGTGCCTGAAACGTCTAAAGCAATCATAATAGGCCAGCGCCTTGCTCTTCTTCACATCATATTCGTTCTGCATATTTTTCACCTCAATCACAACGTAACGTGCTGGACCCTTTAAGGATCGACGCACGATCAGTGAACACGAGAAGCCGTCACAAATTGTGAGTACAGACTATGTTAAGCACATGCAGGAGTCTTGCGTCCGATGGATTTTCTCATGATGCAAGTCCTTACGATCACAGGAATGTATGTTCTAAAAATTGGAATTATAAGCAACGTGTCCGATAATCCTATTGATAGAAGAGTGTTGTTCTTTGAGCGCGGGAAGCGAGACCGAGTTCGATTATGTTCTTCGCGGTAAAGACTGGAACGTCTATTGGCTTCTTTTGAGGAACGGTCGACCCATGAGTGTGCGCGAAGTTCAGAGAAGCTTGCGCTTCAGCAGTCCAAGCGTGGCTCAACACCATCTTGATCACCTACGAGACATAGGCTTGGTGCAGAAACAGGATGTGGGAGGCAGCTATTCTCTGGTCAGCGAAGTCAAGATAGGCGTGCTTCGCCATTTCATCAAGCTGGGAAGACTTCTCTTTCCTAGGTACTTCTTCTATGCAGTTTTTTCCACTGCGGCTTATCTCACTTATCTTCTACTATTTGTGCAGGGTATCAGCAGGGAAAGCCTATTTGTTGTTTTGTTTGGGGCGATGGTGTTGATTATCTTTTGGTATGAAGCGGCACGTGTATGGTCCCTGAAACCGTTCTAATCCCTAGACTGGATTGTACCAGAGATTAGGATAAAATAGGTTGAAGACTCTGGTTCTTAGTAGGCGATTGACAAATGGAAAGCAAAATCAAAAAACGAGCGTTAATCTACGGAATCGCGGCCGTTCTCTCCGCCGTTGTCCTAGGTACACTGTGCTACAACGTGGGCTATTTCCCAGGATCACAGCATCCCACACCATCATCCGTAACAACATCTGGATTATTAGCAACGTTTTCATCCTATGATGCGCTGAAGAATTTTCTGATGCAAAACTCGAGAACTTGGACTCCGTTTCCATTCTATGGGCCATCAGATGTCAAACTGCTACCCCAAGGCATCACGGACACCAACGCGAGAGCAGGCTCTGAAAGCTTTGCGTCGTTCGATCATTCATCTACGAATGTGCAAGTTGCTGGAATCGACGAGTCAGATACTGTGAAGACTGATGGCGAATACATCTACATACTGTCTGGAAATACCGTTTCGATCTTGAGAGCATATCCACCTGAAAATGCAGGATTCGTCACAAAGATCAGTTTTGGCGAATTGAATCCAGTCGGAATATTCGTGGACGGCGACAGACTAGCTGTGCTAGGCTCAAAATACCTCGTTCCGACCACAAGAAGCTACTATGGATACTACGATGTGGATATCAAGACCTTCATTTACGTCTACGACATCCAAGACAGAGAGCACCCAGTGCTCCTCCACGATCTAACGCTGACTGGCAGCTACTTCAATTCAAGGATGATGGGAGAATACGTCTACTTCGTCGTAAGCCAACCAGCCTACATAGCCTATGACACTGTTGTCCTCCCCAAGATCTACTCAGGCGACTGGGCAGTCAAGGAAATAGTGCCCACCGAGATCCACTACACCAACTGCTCTGACAACTATCAGCAGTTCACAACTTTCGTCGCGATGAACATACAGAACATGACAGAAGCACCAACATACCTAACGATCATGCTCGGCAGCACGAGCAACATGTACGTTTCAACAAACAACATGTACATAACTTACCCAGACTTCGACGGCAACACCACAATCTACCGCGTGCACATACAAGCCAACAACATGAGCTGTGAAGCCAGCGGCAAAGTAAGCGGACATGAGCTTAACCAGTTCTCAATGGACGAATACGACGACTACTTCAGAATAGTCACAACGAGTTGGGCAACTGGAACACAAAGAAACAGTCTCTATATGCTAAACATGAACATGAGCATCGTGGGAAAACTTGAAGACTTAGGTGTGAGAGAAAACTTGCACTCAGTCCGATTTACGGGTAACAGATGCTACTTGGTAACGTTCATGCAGACTGACCCGTTGTTCGTGATAGATTTGACTGAACCAATGAACCCAGCGGTTCTAGGAGAACTAACGATCCCAGGCTATTCAGATTATCTGCATCCTTATGATGAGAACCACATAATCGGCGTCGGCAAGGAAGCGGTGGGATCTGGTGAAGGCGCGTTCGCGTGGTATCAGGGAGTGAAAATATCCTTGTTCGATGTCAGCAACGTTAGCCATCCCATTCAAATGGCAAACTACATAATAGGTGACAGAGGTTCGGATACTCCAGTACTGCGAGATCACAAGGCATTTCTGTTTGACAAGACAAGAAACTTGCTCGTCTTGCCTGTCTCGGTGGCAAAGATCGACGAGACACAGTATCCTTACATTGTTCCCCCAAGCGCTTACGGAACGACTGTTTGGCAAGGAGCATACGTGTTCAACGTAACATTGACCAATGGAATCACTTTCAGAGACAGAATCACACACGTAGAGAGTGGCTCAAACATATACGAAGATAGCTACTGGGTGAAGAGATCACTCTACATCGAAAACGTCCTCTATACAGTCTCAGACAAGAAAGTAAAACTGAACAATCTGGAAGATCTGACGCTCATCAAAGAGATCATGATCCCCTAATTTTCTTTTTTTGTTTTCCTAGAAGAGGTACAGCATTTCGTTGTGTGAGCTGGGCCCTCTAGTTTGGCTCCATGTGGACCACAACTATGGTTTCTTCAAAACGCTCTCTCAAGGTCTCTTCGATTTGCGATGTGACCTCATGCGCCTCTTCAATCGACATCTCTTTGACGAAACAGCAGTCGATGTTGATGTAGCGTTTTTTGTCAGCAACATAAGTCACTATTCTCTTGATTCGGAATGTACGCTGATGATTTCGCCCCACGCCGTATACTACCTTTATTATTTCGTTCTCGTCCACCATTGAGCCTCTCCGCTTCTTTGGACTGAAAGGCTCTACGTGAACCGCGACGTTCTCAAGGTTCGCTACTTTTGCCTCTATTCTGGCTTCAATTCTCTCAGCTATTTCGTGGGCTTCTTCAACAGACAGTTTCGGGTCCACATAAGCGTGTAGCGTGATGTACAGTTTGCCGTCCGTGTAGGCTGTGTTAATTTCGTGCGCTTCTTTCACACCGTGAACTTCTGTCGCAAGTTTCTCTACAAGTCTTTGGGTTGGCATGTCTGTTTCGCATGGTTCAGTGTGTATTGCGACTTCCGCATTTCCCACGACTTTCTTTATGTTTGCCTCTATCTCTGAAGTCAAATCGTGGGCTTCTTCGAGATCCAAATAGTCCGGAACTTGCACCGTCACGCGCACGTAGGTCTTGTCTCCTGCCTTTCTGATCTTCAAGCCCTCACACTTGCTGACCGCTTTTGTGGCAAGTATCTCTTTTCTGACTTTGTCTGCCACGTCTTTTGATATAGTGTCGCTTAGTTCCATCCCACTGCTCCAGACGAGTCTGACACTCAAATAGGACAAAAAGACGCTTAAGACAACGGATGCCAAGGCATCTCCAATGCTGACTCCTAGAGATGCCAACCCAAATCCGACAAACGCGATGACCGTTGAACTCAAATCAGCAATGGCGTGGTAGAGTCCAGCTTTCATCGTGGAGCTTTCACTCTTCCTTGCCTTACTGAATATGCCAACTCTGAAGAAATCTATGCAGAAGGTGAAGCCAATGGCTATGAAGCCAACGTACTCTAGCTCCATGTTGATGGCTTGATTGCTAAGTATTCTCAAGATTGCTTCATACAATATCGTAAGTGCTATTCCTATGAGTGCGATTCCACCTATCAATCCGCCTATCGGCTCAAATTTCTCATGTCCGTACATGTGCTCCTCGTCAGGGGGTTTGAGAGACACACGGGTCACAAGGAAGAGCATGAACGTGGTCAGAGCGTCGAGCAGCGCGTGCAAACCATCGCTTACAATTGCAAGACTGCCAACAGTCAAGCCCAGGGAGACTTCCACCAAAACAACGCTTGATATCGCGATCGTTGAGAGTTTAAGCGTCCTCAGTCTGTAACCGCTTTCCAAGGTTTCCAACACTTTATGAGTTACATCCACATGGATGAAGGATTTAAGAATTATGGGATAAGGGTTTTTCTTACGACCTTGTGCTTAAATCCACGTCTTTTGTGACATCTGGGCAATGACGATATTCTCACGGTTCAAGAGCCGATACGCATTCATGAGCGGCAATTTTCTACTATTAACCATAACTTGGGTAGTAATGTATTTCGCGTCCCCCATTCCTAACACTTATGCAGGCAAATACTTCAAAGATGTGCTAGGCGCAGATGACTTCACTCTAAGCGTAATAGGGTTTGCAGGGTCGATCGCCCTTGCACTTGTGCAGTTCCCCGGCGGTTACCTTGCAGACAAGCATGGAAGAAGATGGCTCGTTTACACCATGACTTTTGGCGTAGCGTTTTCTTCAATTTTCTTTGTTCTCGCGCCTTCTTGGCAATTCATCGTTATTGGATCGATGATTCAGAACTTCTGCTTGCTTTATCAGCCGGCGTTGTTCGCGATTATGCTTGATTCTATATCGCCTGAAAATCGTGGTGCCGGCCTCACGTTTCAAGCAGTGTTGACAAATCTCATTGGGCTGCCTGCCTCAATCATCGCTGGCTATCTAATCCTTGTTTTCAAATTCGACCTAGGCATGAGAATAGCCTATGCCATCGTAACGGTTGCCTACTTCGCAGCAGCGCTGCTGAGAGCAAGGCTAAGAGAAACTCTGCCTGCATCCAAGGGTGATTCGCGCCCAAATCTACTGGGTGCTCTGAAGGAATACCCGAGGTCTGTGCGGGAAAGCCTTCAAGTTTGGCGAAAGGTTCCAAAATCAGCCTTTCACTTGTTCATATCCAATGCGGTCATCAGCAGTCTTCTCGCAGGCTGCAACACGTATTTTGTTGTTTATGCCCTAGAAAAACTTGGACTTGAGAAGCTCCAGTGGGCCTATGTAATGGCCTTTATGTCGCTGAGTGCTGCAATTCCCGCAATTATTGCAGGGCTGAGAATGGACAAAGTCGGTCGTAAACGTTTTCTGATTCTGGGGTACCTCTGCTACGTGCCTGCAATGTCAATTTTTGTTTTTGCAGACTTCAACAAGCTTCTGCTTGCCTTCTTCTTTTTCGGCCTTGGTCAAGTCTTGAACTTCAGCAGTTACCAGTCACTTTTGGGTGATTTGACACCCAGGGAGCTCAGAGGCAAGGTTGTTGGATGCAGTCAATTCTTCATTTATCTGAGTCAAGCCTTCACTCAACTTTTGGTGGGGGTGCTCTACTCTTACGTGTGGAAACCATTACCATTCGTTATGTTGGCTGTTGGTGCATTGCCACTCGCCCTATTTGTTTCGCTAAAAGTTTTCGAGTCAAAATCGAAAGAGGTTTAAAGCTTAAAAAGTGCGTGGGCATTTAGTTTTGAGGATGACTGACTGAGAAGTTGATGTTTATGCCAATCTTGCCCATAATGGAACTCTTGCAAGGAAAACATGAAAACGATAAAGTAACTATTCGCGGCTGGGTTTATCGCAAAAGAGAGAGTAAACAGACAATATTTCTATTGCTACGTGATTCCACAGGCGTCATCCAGTGCACAGTGAAGGCCGACAGCCCAGCATGGCTGGATGCCGAAAGACTAACTATCGAATCATCATTATCGCTTGAAGGCACAGTGAAGCAAGATAAACGGGCTCCCGGCGGGTACGAAGTCTCAGTTGAAAAGACTTCAGTGATTGGTTTGGCCGAGGTTTTCCCAATCAGCAAAGACAAGAGTGAAGAGTTTCTGCGCGACATTCGACATTTGTGGCTTAGAAGCCGCAAAATGAACCTTGTCATGAAGGTTCGCGGCAAGGTGCTGGAGTTCGCGCGCGAGTTCTTTAAAGGTCAAGGCTTCGTTGAGGTTTCTCCGCCCATGTTCATTTCTGCTGCAGTAGAAGGCGGTTCAACTCTTTTCGGTTTGAAATACTTTGACCAGAACCTGTACCTGACGCAGAGCTCTCAGCTTTATCTTGAGATTCTGATCTACTCGCTAGAGAAGGTCTACTGTATTGCGCCGTCTTTCCGCGCTGAGAAAAGCAGGACGATCAGGCATTTGACAGAATACTGGCATATGGAGGCCGAGTGGCCTTTCGCTGACATGCGTGACCTCTTGGATTTTGAAGAGACGCTTATGGCTTATGTGTGCAAGAGAGTGGCAGAAGAATGTGAAAAGGAGTTTGCCGAGTTAAACGCAGACCTTTCAAAGGTTGCTTCAGTCAGGACTCCGTTTCCAAAGATGACCTACACTGAAGCGATCGAGAAGCTTAAGGCTAGGGGTTTCAAGACGAAATGGGGTGATGACTTGGGTTATGAGGAAGAGAAGACTTTGGCCGACGAGCTTGGTAAGCCCTTTTTCATCTTTGATTATCCAACGGCCATCAAGGCGTTCTATTGCAAGACCTACAGGGACAAACCAGAGGTTGCCATGTCCGCTGATATGCTGGTTCCAAGAATAGGTGAAATCTCGACCGGAGGCGTAAGAGAAGATGACAAAGAGGCACTGATCAAACGAATAAGAGATATGGGCATGAACGAGAAGGATTATGATTGGTACTTGGACCTTAGACGGTACGGTACTGTTCCTCACGTGGGTTTTGGTATGGGCGTGGAAAGATTGCTGACGTGGATGCTTGACTTGGAGAACATAATAGATTCTATACCTTTCCCGAGAACAACAAGAAGATTTTACCCTTGATCTGCTCCTCAAGGATGTGCCAAAGCAGATCAATATCGGGTTCTAAGCTTGACTGATCGATTCTTCAGGTTTCTTGCCGCTCATGTAATCTATGTCTATTCTGCCCATCGCTGTATCTCTCAGTCTCTCAGGCTTAAGCCGTGTTATCACTGGTTTAGGGTCTCTTTCAAGCTGTCTTATCATGCACTTCATTGCTTCCAACTTCTCACCCAAGTCTTCAATCAGAGTTATCTCGCCTGAGAAATGAACCGAAGTGTAAATGTGATTGCATTTTCCGTCCGCGTAGCCATGATCGATGAATGCTTGTCCCCACACTTTGCTGTTTGCCTTAATGTAATCTATTTTCTTGCCCTCTTTGGCGCAATGAAAGTAGATGCAGTTGCGCTTGTCGTCATAGCCGTGACTGAGGGTTACGAGGTAAGGCTCATTCTTCATGGAAAGGGCCAGAGTCACGTACTTCGTTGACCTTAGCACTTCCTTCATTTCTTCTCTATCAGTTATCTCCTTGTCCCTGCGTCTCACGTGGTACACCATATCGATTACTCCCTGAAGACGTCGACAACTACTATTTGATTCGTCTGCCTGCGCGAAACCTGCAAAAAATGGACAAAAAGAGGGATTTGCCTACTTCTTCTCTAATTGTCTTTTTAGGTCTTCATAGGTTGCCTTGATGTCTTCGACTGAACCTTCATCTTCGAGCGTTGAGACGTCACCTAGGGCTGCACCGACCAGAACGGCTTTTAGAAGTCTTCGCATGATTTTGCCACTGCGCGTCTTCGGCAGTTTGTTCACGATCACTATTGCTTCCGGAGTGGCTATTGGTCCAATCGTGTTCCTGACGTGCTTTACTAGGTCAGCGCGTAGCTCCTCTGACGGTGAGAAACCGCTTCTCAGCACTACGAAAGCTACGGGTACTTCACCCTTGATAGGATCTTCTTTTCCCATGACTGCTGCCTCTGAAACTGCAGGGTGCGAGACAAGCGCGCTTTCAATCTCAACAGTTCCTATTCTATGACCAGCCACCTTCAACACCTCATCTGCCCTTCCCAGTAGCCAGAAGTAGCCATCTGGGTCCCTCACGGCGTAGTCGCCTGTGTAGTAGATGTTTGGCCATCTTCCGAAGTATGTTTGCTTGTATCTTTCCGGGTCTTTCCATAGAGTTTCAAGCATGCCTGGCCATGGTGTCTTGATCACTAGGAAGCCTTTGGTGCCTACTGGTGTCGATTGTCCTTTCTCGTCGTAGACTTCTGCGTGTATGCTAGGTAGCGGATTCGTTGCTGAGCCCGGTTTAAGCGCCACTAGTTCTAATCCTGGCAGTGGAGCGATCATAAAGCCTCCTGTTTCCGTCTGCCACCAAGTGTCTATTATTGGAAGCCTGTCTTTTCCGATGACCCGGTAGTACCATTTCCACGCTTCAGGGTTTATAGGCTCTCCCACCGTGCCAAGAAGTCTCAACGTGCTTAAGTCATGCTTGATTACCCATTGCTCGCCGAACTTCATGAACATCCTAATCGCAGTCGGTGTCGTGTATAATATCGTCACACCATGTTTTTCGATCAGTTCCCACCATCTATCCTGTGCCGGGTAATCTGGTGTGCCTTCGAAAATGAATGATGTCACTCCCAAAGCCAGTGGAGCATAGACGTTGTACGTGTGCCCTGTTATCCATCCGATGTCTGCAGTGCACCACCAAATGTCTTCTTCGTCCGGGTTAAAGCCCCATTTGAGGGTCCAGTACCCCCATACTAGGTAGCCGCCCGTGCCGTGTTGCACTCCTTTAGGTTTGCCTGTGGTTCCTGAAGTGTAAAGTATGAAAAGTGGATCAGTTGATTCCATCGGTTCTGGTGGAACGTAAGCGCTGGCTTCAACCTCGGCGATTGCATCATGATAATAGACGTCGCGTCCTTCTTTCATTGGAACTTGCTGTCCAGTCCTCTTTACAACAATCACCTTTTCGATCGTCGGTGTGTTTGCCAACGCACGGTCTGCCGTGTCCTTCAGTGTGACGGTTTTTCCACGCCTGTAGGCTCCGTCCGCTGTCACGAGTATTTTTGCTTGGCAGTCGTTTATCCTGTCTCCGAGTGCTTCTGCGCTGAACCCTGAAAAGACCACAGTGTGGACTCCGCCAACTCGTGCTGTTGCAAGCAGCGTGATTGGCAATTCTGGGATCATTGGCAAGTATACTGCTACTCGATCTCCTTTCTTGAGCCCGAAGTCTTTGAAGACTTTTGCAAGCTTGTTCACTTCTCTGAAAAGCTGATAATAAGTGTAAGTGCGGACTTCGCCGAGTTCGCTTTCCCAAATGTACGCCAGCTTATTCTTTCTCGGAGTGATTAGGTGTCTATCCAGAGCGTTGTATGTTATGTTCAGCAATCCGCCTTTGAACCACTTGTAGAATGGCGGGTTTGAGTCGTCTAGAACCTTGTCCCATGTTCGGAACCAGTCGATAGCCTTTGCCTTTTCAGCCCAGAATTCCTGCGGGTTCTTTAGGGATCTCTCCCATTCTTCCTTCAGCTTTTTTCCGGGCATAACCTTGTCGTTGAATGGTAAACTGGCTTCTGACATTCTTTAACCTTCCTTGAATTTTGTGGAAGAACCTTCTTTCAGTAATATAAACGTTTTTAGCGAAAATAAAAAAAGGTGAAAGCGCTATTGCCCTGTTGGACAGATAGGCAGCACAGTTCTTCCGTAGGTTTCGTTCAGCACTTCTGCGACAGCCAAATAGAAAGCGCTTAATCCGCAAATGATCCCTTCGATTCCGATTATTTGCGTGAACAAATTCAAATCTGCAGATGTCATAGTAGTGTAAGCAAGAAGTGCCGACTTAGCTGTCAACAGGAAGAATAGTATTGCCAAGCTCAAGAAGACGGTCTGCAGAGCGCGGTTCTTCTTCAAAGTACCAAAGAACATCATGAGGGTGAACAGTCCCCACATGAAGAAATAGGCCATAAGCGCCTCGTTGCCCACGACCCAAGGAGTGGTCGCGCCGAAGAATGGCCATATCCCCTTGCTAGCACTGCTTCCCACTCCTAGCCAGTTCAAGGC
Source organism: uncultured Candidatus Bathyarchaeia archaeon (assembly GCA_964501075.1). Classification (GTDB taxonomy): domain Archaea; phylum Thermoproteota; class Bathyarchaeia; order Bathyarchaeales; family Bathycorpusculaceae; genus CAZCRE01. The sequence goes on from CAZCRE010000013.1 coordinate 18,641, forward strand.
CACGAAAGATAGCCAGAAAAATCCGTAGGAGGTGAACGCTGTTGTGCCAAACGTGTTTCCTTTCTTATATTCCAATATGCCCGCAATGACCTGTGCCAAGCCACCGTAGAATATGCCCATGCCCAGAATCATGGCGTCTACCGAACCTAGTCTCGCATTGTGAACGAAGTTCAGCAGTACGGTTGTCAACCCGAATCCTAGTAGCCCAAGTGGTGCTGGATTTGCTGTTTTCTCGCTCATTTCTCTTCATTCCTTCCATCTTTGTTGTTAGAGGCTCTTTTCAAAGCTGTTTGGATTTAAGTTTTTCCAGTGCTATGTCCTTCTCCTCTTGCTCGCAACATATTTTCAACTTCCAGCGAACAGAATACTATCGCCGTGAAAAGTGTGGCATAGGCCCAGTCTGCTAGTTGTGGTGAGGTCACACCAAACAGTTTTTGGAGACTTGGCGTGTAAAGTATTAGGAGCAGAAATCCGAATGACGAAAGTGCTGCGAACCACAAATTCTTTCTGGAAACCCTGCTTTGAAGACTAGGCATCTAGGTGGTCTGGCTCAAATAGCGTTTGCCAGATCCATCTGTGTCGCTACTGTGAGTAGTTGTGTTCAGTTCCTTCTCTCTTTCTAGTTTTTCTCTCGTCGCCGTCGTATACCAAGATCTCGATACGCGTTTTCCTTCCTAGCATATTCTTGGAATAGGGTCGCCTACAGGTCTGGCAATTATCCGCTTGCCTCCGACCACTGTTTGCATCGCCACACCTGCAAACTCTGCGGATGCCTCGCCGATTACTTCAGCGTCTTTTCCTTCTTCGGTTGTTTTCAAGAGTCTCAAGACATCCTTGGCATTTTCTTTCACAACTCCTAGGATGATTTTTCCTTCATTTCCAACTTCAAATGGGTCTAAACCGAGCATTTCGCAGGCGACACGGACATCTTCTCTGATTGGAACTTTGTCTTCATAGAGCATTATGCCAACCTTGGATTTTTCGCTAAATTCATTCAAAGCATCAGCCAGACCGCCACGGGTCGGATCTTTTATCGATACCACTCCGCCGACTTCTCCGAGTAGACGTTGAACTAGGCGGTTCAGAGGTTTAACGTCTGATTTTATACCGCTCCCAAAACTTAGTCCTTCTTGCGCAGATAGGACGGCCAACCCGTGATCGCCGATCGTGCCTGACAGAACTATTTTGTCACCTCTTCTGAGGTTCGAATCGAGGGTCCAGCGTGCTGTAGGACTCTTCCTGAACCTTTTCACAATTTCGAAGTTCCTGTCCAAAGCCGCAGTTCTTCTTCCGATTCCAGACATGTTTATTATGCAACCGCCTAGACTTCCCTTTTCAACGACCTTGGTGTCACCTGTGACTATGTATACACCAGCTTCTTTGCATGTTTCTCGCATGCTGATCAGGATTCTTTTAAAGTCTGATATGGCCAAGCCTTCTTCCAAGACGAAACCGCAAGCTAAAGCATAGGGTTCAGCACCCACAGCGGCAATGTCATTAACCGTGCCAGATACTGCGAGACGCCCGATGTCGCCACCTGGAAAGAAAATGGGTTTGACGACGTGTGAATCGCTTTTCAGAGCTATTCCGTCTATGATGGCCGCGTCGTCCATTGCTTCGAGCGGAACTTCTGCGTTGCTCATGCCGCCAAAATACTTCACAACATAGTTCTCGATCAAGTCGCGCATTACTGTTCCGCCGGCACCGTGAAGCATTGTAATGCATTCATTTTTGTGGGCCAACTTCGATCAAAACCTCAAATTCAAACAATGTCTGTGGGTGAGAAATAAAGACATCGCGCCACGTTCCCAATCCTTTTCGACAGCGTCAATCCATCATTCAAGACAGCAGCTATATTCATGTGAATAGTCTTGGCTTCGCGCCCAACGCTCGCTGAAACCTATACCCGAATCCCCTTTTTGACAGCCAGAGACGTGGATATCTAATGTTGTAGGGTAGCTGGGATTTGGAGTTGGAACAAGTGGAGACGTCTCCCACAAAAAACCCATTTTTCCCTTCTCCGAAGACCTATAGTTGTTATGTGAGGAGAATGGCGGTGAAAACTTGAAAGACGAAAGCATCGGGAGTGGGCCATTTCCCCACATGGTCATTATGAACACTGACAGGCGTTTTAATAATTACTCACAAATAGTCGTTTTTCACGTTGACCTTCCACCTGCACCGCTTTGCTGCGTGCGCGAAATGGCAATGACAACTTCACACATTCAAAGACAAACCGGTTTGTCTTATCGATAAGTTAGTCCCATGAGTTTCATGAAATCAAGAATTTTCTCATATTCAGTTATGTATTGCAGTCCCTTTTCTGTAAGTTTTGGCAATGCTTCATCTTGTATCAAGCCGAGCTCCAAGAGTTCTGAAATGTACGTCTTAAGACGGTCGAAGGGAA
>CAZCRE010000014.1:0-20880 GCA_964501075.1 uncultured Candidatus Bathyarchaeia archaeon
TCCAAAACAGGTAGACCTTCGTCTGCATCAGGAACCCGCAGATTCTCATCAGGTTGTCATGATTACGCTGAAATGGAGATTTCTCCCGCCAATCCCTTCCTTCTCTAAAATCTGGCAATAGAAGATACGAGTTTCGCCCTTTCAACTAGCAACTGAAACACCAAAAGGCAAGACCCGAAAAAAAAGAGTTCGACTTGCAGTGAGGACCCCAATGACGACCGCTTTCTAGGGCGTAGACCCTGTTTCCATCGCTCGTTCCCTTCGCCTTCTCATCAGTTCCTCGACGGATTTCAATCCTTCATACACACCGCTAAAGACTAGGCTTATTCCCAAACCCATATACAGCCCTGAATCAAAGAAAAGGCGGTTTCTCAGCTCGGCATCTGAAGGCACTTCAAAGTCAACCCTAAACTGATTCGAAGAAGGGGCTTGCCACCGAGCAGCCGTGTTATTGAAGTACCAAACGAGTTGTCCCTGCGACTTTCCTGTCATAATCTCTTGTGTGTCAGGGGCAGGGAAGCTATTTTTGAACTCACATTCATCCGGGATCGCAACCTCTATCACGAAGGGCACATTGTCAAACAGTGCCACAGCGTTTGGGCAGCACTCGTAGACTTTGCTGTGAACCGTTTCGTTATCGTTTGCGAAAGGAATCATCAAAGCGTAGTCTGAGAATCCTTCTCTGGCAGACAATCCTTCCCAAGAGAAGTACAAAGACAGGCTGCAGAATATTGTATCAGCAGGGACTAGAAACTTGGCGTAGACTATTGTAGCTTTTGCCGGTCCCTCGATCAGGAGCGTGCCTTGATCCAGAAGGGCGGCTTGGTTGGCTCCATGTCCAGAATTAACCTTCACGGTCAAATTGCCAGAACTGACGCTGTACGGGACTTGAAAACCCCCTATATGTTCACCTGGCGCGAATCCTGGCTGCAGATCCAAAGTGTAGTCAAGCCAGGCCTCAGACGTCGCTTTCTTCACGGAGAGCCCCTGTAATCCAAGATGAGCCCAGCTTACCTGCGCCTGCATCGAGCTAAACACGAGAACACCATTCGGCGCAGCCCACTGCTCCTTCTGATAATAAGCCTGATTCAATTTGCCAGCTCCCAAAGAGAGCAGAAAAGACCCTGCCACAAGCGGAAACAACACAACAACCAATCTGAAAAAGGCCAGTCTATGAACCAAAGAATCACCTAAAACCAGTTGTCTTCGGAAAGTATTTGTGCTTTGTCATAAACGTAGCCAGGCTTCCAAAACAGCTCTGTCAGTTGTTTGTCAGAAGGATCAAGAAAGCGACTGGCAGCCAAGCTCCAAAACCCAAGACTACGGCAGATAAGTTTCCACACGTTCCGACACTGGAAAGCAACAATGGAGTACCACAGGACCAAGGACATTCTGCACGTCATGCGAATGCTCGGACACAAGAGCATCACAAACACTCTGAAGTACACGCAGCTAGTGGACTTCCAAAACGACGACTACGTCTGCAAAGCAGCAAAAACCTTAACCGAGGCTTCACAACTCATTGAAGCAGGCTTCGAGTACGTCACCGACGTGGAAGAAGTGAAGCTCTTCAGAAAAAGAAAATAACCATCCGGTGGGGTACTCGTCCATCAAAATGGGGTCGTCGTATAGCTATCAGGTCTGCATTGGGTATCTTGGTGCAGTCTTGACTAGAATGGTTCAGTATACCAGTCATTACTCTTAGTATTTTTTCTTTGTTTTTTTGTTGTTTGTCCATTGGGTTTGTGGTTTTACCCTGTGTTTCTGTCTGTTTTGTGTTTTGTGGGTTTTGCATTTTTCATTCCTCTTTGGGTTACTAGTGTATTGTGATGGCATAGGTGCTTAAGTTGTTTGTTCTTAAGTTGTAGTGCGTGTGTGCGGTTTGTTGGTGCATTTTTTACACTGTTTTTTGGCCTTTGGCCTGTTTAGAAGTTCGTTGCCTTGGCTTGGTTGGGGTGAGTGTGCTCTCGAAGTCTAACTTAGTGTTGATGCTTCCATGTTGTTTTTTTGTTTTGGAGACAGTGGAGACATGAGGTTTATGGATTATTTGTTGTTTTTTGCGTTGTTGTTTTTGTTTGTTAGCATATTTTTTTTCCTCACTGTTGGCTTGTGTCCGTTTAGTATGTGGACATACGGGGCTTTTGCTTGTTTCAGGTGAGATTTGTTAGAAGTTGGAATTAGTGTTGTTGCTATCTGTCGTTTGGTTGTTGTGTTATGTGGATCTGCTTGGTGGTCATGTTGGTTGTTGGTTTGGTAGTTGTTTTCATGTTGATGGATTCATTATTTATTTGTTTGTGGAAGGGAATGGGAAACCTCAGCTTATCAGGCTTTAAGGTTTAATGGTGCTGGATGCACCTTTTGACTAATTAGACTGGCTGTGGTTGCCCGATTGTAGGTTATTTGGCATCTGGGTCTATTTTAAAGAAGGATTCTCTTAACGTTTTTATGCTTTTGTCTATGGACTGGATTACTTTTTGGCTGTTTTCTTTGGATTCTTTGCAGGAATCGTAGAGCCATGTTGCATAAAGGTTGAAGAGTTTCCTGATGAGGGTGTATGAGAAGTAGTTTTGGAGTTTGTTTTCTGGTTCGAGGATGTTAAGTATTCTTAGTTTGAGGTAGAATAATTCGCCTATAGTTAGCATAGCTGTAGTGTAGATTTCTTGTTGGACTAGACTTTTTGATTTGAATACTTTTTCGTTTTTAATTTGGTGTACTACTGTTTGGTTGATTTCGCTGGCTTTTTGTAGTTGTTTGAACTTTTCCCAGTTTAACTGGAAGAATACTTTTTGTTTGTTCTCTTGATATCGTTGAATTGTTTTGTTTTTGACAAGGTGTTTTAAGTGTTGTACTAGGGTGGGTTTGGACATTTTGGCACCATATTTGGGGAGCTTTTCGTACAGTTCATTGAATCTGATTTTTTTGTTGTTTATGAAAAGTACCATGAAAATCTTTTCACAGTGTTCGTCTGTCTCTTTTTTCATAGTGTTGAAACACCTAAACTGGTTTATTTAAATTAAATTAATATAGTTTGTGTGTTGTTCATACTTTGTGATGTCAAATGTTTAACCAAGGGGTTTGGGAATATATTTGGCATAGCTCATTCCGCGTAATGCTCGCGGGCGTTGGGATTGGCTTTTTTCTTAGCCTTTCCCGATTGCGTTGGGGGTTTTTCAATGTTTAAGAAGGTTGTTCGTGTTTTGGATTCTATTTGGAATAAGCACCTTAAAGGTAGGTCTTCGAGGTGAATTGTTTGGTTGTTGAGAATGGTTTGAAGCTTCTGTCTTGTGTATTCGATGATGATGTTCTTTGTTCGTTCCGCAAGTATGCGGGGTTTGGGGTTATGGAAAGGTGTTTCAAGTGTGATCATTATAGGCGGTTTGAGATGGAGATGGAAGAAGAGGACGAGCGAGTTATGAATGAGATTGACGAGATTCGTGAGCATCCTGATCGTTATTTGCGTGGGGAGTTGAGGTGATTTTTGTGGTGTCCGTTGAGGCTGTGAATCGTTCTTTTTCTAGGCGTTTGCGTTTGAATCATGCTATTTTGAAGAATAAATATTGGTTTTTGCCTGTGGATGATAAGGGTCATGAGAATTATGTTCCTGTTGGTCGTGGTGTTCCATCTTCTGATTTTTGTGGTCGGTGGGTCAGTTTCTCTGTTTGTAAGAACGTTGAAGGGCATAAGGGGGTTTCTCTTGCTGGTACGGATTGTACTGGTAAAGTCGTTGTTCGTCATAATCATATGTGGTGTTCGAAGAGTAGTTGTCCTGTTTGTTTTATTCGTGGTTGGTCAACTCGTGAGGCGAGGAGTATTGCGGGTCGCTTTGTTGAGGGGGATAAGCGTGGCTTTGGTAAGGTCGAGCATATTGTAGTGAGTCCTTCTGTTGTTGATCGTGATTTGCCTGAGTCTGTTTTGAGGGTGAAGTGTCGGAAGGCTTTGGTTGATCGTGGTGTGGTTGGCGGCCTTTTACTCTTTCATGGTTATCGTGAGGGTAAAGGTCGGCGTGTTTTGGTTTTTTCTCCTCACTACCATACCTTAGGGTATATTCTCGGTGGGTATTCTTGTCGGAATTGTTCTAGTGCGAAATGTTTGAGTTGTAAGAGTGGTTTTGAGGCTGTTACTCGGCGTTTGAATGAGAAGGATGGGTGTATTGTTCGGGTTTTGGGTGAGCGCAAGACTGTTGTCGGCACGGCTTTTTATCAGCTTCACCATTCTACTTTGAGGGTTGGTTTGAAGCGTTTTTCAGTCGTGACTTGGTTTGGTTCGGTTAGTTATTGCAAGTTCAAGTCTGAGAAGGTGAAGGCTGAGGATTTATGTCCTGCGTGTGATGGTGAAATGGTGAAGTCGTTTTATGTTGGTAAGCGATATATCGTGAAAGACATTGGTAGTGCTGACTATGTTCCGTTGTTTGTTGACGATGAGTTTGATGTTTCTGGTGTGCCTAATTATGTTGACGTTGTGGGTGGTAGGGTTGGTTAGCGGTAGCTCTGGGTATTACTGCCCTAGTCATGGGCGTATGTCTTGCCCTATCTGTGGGTCTGAGTTGGTTGTTGTGAAGTATTCTGGTAAGAAGCCTAATTTGTTGGCTTTGGCTGAATCTGATGGTTTTCGCTGTTTTTTGGGTTGTGCTCGTGTGGATTTGCATGATAAGGTTGTGGATGGTGTTAATTATCGGGGTAAAGTCTATGTTAAGCCTGTTTTTCATGGTCGTGATGTTGGAAGGCGTAAGAGGATGCCGTGATTTTGGGTAAGGTTCGTTTATTTATTCGTGTTCGTGAGCAGGGTTGTCGTATTGAGTCTGTTCCTTTGAGGCGTTTGGTTGAATTGTCTGGTTATAATAAGAAGCGTTGGTCGTTTAAGGATGGTTGGTTGATTTTAGAGGCTTTTTAGAGAAGACGAGCGTAAGAAAAGAAAATAGACATAAATTCCCTTTTTCTCTTTCAAATAGCGCGCGCTAGTTAGATCGGTCGATCAGGAACGAAGAGATTAGTTTTCTTTTTCAATAGCCTCATGAACTTTGATTGCTCCTATTTTAATGTCTTCAACATAACTATGTATTACTTGCATTGCCACTATGTTTTCAACGTCTGGTAGCAAGCCTAAAAGACAAACGGTGATTTGGGCTAAAGAAATTGCAGTGTTTTGTATTGGGTCTGCTAAACCATAGCCGCTGGGACCCACGAGTAATAGTTTTTTCTGTTGTTCTGGCTTCAATCCTAAACGGTAGAAACCTTTTGAACCTCCATGAACTGAATCGCAAGCGAGATTGTAATAAGGATGTAGCTTTCCCAACTTTACATTATCCTCTAAAGCTCTAAAATCCCTCCTACGTAGCAGAGAACTAGGAATCCAACCATAATCCTTTTCAAAATCATCGACATACTTCGTGCAGAGTCTTTCTTTTTCTCTTCTAAGCAAATTGAACTCCTTTCTAGATATTGGCGGGTACCCTAACTTTCGGCAATTGGCGTTATAGTCTTTTGCTTCTTTGAATTTCCTGACGATTTCATGTTCTAAATATCTTTTTGAAACGTCATTGGAATTTTGACCTAGGAAAAAGGAAATTACTGCAAGTTCATGCAAACTTCTCCATCTAGAATTGGCACCGTCTGCATAGCCTGATCTTAGAAGAACCATTATTTCATTAGAAATCTGTAAAGCTCTTGCATGAATTTGAAGGAGCGCACCAAACTTCAGGTTACTTTTCGCATCAGGCATTTTGCCAAATTTGGTTCGGTGCTTCTCTGCACTTTCTGAAGTTATATGGATTAGACATTCAAGTAGATCTAGAGGTACTTTCCACCTTTTGTATAAGCTGTCTTCAAAGTTTTTCATTATGTTTCGTTGGTAATCGAGCATCTTTTTGCTATTTTCATTGAGCGTTATTCTTATCTTCTTAGAAAATGGGCTAATTGCTTCTTTCAAAATAGTTCCAATCAGTTTAGTCGTTTGCTTGCCTACAGGGAAACACTTTTTCTTCAAAACGTAAATTTCCAATATTTTGGTTATAAAAATGTCGTTGAGGTCGTTGGTAATTTTCCCTGATTTTTTAATCTTTTCGCTCTTTTCTTCCAAATATTTCTTAGCTTTTTTGAAACCAATTGTTTTTTCAATTTCATGAACGAGCTTCTGAAAGTTGGGGAAATCTTCTTTGAGCGTGGATTTAAAATTGCTGTAGTGTTGGGCAGTGATTTTCTTATGTTTGAAGGGGGAACACAAACTTAGCCTTGCTTCTTGTCGCAGGTTTCTATATTTCCTTTTAATTTGTCCAATCTTGCCACTTGGCAATTCCAGTTCCTTTACATTTTTCCTGTTTAAGTTAATGAAGAAGAGGTTGATCAAATTGGCATGAATATGAGATTCGAATTGATCCATCAAGAATCTCTGCAAGATCTCCGACCTTTTGTAATTGTTCAGCAGGTTCTCCATTCCCACGAACAGCTCATCAAACTTTTTATAGAAATCAGTCGAGGCATGAGTTTGCATTCATTATTCCTCCCTTTGCATGACCTGTTCTAATGTTTATGGAGAACGCTATGTTTATTTCTCTTAGCCTTACGGCTGAGTGTTTGGAGGGATGAAAAACTATCCTCCTCAAAAGTTGAGTGGCCAAAACTGCTTCTCCATATGTGCGCGCTGTTTTGAGTTTTTGTGGGTTGGAGCGCGAGCGTGATGCGAGCGCGACATAATGGTTAAGCACTATACTGAATAGAAAAAGGGGGGTTGTGTTTATTTGCGTTTTCGGTATAGCTTTAATCCATCTCGTTCTGTTATGTATTGGAAGCCTGCTTCTAGCAGTTCTTGGTCTTCTTTGATGTTTGTTGCTGTTCTGCATGTGTATTCTTCTTCGTTGTTTATGGTGACTAGTTGCGTGTAGAACATGGTTGTTTCTAGCTTCTTGTGTCCTAGGAGTTGTTTTACTAGTAGGATGTCCTTTGTTTGGTCGTATTTCATTGTTGCGAAGTGGTGTCTTAGGTTTCGCATTGGTATGTTTTTTAGGTGTGGTTGGTTGAGTGTTTCTGCGAGTTTGTTTCGTGTTTGTCTCCATGTTTCGCTCATGGCTTTGCTGTTTGGGAATGGGTTGTTTGTGGTGTATTCGGCTAGGTATGTTCTGAGCATTTGTGCGGTTGGTGCTTTGAGTTTGATTGATCGTGAGTTGTGTCCTTTGCATCCCTGTACGTTGATTATTCCCTGTTCTGCGTCTATGTCTTTGCGTTGTGTTGTTACGAGTTCGTGGGCTTCTACTCCTGTTTCTGCTAGGATTGTGAAGATTGTTGCGTATTTTCTTGTTGATGCGGATATTATTTTGTTGATGTTTTCGGTGGTTGGGATTAAGGGTATTTTTCTTTCCCATTTGTATCTTGGTCTTTCCCATTTTATGTTGTTGGTTTCTGCGAACCATTTGTAGGCTAGTACCAGTTTTGTTTTTGTTGCGTTGCACATTGGGGCTTGTGCGATGTATGCTTTTACGTTTTCGGGGTTTCCGAGGTCTGCGTGTTTGTTTATTTGTTTTAGGCTGAAGGATATTAGGCGTATTGTGTTTTTGGCTTTGCCTGCGTTGGTGGCTCTGATGATAGTGTTTATTATCATGCCTTCGTATTTTGTTTCTGGGGGTCGTCGTATAGCTATCAGGTCTGCATTGGGTATCTTGGTGCAGTCTTGACTAGATTGGTTCAGTATACCAGCCTGGGGCGTTGGCGATCCTGGGTTCAAATCCCAGCGACCCCACCACAACTACCAGATTTGAAGCCCGCTGTGAAACGCCAGACATTTCCTGGAATGGAAAGTCTAAAGTAGGGTGTTGTCAGCTAGATGCTCTTATGAAAGAACGGCGTCTACGTTCAATCGTGAGAAATCGTCGGTCACTATGTCTGCTTTGGACAAGTCTTGGTTGCCGCTGTTAGGGTTTCTGAATCCGATGCACTTCATATGTGCGCTTTTCGCGGCTTCAACGCCTAGACTGGAATCCTCAACCACCAAACACTCGCTTGGACTCACACCGAGTTGAGCGGCTGCCTTGAGAAAAACCTCCGGGTCTGGTTTGCTGCGTGCAATGTCTTCTGCCCCGACCGTAGAATCAAACAGGTGCGTGATGTCCAACTTGCTCAAGACGTATTTGATTTGTTTCTTGGGAGAACTGGAGCCTATCGCTAATCTGATTTTTCTTGATTTCAGTTTCCAAAGTAGCGCTATGACTCCTTTTGTAGGCTCCGCATCATCTTCCAAGAGTTTGTAGAGTATGTCTTCCTTCTGGCGAAACATTTCTTCAAACGTTGTTTCAAGCTTGTACTTAGTTATCAATTCAGTAAACATGACCTCGGCTGTAGCGCCAGTGTATTTATGAAGTTCATCAGCAGATATTTGGACGCCGTATTTTAGAAAAGTCTGCTTTTCAGCTTCGATGTGTGCATTCTCGCTTTCAACGATTACGCCATCCAAGTCAAATATGACAGCCTTTATCAAAAATGGTCATCATCCACTATTTCCTTGGTTTAGGGGATTCCTGCCCAAAAATCCATGTGGCTCTTCTGAGTACGTCTCTGATGGGCAAGTGTTGAGGGCAAAGTTCCTCACACTTTCCACATGCCACGCATTTTTTGGCTTGACTTTCGGGAGCTATTTGCCCCCAGTACTTGGCTTTGACCTCATCGCTCATTTTCTTCACGTAGAACTCGTTATACAAGGAAATTATTTCAGCTATGTTGACGCCCTGAGAGCATGGTGAGCAGTACCTGCAGCCCGTGCAACCGATGAAACCTACGTTCTTGTATTCCAGTCTGGCCAGGTTGATGAATGACAACTCTTCTTTGGCGAGTTTGTTTATGCCTGAATTATTGGCGGTTCTCACGTTTTCTTTTACTTGTTGCATATTGCTCATGCCGCTGAGTGCAACAGACACTTCCGGGTGGTTCCAAACCCAAAGCAACGCCCATTCTGCCCCTGTTCTCTTAACCCGCGCCTTGTCCCAAATTTCTTGAATCGGTTTTGGAGGCTTGACGGCCAGTCTTCCGCCGGCTATTGGCTCCATCACGACCACGGCAAGCCCTTTCGAAGCTGCGTACTTGAGCCCTCTTGTACCAGCTTGGTATCGCACATCCACGTAGTTGTACTGGATTTGGCAAAGTGTCCAGTTTTCGTAGCTGTCAACGATGTTTTCGAAAGCGTCATGCTCATCGTGGAAACTGAAGCCCAGATGACCAAATCCTCCTTGGCCCATCTTCTTCTCAGCCCAGCCAATCACGCCTAACGCTTCGAGTTTCTGCCATCGCTCCCTGTTGAGGCCATGCAACAGGTAAAAGTCAATATTGGTTCCCAATCTCTTCAGCTGCTCTTCAAAGTACCTGTCCATGTCTTGTTTAGAGTTGACAAGCCAAGTCGGCATCTTAGTGGCCAGTTTGACTTTTTCACGGTATCCATCCTTCAAAGCCTTGCCAACCAAGGTTTCGCTGTTTCCCCCATGGTATGGATAAGCAGTGTCTACATAGTTTACACCGTGATCGATGGCATACCTTATCATTCTAATCGCTTCGGGCTCGTTGATCCTTGCAGCATCGTTACCTATTATGGGCAGTCTCATCGCTCCGAAGCCCAAGGCTGAAACTTTCCAGCGTAGCTTTCCGAAGCTTCTGTATTTCATAAGGCCAGTCACTGGTGTCATCAAAAGAGAGTCTCCTTATAGGTGTTCTGCAATTGCGTGCGCAACTTCAATGCTCACAAACATCTTGAACGTGCTTTCACACGGCGACCATGATGTCTTCGCCTTCAACCTTCACCTCATAGTCTGGTTCAGACTGTCGGGCTGGACCTTTGACAACGCCTCCGGTCTTGAGGCTGAATATCGATCCGTGACAAACGCATTTGACGTTCTCGCCCGTCAACTCGCCGTCTGAGAGCATGCAGCCGATGTGGGTGCAAGTGTCCCCGATCGCGTAGTAATGGTCATCCAAGTTCGTCAGGAGAATCGCATTGCCATTCGCTTCTACGCTCATCAGTCTGCCGGACACGACGTCCTTCTTGACGGCGACCTTCACAAATGGCATCTCTTCACCACCATTTCAGAAGCCAAGCTCCTTCTCACTCTAGGCTTCTTTCATGATGCGCTCCAACTCATCAAAGAGCTTCCTAAAATAGCTTTTACGAAGACAAGGCCCTTTCCCAATCGACGGGCATTCATCAGTGTAGGAGAAAACATATCGTTTATTGCCAGCAGGTTTGAGTTCGAATGGGTAGAACCTACATACAAGCGGCCTGACTGAATAGACAGTGCATGTTTCTCCACTCAATAAGACACATTTTCCTTCACGCGTCTTCTTCACACGGTACACATAAGGATCATGCCCTTCAACCTCTTCGGCGAACTCTTCAGCATTCATCGAAGCTTTCTCCGATATGCGATCAGCTTCCGATTTTAGGAGCAGAATCGTTCTGTTTCTGCTACCGGTATCTCCACAACACACAGCGCATCTTTCGCATACGAAACGAATATGTTTGGGATACTCGAAACTCAAATGATCACGCACCGATCACTTCGACGTCTGGGACCTCCAAAGATTCTTCGTACGGCTTGTCTAATATGATAAGTTTAATATAAGAAGATGAACAAACTGCACGACAGAATTAAAACAAGGTGAAAGATATGACATCGAAAAAATTGCTAGATATGCTAAACATGGGTATTGCCAGAGAAATGCAAGTAGCCGTTCAGTACATGTGGCAACACGTCCAATGGATCGGAGTTAAGGGCTATGCGACAAGAGACGCTTTTCAGGAAATAGCTGTAGCCGAGATGAAGCATGCCGAGGCCATTGCCGAAAGACTATTCTATTTGGGCGGTATACCGACGACGAAGCCAGACCCAATCAACGTCGGCAAGAACCTGAAAGAAATGATAACACAAGACATCAAAGACGAAGAAAACGCTGTGAAACTCTACAAAGAGATCATTGGTGTAGCCCGAAAAGAAAATGATGAAACGACCGCTTTCCTTTTCATGGGAATCTTGAAAGATGAAGAAGACCACCATGACACGTTCAGCACATTACTTGAACAAGTTTAGAACAGACCGTCGGACAACACAACAAACTAGTCAATTTGAGATCGCAAGCACCACATCCTTAACCAACTCTTTTTATTTAAAAAAAGAAAGCATGTCAGTAGCGACTTTCAAAGACTTTTGACGCTCACAAAAGAACCCTCCAGTTATCAGCAAAAAACGGTTTACTCGCCAAATTGATCTAAGAAGGGCTGTGCCCGCAATCCCAAGATTCCTTCTGATCAACTCAAGACGGAACAGTAAGGTCGATCTCACACTGCAGGTTTACTCGACTGTGAGTTTCCCAAACTTGCCAATGTTTAACTGTATTTCTCCTCTGAAGCTTGAAACATAGCCATTTTCAATCTTGACTATGTTACCCACGTTGACTTGGTCGATTTGCTCATTCCACAGTGTCAGTTTTACGGTGCCAGTTTCATCAGCAATCACCGCGCTTGCCACCTTGTAAGTTTCATTCTTGAATCTGGACGTGACCTCACGTGTCTCGGACTTGTCCGTGACCTTGCCCTCAATGTCCAAGCGTTTCATCCCATTTCGCAGTTCTTTTATCTTCAATTCAATTTCCAACCTGTGCTGCTTTTTCCGCGACTGCAAATTTCCCGCTCACAGACAGAATTTTGACTTTCACGCGTTCTCCCATTTTGCTACGGGGCACAAAAATCAAGAACCCTTGAATTTTGGCTATTCCGTCGCCTCTGCTTCCGATGTCGTCGATTACAACTTCAATCTCTTGGTTCTCTTTTACAGGTGACCATTGAACGAAAGGTCTGCTCGGCCTAAATCTGCTTTTATTTCCGTATCTTCTCGGTTTTCTGGGTGCGTTCTTTGTTTTTTCCGGTAGCCTTCTTGGCATGTTGAAGTTTCGTCCTTATCGCGGAACCAGCCTCTCACCATAGAAACCCGCGTGCCGCGTCTTTGACACTAGAGCTGCTGGTCAAGGCCAGTTACATGGACAACAGCCTTTCCGCCATATAAATTTTGCTGGATACCTACTGGCACAGGAGAGTATCAACAGTATTGCATTCCTACGCTTCCTGCGAAGCTGCCCTCTCGATTAGAAAGCAAGGAAGCTCTCAACCAACAAGCTGGTGAAGTATGCCACTGCACCCACGATGATACTCTTGAGCCAACCTAGCTTTGCTGAAACATGAACCATAACCGACAACAGCGCGATGATCCAAACATAGGCTGCTATCTCAGCAAACCTCAGTACTTGAGAAGCAAGCCACTCGTTTGCGATCACTTGATCGGTAATAGCTTGAGTTTCTCCTTGAGCACCCGCGAAGAACTCGAAGGGATAGTTGAGCGTAGGCAACGTGGAGAATGCAGCTGTGTTAATCGCTGCTTGTACCACCATGGGAATCAGTGCAAATCCAGTCAGAATCAAAGCAAGTTTCCAAATACCATGACTTCCGAACCACCTAGTCAAAAGGTAGATGAAAGTGGCGACGACAACCCATCTGATTATGAACTGCATCAATCCTCTCATGAAATAGCTGGATATGGTGTTGAAACCATTTCCCAAGGGTGATTCGAAAAGACCTCTAAAGAGCAACCCATCTACACGAACAGTCAAATTCGCATTTTTGGTCCAATCGAACTCAAGCTTCACGGTGTTGATATTGTCCCATTCCGCGCTTATTCCATTACTTGACCATCCATTTTCAGATCCTAATGGAATCGTGAAGTTGAACCATATGCCGTTAGATGAAAGAAGGTGAGACGCAAGATTAAAGTAGAAATAATCCGTTGAACTGGAATAAAGATAAAGACTTGCGTTGGTAATCTCGTTGTCACTCGGGTATATTGGTTTCACTCTTATGGATACATTCCTGTAACCCTGTGAACCTGAGCAGTTAACAGGCCCAATGTTGTCCAATAGCATCCAGATTCGCGTGCTGTTGATTGCTGAGAAGTCTATGCTCTTGTTTCCATAGAAACCCCCGCTTATGTGGTCATCGCTTTCAGTTATCACGACGTCGGCGTTGGACACCCATAATGTGCTGTTTTCAGTCCATTGATCCCCATTGGCCGTTACAGGCATCGTTTGCTCAACGTATGCTCTGGACAGATACGTGTAGGCCGCCAGCGAAAACATTGCACCGAAAATTATCATGACGAGAACTGGGCCTAGATATTTCTGTTTCTCCGATATATCCCTGAAGGCCTTTTGAGGAGCATAGAATACTTCCAGTATTTGGCGTATTAACCCTGATTTCTTTTGTTGTTCCGTCACAGCTTGATTTCTCCTTGTTTTCGTGGATTCGTTACATTCCTGCTTTCAATCGTCTGTAAGTAGTGTAATCCACGCATTCCAAGAATCGATTTTCAGCTTGGTATTTAACTGTTAGTCTTTGACGCTGTCTCTTATCAAGTATCTGGTTGGTTGTTACAAATGAATAAGCGTCACTTCCGGCCCCTGAACCATAGCTGACAACTAGAACTCGTTCATCAGGCTTGGCAATATCCAAAATGGCAGCCAAACCCACGAGTGAAGCTCCTGAATACGTGTTACCGAACTTGACGATCTGAAGCGAGGGGAGATATTGTTCCTCTTTGAAACCTAGCTCCTTTGCTATCCTCGCTGGAAATTGAGCATTAGGCTGATGAGCAACGAAATAATCAATGTCTTGAGGCTGTAGTCGAAGTCGCTCCATAAGTTTCTTCGCGGCTTTTCTAACGTGTTTGAAGTACGCTGGGTCGCCAGTGAACCTCCCCCCATGCATGGGATAAGGCTCGCCATCTCTACGCCAAAAATCAGGCGTGTCCGAAGTGCAAGAATACCAACCTTCAATCTCCGCTATTAGATCGTGTCTTCCGAAGATGTAAGCAGCTGCACCGTATCCCACGAAAAGATCTAGCTCTCCACCCGGGCTGTCTCTCGGAGCCGCTTGAGAATTGTCTGTTCCGATGACCATAGCATTTCGAATATTCGACTTTGAATAACTGACCAAGGAGGCTGCATCTTTGAATACGCTTGTGGCTGCCTTACATGCGAATTCTGTGTCCACGGCATCGACTCCTTGCACGTCATCCTCGTCCTCTTCGCCAAGTTTCAAGACTTGCGCAACTTTTGACGCTATAGGTTTAACCGCGTATGGATTGGACTCTGAACCCACATAGATTTTGCCAATTAGTGAACTGTCAACTCCTGAGTGTATTAAAGCAAGTTTTCCAGCCTCAACCGCGGCCGTCACAGAGTCCTCATCAATGAAAGGAACGGCTCGCACAATGTCCTTCTCTTTTATCCTGAATCTTGAAGAATAGAAGCCATAACCCACTATTCCTGGAGCATCATATTCCTTCTCTGGCTTGACTATGCTATATTCTTGATGTGGGTAGAACTCATCTGCAAAAGTAAACGTCAAGGAAATCGTGGGTATGATGTCGCTCCTGTCAACTGAGTACCGTCTCCTAAACCTTGGAACAACAGGTCTTCCTTCCAGATTCGAAAAATCGATTTCTTCATCGTTCTTAATCATCCGATCCGTCAGTCTTCCAGGAACACGTATTTTGCCATTATGAAATGACACTATACCAAAAATGTAGCTACCAAGTTTTGTGAACTTGTTTGTCGGCTCATTAACCAATGTGCATACTTCTAAGTCGCCTTTCTCATAGAAGAGATCAGTGTCAACCATTTTTCCGTAACTCTTGCGACCACAGTTTCCGCAGTAATCCCTTATCTCAAAATATTCTCTTCCGCAGATTTGGCACCGTGTTCCTCTTAATCTATCCCCTAAGTAGGAAACTCTTCTCTCTATTGGTTCACTGCTCATGCTCTACTTCCTCCCCAGAACGTGAACATAGCCTTTAGTTCCGAATCCTTCAAGCTCAAGCACGCAACCATGCTTCAATTCCTTGTCGCATTTGGCTTGTCTTTCACCGGCTTCTCCTCGCAGTTGCCTGAAAACCTCAAAGACCTGCGCTCCACCAGTGGCACCTAATGGGTTTCCATCGGCCTTCAATCCACCGTTCAGATTCACGAAAAGCTGTTTGCCATCTATCTTGTAGTACCCCTTGTAATCTTGACAGCTTTCATAAATGTCTTCCCAAGCCTTTCCAGAAGCACAGAAACCCAAGTCTTCAAGTGAAACCATCTCCATTACGGTGGATTGGTCATAAAGCTCGACAACCTGCATATCCCATAAATCTACTCCAGCCATTTTCAAAGCGTTTGCCACCGCTATTTTGGTGACTATAAAATGAGTCATGTCTTCCCTTGCGGAATATGTCAAGTAATCCGTCGCTGAATAAGACCCTAAAACATAGACCGGTTTATCAGTTATTTTCTTGGCAACATCGTCACTGGTCAAAATGACTATTGTAGCTCCATCCGAAATCGGTGCGTAATCATACAGGCCCAAGGGTTTGTGGGCTTCTTTTCTTGCGCTAAGCACGTTCTCAACAGTTATTTTTCTCTGATATTGAGCGCACTCATTCTTTGTCGCGTGTAAGTGATTTTTGACTGAGACTTGCGCTAAAGCAACGCCCAGTTTTTCCAAGTTCCTGCCCGTTATCCCATATTTTTTGATGTATGCTCGAAGCATCAGTTCATGATTCGCTTCAGGCGTGCATCCTGCATAGTAGCTCCATGGATCTTCTAATAGCATCAAGTCGTCACGGATCTTGTCCCATCGATCAGTCATTTTCTCGATGCCACCGACTAATACTGACTTGTGTTTTCCAGCCTTGATGGCGTTGCATGCGTTCGACAGTGCTGAGCTGAATGATCTCGTTACTTCCATTGGAACGTGGAGCTGCGTAAGTTCTGATAGAAAGCCTTCTTCAAGCCCGAGTTTGTTCGTGATTGGGAGAAAATAGTCTGAAAGGTAGCAGGCTTCTACGTCTTTTCGTTCCATGCCTGCTTCGATCGTGGCTTTAAGCCAAGCTTCTTCTATAAGCTTCTCCGGCTCTTTTTCGTAATGCTCTCCGAATTTAGTTCTTCCAGCAGCAACTATGGCTGGACAGATCTGCAATTCCTATTCACCTTCCACGATTAGACAATGATTTGCAATTATCCCTTTCACGATGACTTTTAAGTGTTTGCTATATAAGAGAAATTCGTCTGTCAAGACGTAAGATGGGTCCGTTTCTGTGTTTAATGTTTGAGTTTTCTACCACAGTTGCTGCAGAAGCTGGCTTCTCCAACGTTTGTCTGTTTGCAGTATGAGCAAACAATTGATTCATTGGTTGTTGATTGTCGGACGTTCTCTCTCGCATTCTTGAAAGCTTGCTGGATCTCTTTAGCAGCAGTGGCGAACGCCTTTTCCATTTCTTGACCCATCTTCGAAAATGCGTCTCTCAAATCATCAACTGGAACGTGTACACCTGCTTCCAGACCTTTTCTAGTTCGAGCACCACATCGTGAACAGAAGTACGTGTCTTCAGAAAGCTTCTCGCCGCATTTAGAGCAGAAGACCACAACCATCACCTTCCATCAAACTGACATCAATAGTGATTTAAACGTTACCCATTCTTCTCCTGCAACATGAAACGGATTTCCCTGCCCTCCATCAATTGGATATTTTTCGCGATCTTGCACTATGCCTTCGCGACCACGGTCTCCGATACGTAGTTGAATATTCTTTGCCGTCTGGGAGCGTGAAGTATCCATCCCAAGATGCAATCAAGAGGAAGCACGAATGCTTTTCCCAAGCTTTCCAAAGCCGCATGGGCAAGGTCCATAGGCTCACCTCTCACCCGGACCACTTTTATTCTCATAACCATCTTTCCGATTGATCTACCATACGATCCTTCCATGAGCGTCCAATACAGAAAGTAAACAATGTTGCTGAGTCCAAAGTCAACAAAGGGAATCCAAACAGGAAGAACTGGCGCAAAAGTGTAGCATGGCCAAGCGACCGATGCGAAAAATCTTAATGGCACCATCATAGCGCCAAGAATTACGATGTCTATCAACCATGCACCAAATCTTTCACCCCAGTATGCGAGCTTGAGGCCAGCAACTGCTTCTACAGGTCTTCCGCATTTTGGACAGTAAAGCGATTCTGCAGGCACTTCATTTCCACAATTCTTGCAGTGTGGCATCGCCATCCTCCTTCCGCAGCATTGTTCAATCAAGTATTTATTTTTCTCTTCCACCGTGTTTGCAAGTGTCAAAATTTAATTAGTGGTTTGGACCTTCTAGCACTGTGACGATTGCGTGGGACGATGAAAAGTAAGACTGTATTGTTGATGGGTTCGGAGCATGATCTTGATTTTTGCCGTGAGATCGCTAAGCATTTGAAGGCTCTGGGCTTGGATTATGAATTTCGTGTAGCTTCTGCTCACAAAAGCCCTGAGAAAGTTCTGGGGATTCTTGGGGAGTACGAGAAAGAAAGAGTTGTTTATGTCACAGTTGCTGGGAGATCCAATGCGTTAAGCGCCTTTGTAGACGCGAATACAGCCCATCCAGTTATTGCTTGCCCACCATACTCAGAGAAGTTCAGTGGAGCGGACATCTATTCCACGTTGAGAGTGCCCAGCGGCATCGGCACGGTTATCACTATCGAGCCAGAGGGCGCGGCGATTGCCGCCGCAAAGATCTTCGCCGTTGATGATAAGGCTTTGGAGAAGAGGATCAGAGAGTATCAGCAGATGAAAAAAGGGGAAGTTGAAAAAGCTGACGCGTCCATTAAGAGGTTGAAGTAGTGCGTTGATTATGGGCAGCGTGAAAGACCTAGAAGTCGTCAAAGCTCCAACGAAAGATTGTTTGGGGATTGGGCGATTCCATTTTTCAGACCGTTACTCGGTTTTTGACTGGGGTGAAATGCCGGATCTTATCGAACGAAAAGGTCAAGCCCTCTGCATGATGGGTGCTTATTGCTTCGAAGAACTTGGAAAAAAAAGCATTAGGACCCATTATCGGGGGCTGATCGACAAAAACGGAAAACCAGTGTTTTTTGAGGACTTAGAACAGCCTTCAAGTGTTATGGAAATCAATTTCGTGAATGTTTTCCGACCAGATGCACATGTTCAAGATGGGAGATTAGAATACGATTATGGCATGTTTACGCCGAAACTGAAGAACTGCTTGATTCCGCTCGAAATAATCTACAGGAACGGTTTGCCTGAAGGCTCTTCAGTGTTCAAAAGACTTGAACAGCATCAGATCACGTTCAAGGAATTAGGGCTTGATCATTATCCCGAGGCTGGAGAGACGCTTTCGAAACCGATTTTTGACGTGAGCACGAAGCTGGAGGAAAAAGACAAGTACATTACATGGGAGCAAGCGCAGAGTATTAGCGGTTTAACGAGCGAGGAATTAAATAAGATCAAGGCGTTGCTGTTGAAGGTCGATGATATGATAACCAAGATTGCGTCAGAAGCTGGCCTGATGAATGAAGATGGGAAGATAGAGCTTGCTTTTGATGATCACAGGAGACTCATGGTAGTTGACGTGGTTGGCACGCTTGATGAGTGCCGCTTCACCTACAACGGCTTGCATGTGAGCAAAGAGATCGCTAGGCAGTTTTACAGAAGAACCAGATGGTATAGTGATGTAGAAGA
Source organism: uncultured Candidatus Bathyarchaeia archaeon (assembly GCA_964501075.1). Classification (GTDB taxonomy): domain Archaea; phylum Thermoproteota; class Bathyarchaeia; order Bathyarchaeales; family Bathycorpusculaceae; genus CAZCRE01. The sequence continues at coordinate 18,566 of CAZCRE010000014.1, forward strand.
AGCAAAGCAAATCGCTGAGGCTAAGGGAATCAAAGATTGGAAAAGCCTATGCAAGTCGCAACCTCCAAAACTAAACCCGCAACTCAGAACAATCATCGGGGATATGTACATGGCAACTGCTAACGAGCTGACTGGCACAAGGATGTTTAAAGTGCCTAAGCTTACAGAGATCATGAAGGAATACCGGGATTTTTCTGAAGAGGAGATGTAGCATATGATGAACGCCAAGAAACTAATCTCAGAATACGACACTGGCAATCTCAGAATAGGTGTATTGGCGTCGCACTCGGCTCTCGAAATCGCGCACGGAGCCAAGCAAGAAGGCTTTGAAACGGTCGCAGTCTGCCAGAAGGGCCGAGACAAAACCTACACGAAACACTACAGGAATCTTTTCGATCACACGATAATCCTTGAAAAGTTTGCGGACATAATAAGGAAGGAAAACGTGGGAGAACTCAGGGACTTGTCCACGGTTTTTGTTCCAAATCGTTCTTTCTCCGTGTATGTTGGCTATCACGAAATTGAAGAGAAGTTCGCCGTGCCCATAATGGGAAACAGGTACATGCTCAAAACAGAAGAACGCAACGCTCCTAGAAATCAGTACTATCTTCTGCGCAAGGCAGGAATACCGACACCTAAAACGTTCAAGTCGCCTGAAGAAATCGATCGACTTGTAATTGTAAAGGTTCCGGAGAAGGAAAGAAAAATAGAAAGAGCGTTCTTCTACGCTTCGTCCACTGAGGAGTTCAACAAAGAAGCTGAAGAACGTATCAAAAAAGGAATGATTACCCGAGAGAGCCTAGAAAAAGCTGTGATAGAGGAATATGTTCTGGGCGCAAAGTTCAACGCAAACCTCTTCTGGTCGCCTCTGACAGACGAAGTCGACCTGCTGGGTTTTGACAGAAGAATACAAACAAACCTGGATGGAGTACTGGACCTGCCAGCAAACGAGCAGCTGGAACTGAACATAGCAACTCAAAATGTTGAGATCGGCCACATGGGTGTGACCATGCGCGAAAGCCAAATAGAAAAGATATTCGAGGCAGGAGAACGCTTCATAGAAACCTGCAAGAAAGAGTATCCGCCAGGAATCATAGGACTATTTGGCCTGCAGGGAGCTGTGACGAAGGAGCTTGAGTTCTACGTTTTTGACGTTAGCCCACGATCACCTGGTTGCCCATGTGTTGAACCGACTTCGCCTTACATGAAATACAAGTATGGAATGGAAGTTGGTCCTGGAAGAAGAGTGGCCATGGAGATAAAACGAGCTGTTAAGGAAGACAGGCTTGGGGAAATCATGACATGATAACTCGAAAAGAGATCAGTGGGATACTGGATAGCTACGACCTGGATAATCTAGCGATTGGAACATTAGGCTCCCACTCTGCCTTGAACATCTTCAAAGGCGCCAAAGAAGAAGGATTCAAAACCGTATGCATATGCAAAGAAAGCGACACGATAGTGTACAAGAAATTTCCGCTGGTAGATAAGACAATAATTGTTAAGGATTTCACAGAGTTGTTGAGTGGGAATCTTCAAGAAAAACTGAGAAAACTCAACACTGTTCTAATTCCACACGGCTCTTTTACCGCTTACCTGAGTACTGAACAGATAACAGATGACCTCTTTGTGCCGATGTTCGGGAACAGGCAATTGCTTCATTGGGAGGCCAGCCGCGAAAAGCAAGAAGAATGGCTGCGAAAAGCAGGGCTTAGACTACCAAAAACCTTCAAGAAACCAGAAGATATTAACAGGCTTGTCATAGCCAAGCTTCCAGGTGCAAAGGGAGGAAAAGGCTATTTCCTCACAAATTCGCCGGAATCTTTTCACAAAAAAGTCAACGAAATGGTCAGCCGCGGTCTTCTCAGCAAAGAGGACGTCAAGAGAATACATTTGCAGGAATATGCTTTAGGCGTCAACGTGTATCCACATTACTTCTCTTCAATAGTAAATGATGAAGTGGAGTTCACGGGGGTTGATAGAAGATACGAATCCGCAGTGGATGCGATAGGTAGAATACCGGCGCATGAGCAACTCGAAGTGGACATTAGTCCCACCTACACGATCGTTGGCAACATGCCCATCACTCTTCGCGAGTCGCTTCTGCCAGAACTCATCAGAATGGGCGACAACGTGATGAAAACCGCAAAAGCCTTGGCCCCACCGGGCATTATCGGACCATTTTGCCTTGAGACTGTGATAACGGACAATTTGGAGATATACACTTTTGAGATCTCTGCGAGGATAGTTGCTGGGACGAATGTTGGGATTGGAACTTCACCCTATGCTTACCTGAAGTATGGACAGAACATGTA
>CAZCRE010000015.1:0-20572 GCA_964501075.1 uncultured Candidatus Bathyarchaeia archaeon
CATGTCTTCGCCAAATCGAGGAAATCTTTCGAAAATGTGGTGGATTCTACATGGGTTTGGATGACCCAAATAATCACTTGGAGGCAGAATCAAGATTCTCATGCTTTCATTTCAACTCATCAAGCTTCCCAAAGTCGCTAAACAAATGATAAATCATTTGCTGATCAATTTGACTAGAGTATTTAATGCGCTAAGATAGGAAAACGGATCTCCTATATCAATACGTTCTTCCCCAGGACTTAGCTTCACTGCATAGACAGAGCGACCACTTTCGATAAGTCGTTGTATTGCATTTGTCAGTTGAACTTCATTGCGGGAGTCAATTGGAGTTTGTTCTATTGCATCGAAGATTTCTGGGGTGAACAAATATATCGCAACAATTGCAAGCTTCGAGGGAGAAACCTGTGGTTTTTCAATAACCTTCTTAACCAAGAGGGTGTCATTTGTGAGTTCCTCGCCGATAACGACACCGTATTTGGTTGGGTCGTCCACCTCTTCGGCGCAAAAAACGGCTGCAGCCTTTTTGTCTTCAAAGATCTGCATCATTCTTAGCAAGTATTGATTGTCTTTTGAAATCACTAAATCGTCCCCTGCGTGAACCAAGAAGTTATTTTTCCCAATGGGTGATTTGGCGCAATGAAGCGCGTCACCAAATCCCCTCGGTTCGGCTTGATTTATGAAGACAATACTCGATTTGCGTATCTTTTCGTAGAAAGCAACTAATTCCTGTATGGAGCCATTATTGTCGCGTGCCTCAAGATATCTTAAAAGCCCATTATCCACAGTAAAATGATCCTCTATACTTCGTTTTCCTCGTCCAGTAATAAAGTGGAATTCCCGAAAATTCGCATCAAACAAATTCTCAAAAACTACCTGCAACAAAGGTTTAAGACACAATTTCCCATCGATTCCTTTCAGGAGCAAGGGTAGCATCTCCTTAGGCTGTTGTTTTGTTGCAGGCAACAACCGCGTACCTAAACCCGCTGAAGGAATAACAACTTTCGTTATCAAACTAGACTCAACCTAATGCAAGAATTTCATTTTGATTTACGCGTTCTACTCACGAACGCCCCGTTCTGTTTTGATTCTATTGTTTACTTCAAGCACCGCCTTCAGGAGCAGCGGTTCATGACCAATGGCTTTGGAGAATTCTACAAATGCCTGAAGATCCTTAGGGAGGCATTTTCCCCCAAAAGCTTTGCCATGTACAGTTCCATACTCCCCGATTCTTTTATCCATTGCAGCAACACTAGCTACCAAATTGGAATCCACCATCAAGAATTGACATATGTAGAAAATTTCGTTCCAATACGAAATTCTGCTCGCTAAAGCACAATTGCAGGCAAGCTTTATGGTTTCAGCTGTCCTCATGTTGGTGCGGATAATTGGAATCCTCGAGTTTTCGTAGAGTTCTTCTAAAAGATCACCAGACTTCCTGTCAAATTCCCCAATGACGATTCTATCTTCAGCGAAGAAATCTCTCGAAAATTCCGTACTATCGGTCCAAGTTTGGTTAATCTCTGTCAGAAATTCTGGGTTTACACAGACGCCGACTTGCGAGCCAACTTTTTTCCCAGATGCTTCTTCAAGCAAGGGAATAATGACGTTTTGTGTTGTGTTGGGAAGCACTGTACTCTTTACGACAACCAAATGATATTGATCTTTCTTAGCTAAAGACTCTCCGAGTGCAGCCACCGCTGACTTGATGTAGCTCAAATCCATTTGCTTTCCATCAAACGGTGTCGGGACTGAAACGAAAGATATGTCAGATTGGCCGATAGCTTCGTCTATCTGAAAGGTTGCACGCCTATTTGAATTACATATACTTTGAACACGGTCCTTGTCAACGTCGTAGAAAATGACTGGATTGCCCAGTTTTGACAATCCGATGCCTGTGGCTGTTCCCACTATTCCGCTACCAATAATAGAGACTCTCATTTTCTTACACCTTTGTTACTTTCTAACTTGCTACTGTGGCTAAACTTCAATGAGAGCATTAATGGTTTGATTTAGACTAGGTATTTCCAGTTTCTCAGCGCACGCGTCCAAACAAAAAGATCCCAAGATCTTTGTTATTTGAAAAAACATTCACTAATTGGTGATGGATTCCAACAGTCTCCAAAAAAAGATGAACAATGCTCATCTTCGGCTAGAGAGATTCGAAAGCGACTCTCTATAAGTAACTGCGATCTTTTTCCAAGTGTATTCCTTAACCAACTCTTTTCCTTTTTTTGCTTTTTCTATAAAGCAGCTTGGATTCTCTAAGAAAGACGTGATACAAGAGAAGTATTCCTCACTCGTGTTCGCTATTGACACGTATTCACTCGCAGTAACTACTACTTCAGGTATAGGAGTGGATATGACTGGTTTTCCCTGGGCTAAATATTCCCAGACTTTGACTGGTGAAGAGTAGTAAGAAACTGGATCTCGAATATTCTTTGGACTAACACAGATGTCAGACGCGGCGATATACTTCGGGACCTCACTGTGAGAAATGAAACCAACGCGAATGACATTTTCTTCCAGGTTTAGTGCTCTCACCTGATTCTCGATAACACTTACGTAGTTTGTTGTGAGTTTTCCTCCAACAATCATGAACTTTGTTCTCTTCTTAGCATTTTTCTTGACCATGTAAATGGCTTTGAGCAAATTTTCCATGTCCAACCAATATTCTACGTTTCCGACGAAGCACATTAAAAGGTCGGAGTCTTGAACACCGAATTTATGGCGAAGTTGAATGCCCTCTTTTTCGTAGTCCCAGAAAAAATACTCTTCAACGCCGTTGGGAATCCTGTGAACATCTTTTGCCCCGCTTTCTTTTGCGTATTCAGCAAGAGCAAAAGAACAGGCTATCGTCGAGTCGGAGTTACTGAATACAGATTTCATCATGCTGGAGAACACAAAGTCAACAAATCGCTTCGGGATGATTTTTGGAGCATTTTCCGCAGCTATGGCCGGATAGTGATCGACAAGGTCCACAACGGAGAGAAGGCCTTCGGGGATTACCTTTGAAACTATATATGGCGGGTACAAATTTGCGAAAAGAACAATGTCTACATCATATCTGTTAATAATTTCCATTGATGATTTTGCGAAGACTCCACTATTGACAAGATAGTAGGCAGGAAGTGATTTAAACTTAACATCCCCTATGGAAAAAACGTTCAAATTGCTCTTTCTAATTATCTTGTCACGCAGTGAAAAACGCATAACAAAAATCTCGTCGCCAAAGGCTGGAAATTGCTCAAAAATGTGATGCAATCTGCAGGGATTGGGATTGCCGAGGTAGTCGTTTGGAGGCAAAACCAATATTCTCATATTTATGTTCCTCTCTTTAGTGCGCCCGACGAGTCAAGCCCTGTGCATTCTAGCATGCCATTAATACAGCCTGGACTTGCAAACCAACTATATTGCGATCATGCTTTGGACTGCAAGAATATCGATTCGGGAGCTTTTACGGCGTTAGTCTCTCCAGAAATACTCGCCCGCCTATTCTCCAAAAAGCAGTAGAGAGTTTCAGACCAGCTCGCCCCCCTTGACGTTTGGGTTCATAATAGGGGATCTCAATGATGTCAACGCCTCTCTTTAGGGCTCGACATATTATTTGAGCATCGAACGACCAATGGTTTGACTCTGGACGAAGGCAATCCCACACTTGTCTGCTCATGAGGTAGAAGCCATTTGCGATATCGGATACCTTGGATCTGAAAAGCAAATTGACAGAGATCACGGCAAGTCTGTTTCCGAAGTAATGGGAAAGAGTGTGCTCTTCACTCCATCCAAGCGGAGGAAAACGTGTTGGGGCCACGATGCATCCAGGTTTGTAGGCTTCTAGTAGTCTTGGGATATATTTTGGGTCGTGATTTCCGTCACCATCGATTAGGCAGATCAAATCAAAACTTGCTGCTTCAATGCCCATTCGCAAAGCATAACCTCTTCCTGGACGGCCGATTTCCAGCGGAACTATTCTTAACGAACAACTTTCGCCTGTTTCTACAGCCAATTCTAAGGTGTCATCCTCGCTGTAGTCGACAATTACGAGTTCAGTATCCAATGGCAATCTTGAAAGAACCGAAGCTAGCTTTCTCACGATTTCCACTATACACTCAGATTCGTTTCGAGTTGCCATTACCAGAGATAGGCCTTTTGCCATGACTACATCACTGACTAATTGGATGCAAGAACAATGAAAAAAGAGGCGCGATTTGAACAGATTCTATTTGGCAGCCTTTTGGATTTCTCTGATTGAATCGCAGACATATCTTATCTGCTTTTCTTCAAGCGAAGAACTGGATGGTAGACATATTCCCTTTGTATGAAGTTCATCAGCAATCGGAAAGTCTCCGCCAACTATCCCCATTTTCTTGAATATAGGTTGTCTGTGCATTGGAATGAAAAATGGTCTAGTCTCGATTCCTCTTTTCGCTAGCTCATTCACTAGTTCGTCTCTGCTGGTTCCAAAGTCTTCTTGTATCAAGATAGAATACAGCCAGTAAATGCTTTTCGCCCAGGCGGCTTCTGGAGGTGGCGTTATGCCTTTCACGTCCTTTAGAAGTGAGTTGTACAATTTTGCGTTCCTTCGCCGCGCGTTAATATAATCCTCGATTTTTTCCATTTGCGCCAATCCGATTGCAGCCTGGAGATTCGTCATTCTGTAGTTAAATCCTATCTCATAATGCAGGTAACGCTTCTCCTTGCTATGAGCCAAGTCTCTGAACAGTTCAAGCTTCTCTGCGGTTTCATCATTGTTGGTAATAGCCATGCCTCCCTCGCCGGTGGTCACTATTTTGTTTGTGTAGAAACTGAAACATCCAACATCGCCCAAACATCCTACAACATTGCCTTTGTACTCGGCTCCATGTGCCTCTGCGGCGTCTTCTACCACAGACAAGTTGGACTTTTTGGCCAGCTTCAAGAGCGGATCCATGTCTACCGGATGCCCGTATATATGGACCGGCATTATTGCTTTCGTCCTGTCCGTAATCTTTTCTTCTATAGCGTTTACATCAATATTCCAAGTGTACGGTTCTGAGTCGACAAATACAGGAGTGGCACCCGCGAAAATCACTGGATTAGCACTTGCAATCATCGTAAGAGTCGGCATGATAACCTCGTCATTCCTTCCTATGCCCAGCGCTACCAAGGCCAAGTGTAGCGCTGTGGTGCCACTTGATGTGGCTATTCCATGTTTTGCATTGCAGAATCTGCTGAATTTCTCTTCGAATTTGACGAGATAATTACCTTTTGAGGATATCCAGTTTGTCTTTATGCAATTTGTAACATATTGAAGCTCACACCCGGCCAATGTTGGTTCACAGACGGGTATTCGCAGCCTTTTCATATGTCCACCACAATCTAACGACGTTGCTACTGAACAATAAACTATCTTTTCAAGCCTAGAACAAATCTATCAATACCCATCAGCTTCTCCAGTTCTTTGTTTATGCACTCATCTTTTCGGTCACAGACTCTGCATTTCATTTCGCTGACACGCATCTCCTGCATTCTTTTCCTTTTCTCAGAATTCCAAATGCCCCAGAATCGATGCTCAGTTATGTTGCCCCAGCTTAAGCTCAGGTAGTCTTTCAAAGCAACCTGTGGACAAGGGAACACATTGCCTGCCTTATCAATAGTCGCGTTGAATCTCTGTGCCCAGCAGAATTCGAACGAATCATCATGAGTTGATTCCTTAAAATCTAACACCGTTATGTTCTCATTCGCATACTTCTCAAGCCGCCTAAGAGCCCTAACGGTTTCCCTACGATCAAGGTAATTAATGGGCCTTGCCACGTTAGGCACTTGTGGGATAGAAAATCTTATTACGTCGGCATAGTCTGCGAAGGTTTGAATGAATTCGTCAATATCTCTCTTTGAGGAATTGTTAGCAAACAGTAAGTAGGCAAGATTGATTCTCAGACCTGACTTACGCCTTGCTTTTTCGGTGTAAAGGCTTACTATGTTTTCCCTGACTTTATGATAGATGTTACTATTCGGGGCCAATCCATGTAGTCGATTGTAAGTATCGGCATTTGCGGAATCGACGCCTATTGTTATGTAGGATTCTTCGCTGTGTTCAGAATTTAACAGTTCGATCAGTTCTCTGTTAAGAAGGACTCCTTTCGTGTGAATTCCAAAGTTAAATCCTCTCCTCTGAATGAGTTTCAGGAGCGCACAGAAGTATGGGTAACTTAGCGGATCACTTCCTATTCCCGAAATTTCGATGAAAGGTGGATTATCTACTAGGTCATCGAACAGCTGTGAATAATGATCGATAGACATCAATCCTTCGCAAAGTACCTGCTTGCGAGAATAACAGTAAGAACACCGCAGGAACCCGCATTGGGAACCAGGATGCAGCTCCACTTGTAGAGGAAAGTCGTTACTTCTCACTAAGCGAGCTACAAGATCTCCAATGTAGTTGTATCTGAATACGCGCCTCGCCCAACGTCCCCGCGCTCCATATTCCGTCTTTTGGGCAAAGGAATACTTTGGCTTTGCCTTAGTCGTCAATGGAATATCCCTCCTTGACAGTAGCAGACAAGAAAGCATACGCTAGAAAAAGAGCGCACGCGCGCTGACATTTGCCCTTCCTTTCTCCTTTCAGGTAAATTCACCTAGGGACATCTCAAATATAACAATATAGAGAACAAAGACATAGAAAATTCACGTAATGTTACACATTTGTTCGCATGTTAGAAGCAAGTGAGCACTATTGTATTGTATTCTTGAATGACGCCTCGCAGGCTGATGCAGAGACAACTCTCAACACAACACGACGATTGCGTTCAGGTTCGCGTCACATTCAGCCACAAGCCTACGAACCTATTATGATATTGGAATGCTTGAGCCTCATGGTTGTAGATCCACAGCTCGATGAATATCTGGAAGTAGTAGCCGAAATTCTCACCGTCATATGTTGCCCGTTTATCAACGTTGAACACAAAATCGTTGATCGTGAGTCGCCCTACGGTGGAAGTGTTCCCTGAAAACTGGATCTGAGAAACCGAGAAGTTCAAGGGTGTTTCCCACGCTTCTCCTTCTCTGATAACGAATTGCTGCTGATACAAAGGTTCGAGCGAACTAGGTGTCCCATCCGTAGAGTTGGGCAAAGACTCATTTTGGCTTCTAAACTTCACGATCAGCATGTAATAGGCAGCTGAACCCATGTGGTTGCCGACACCCACGTAGACCACGTATTGCTCATCAGCATTGACGTTGAATGGGTAATCCTCCGCCATGTGACCGGGGCCAAGAACCCACAGCTCAGAGAAGCTCTTACCCGCCGGCAAACGCAACGCCAGACCAAGGGTCGGCGAAGCCAGCAGCAACAAGCCCACCAATCCTGCAGCGGCGAAAACAACCTTCCAATCACTAAGCTTCAGCACTCTCACGCAGCCTCCGGCTTCGTCTTCATCAGCCTATCCAAATACGAGCTCCTGAACAGTCGCCAAACCGCCAAGAGCAAAGCCACAAGAGCCACACTCCCAACCAAAGAGAAGGCAAAAGCAAGCTGAAGGCTTCTTTCACCGTCAGCTGAAGCAGAGCTCTTCAAGCTGGAAGCAGCGTCCAAAACCCTCTCAGCAACAGCATTGCACTGGCTCATCTTGTCTTCATATCCGCTCAAGTTGCCATTCCTATAAGCCATCTCAGCCTCAGCCAACAAGCCACCTGCCCCATTCAACTCAGCATTCAGAACCGAAACATTCGCACCTGCCTTCTCAGCTTCCATGACAGCCTCAAACGCCCGTCCAACTCTTGCGCCGGCATCTGACACGTCCCCGTCGCTGACCCCAGAGGCAAAACCTAAGCGCCCCAAAACCAGCCCAAAAACCAAGACCGCAAAGAAGCAACAGCGGAAAAACCTCTCAAACGCGTAACTCATGCTGGCTGCCTCCTCTCCAACGGTTTCTGATCACAGTTCTCCTCGCGCCGGCAGAGCCTTTCCAAATCCTGCTTCTCACTCAGCAGTCTGCTCAGCTCAACCTCAATTTTCGAATACTTATCGGAGAAAGCCTTGTGCCTCCCCAGAAAAACACGACCCTTCTCAGTAACCTCATAGCCCTTATCGTTAAAGAAGATGAAGCCAAGGCCAACAACCTCGGCCAAATACTTCTGCAGAAGCCTATAACTCAAATTCGCCCCATACATAATCTTCGTCTTTTTCGCTCCGCTGCCCGTTGCGCTCAGAACATCCGCTATGATCTCCGCTTTGCCCCGATACCTCGCCATGAAATCCCAGCTCTAGACAAACCACACAGCTAACAACACAAACGTCCAGGATCAAACACGAACAAGAACAGCCGTTCGTCTAATAGAAGTCATAAAAAAAAAAAGAAAAACAATGCGCAAACTACAACTACAGCAGTTGAAAGCATCAATCTCCTCAAGACGTACATCTGCCTAACCAAACACCGACCAGCCAGTTCACCATCAACAAATCTACGCCATCTCGTACTGTTTCGGATAAGGAGTCTTTTGACCTGCGTTGTTCATCTTTGCCACGTAATTCTCTTCAAGCATGGCCTTCTCTTTTGCAATGACTTGCCTCTGCTCTTCCAGCTGCACGCTTCGCATTGCATACTTGGTGTACTTCTCGAGAAACTCGTTGCCTCTGGGAGTGATCTTGTAGCAGTCGTCGCCTGAACATGGAGCAGAAACCAGCTCAGTCTCCAGCGCGTAACGCAAGTACCTCGTCAGAAGCCTAAAACTCAGATTTGCCTGATACATGATCCTGGTCTTCCTGGCGCCGCCCTTGACAGCCGCCAGAATATCGGCCAGAATCTGCAACGAAGTCCTATGCGAACCCAAAAAGCAACCCTCATAAACCGCTAAAAGCCAGATGGCTCTCAAGTCCCTCCCTGAGTGGGAGCAGACAAGCAAGCCACAGCAACGGAATCCAGCTTCAAACCAACGATGATCTAGTCAACTGCAGACGTTTAAAGGCTTAAGAAAGGGCATTCCATGCCGAGGTTCTATGCTTTCAGCCCACATTTTCTATAACTAAAAAGCTCAAAAACAGTGCTTGAACCCAGCGATTTCTGGAATATCAAGACACGTCTTACGGAACGGGCGTTCACAAAGGCTTTATCCGTCAACCTCACACTACAACCGAAACGAGTGCGCAGGCAGAGGAAAAAACTTGCAGGTAATCGACCAGGTTCTGGAGCTACTGGCTCAAGACAAAGCATGGCACACAGTAGAAGACATTGCGCAGAAAACGCACGTTTCAAAGGCTGAGGCCAAAGAGGTCACGAATTTCCTAGCCTCACTCACGTTCATACAGCTCGACAAGGACCGCAAGAAGGCAAAGATAGACGAAAGAACGAACAGGTTCCTCACAGAAATCAAGAGCGAGGAAGGCCAAGAAATCAACGAGTTAAACGTTCCTCGTTAAGACTCTTCCTCAAATCACCGTAAGACCTAAGAAAAGACCTACCGTCGTCCGTAATCTTGTAAACTTCAACTTCCTGGCTCTCCACATGTACGTTAACAACCCTAAGAAACCTCTTATCGCACAGAAGCTTCAAGTAAACCTTCAACTGCTTAAAACTGAGATTGCACCTGTACATGAGTCTAGTCTTCCTCAAGCCGTCTGCAGAAAACCGAACCTCATCCAGAATGCTCGCCATGATATCAACGCGACTCCGTGCAGGAACACTGCGAAGCTGCACCAGATCTCCGGATATCCCCATCCCTTTCTCCATCCCACTAACTAGAAGGTAAGAATAACGAAACTCAAAACGCCTATATCAACCTTTCGAACGCGTCACACCGCGCACAAGAATGTATCAAACAATTCACCAATTCCAAAAATGCATCTAGTCAAGAACTCGCAACTTCATGCTCTTCCAAGAAGCCCGCACAACCATGAATGATATGACAAAAAACGCAAGACCGAGTCACACCTAGAATTTGTGGACCCAGCCACGCCCGCCCTTCTTCTTCTGCAGACTCTCCACAGAGCCTGCGCTCACAGGCTCGAAGGACCTTCCTCTCCTAGGCCGAGACCGACTGATGAAATGAGCTCTGACGTACTTGCCCCATCCGCCCACAGAAGGATTCTCATACCCTGAGGTTCTCTCGATGCCCAGAGCCTTACGCTGCTCCTCCACGATCTCACGAAAATCCGGCGCCCTGTAGTTCCTCGTCGCAACAACAACCGTCCCACGACCCAGAGAAAGCAAAGAATAATCCTGGACAGCAACACCCTCAGCAACTACCTTATCATCAAACCGCTCACGCCACATAGCCTTCCACTCACTCTTCAACTCCCTGAAGAGCTCATCCCACGCCTGCGTTTCCGAATCCTTCTTCAACATGGCATCTCATGGAAAACCTGAGCGGAAGAACCATAAAAGACACTATGAAACGCCGTTCTATGCTTCTCCTCTAGAACATGGATCTTCACGAAAGCAACGGCTCAAGTTGACAAAACTGGTTCAGCCGCGATTTTTCCGCGCTTTCTTGTTTCTGGTTTGAGGCAGAATTTTACCCCAAAACCCAAATTACTACAACAACTGTCAGCCAGTGCAGTCGCACGTGGCTTCCTCGAGTTCCTGGCCTCTTAACGCCGCCGTTATCATCGCCGATGCACAGCCCACGCCGCTGTCAACATTTATCGCCTCAGTCGGGCAGTTCAGCTGACATGCCCCACACTCCATACAAGCTTCAGGCTTTTTGAGCCTACAGTGGATTTCCATTCTTCTAAGTCCACTCTAATCACCCCCCCTTTTTCTCTGTGCGTGGCTTCAGCTCGTCGGTCTTTGAACCCAGTCTTCTCAAGTAGTCGTCTAGATCCCTTTGGGTTAAATACCAATTCTTGCCAATCTTTGTAGCTGCAATGACCCCTCGACGTGCGAGTAGACTCAGATATTCTTGGCTATAGGGAGTCAACTTCGAAGCTTCAGCCAAGCTCAGAAACTTCCTTTTTTGATCACTAGGTTCAACAGCATTTAGATACAGGTCAAGTGACTGCTCCACACAACGAGCAATGAAATTCACGAAAGGTTTCAAATCTCCGTGATCTGCCTTTCGCAAAGTGTCATAATACCTGCGTCGATCGACGTTTCTTATGACAGTAAGCGGATAACCATACCTGATCAAAAGCAAATTCGTCAACAGTCTCGCTATGCGACCATTTCCATCATCAAAAGGATGGATAAAAACCAGTTTATAATGAAAAACGGCAGCCATTTCAATAGGTCTTAACTCTTGTGGATTCCTTTCTAACGACGTCAGCAGTTCCCCCATTAAGCCTGGAACTTCGAAGGCGGGAGGTGGTACATGTTCAGAACCTTCCACATAGACCTGGGAGTTCCTGTAGTTCCCCGCGTTCTCAAGTATACCTGAAAAAACCATCTCATGGGCCTTCAAGATATCTGCTTCACCTAGGTCACAATTCGCCAAGTTCTCGATATATTCGATCGCCTTAGGATGGTTTTTCGCTTCCAAGTGCTCAACGAGACTCTTTCCACTTATCGTCATTCCTTCCCGAATAACCAGCTGTGTTTCTCGAAGTGTCAATGTATTACCTTCGATCGCGTTGGAATTGTAAGTGTACTCAATCTCCATGTTGCGATGTAGCCTCCTTACGATATCTTCTGACAAAGGCCTACTGCTATCTAGCCGCAATTTTTTGGCAATGATTCTCTCGTGGATTCTCTCTTCTATGAGGTTCACACGTAACTTATTGGCAATCCGATATAAATATGAATCGTTTGTACACACGAACGCCACTTAACGATATACAAGATTATCGTTACTGGTTCGTCCTCCGAGAGCAGTTCACATCTTTGCAGGCTGACAATAGCTTTAACTTGGGGTCATGCTCACGACCGATACGGTTGAGCTACAGTTAGACTTGAACCCGTTTGGGTTTTGGGTTTTGGGGTAAAATTCTGCCCCAAAAGTTCGATCCTCCGATCTATTCTCTTAGTCAATTTGCGGCGTGTTTGCATTCGTACAAGTAAGCGCGCGCGTTGAACGCAGGCTCATCCAATCCTTATGGTGCCCTGATGAGTCAGGACCATTCCATATAACCTGTCTTCACGCCCAGCCTCGCCGTTCCCGATACACCCTTTGGCATAGTAACTTCTCTACTCGCAATGATCGCAGCGTTAGTTGGAGCAAAGATACTCAGAATGGGCAAACGTGCGCTAAGATCGCAGTGAGTACAACGAAGGCTTACTCTGAAAAAACGCTTGACAAAAGCACGGCGATTCTCTGGGACGCTGCTTCAACGTCGTCGGTCATCTCTTCTCCAAAATCCGTGTTCCCAGGCTGAACAAGGAGAAGAGAGATCTTTGCTTTAATGCTCGCGTTGACGTACTCGCAGAAGAGCCTCAGTGGGAGCATGTGAGTTGAAAGAGCCTGAGAATCTGCCAACTTGGAAGGCTCGACAAGTCTTGATTCACCCGGCCTCAACGCCAAGATTGCGGCGTCTACGAGAAGAACGTGGGTGGGTTCAAACTCCGTGATTTGCTGCAAATACGCTTCTGGCACCGTTTCGCACTCAATGAGCATCACTCTGTCAGGCACTTTCGCCTTCAAACCTTGAACGATCTTGACGCCGACAAAATCGTCGCTTCGGATGGGGTTTCCGATTCCAGCGATCACGACTCGTTCGGCGCCTTCAAGCCATTTTCTCAGTTCTTGTTCTATGTCGTAGTTTTCTCTAGTCACGTCAGAACTCCTCTTGCGGGGTTGGAAAAGTGAGAAAAAAGTACTGGAGAAAATTCTATCGCTGCATCGTGTCGATCAGTTGCCTGTTGCTGTCGTATATCTTTATCGTCATGGGCATTTGGCCTATAGCGTAGTGCGTTGCGCATCCGAAGCACGGGTCATAGGCCCTGAAGGCCATCTCCACCTTGTTGAGCGTGCCCTGGTCTACCTTGCCACCGTGAATCAGGCCCTTGGCAGCATCCCGAATGGACATGCAAATCGCAGGATAATTATTCGTCGTCGCCACTATCAAGTTAACGTCCTTGACTAGCGCGTCCTTATCCAGCACATAATGATGGTACAGCGTGCCCCTAGCCGCCTCAACGACGCCCACGCCTTCGCCGGGTTCTCCTGGCTTGTTGCGCACGTTCGTGCTCGTTATTTCTGGGTCTCTAACAAGCTCCAATGCTCTCTCCGTAGCGTACAGCAACTCAACCAGTCGCGCCCAGTGGAAGGCAAGCGTGCCGTGGACGGGTTTGCCGCCCAGAGTCTTGTACATCTGTTCATACTCAGCCTGTGCTAGCGGCGTAGCCATGCCGCTTGAAGCATTCAATCTGCCGAGTGGGCCGACACGATAGACCCCGCTGTCTGCGCCGTAGGTCAGGCCTTTCCAGCCAACCTTCTTCAGGTACGGGAACTTGGAGTAGGTCCATTGCTCAACGTGCTCGCCTATGTGTGCCAGGTAGTCTTTTGGCTCAAACTTCAAGAACTCGTTTCCGCTAGGATCGACAACTCTGATTTTTCCATCGTAAAAGTTCACTTTGTTGTGCTCATCAACCAAGCCCATATAGTACGTTCTCATCGTGTAAGCGTCGCTCTTGATCATGTCCACGTACTTGCTGTTACCCAACACGATGTCATAGAATATCTTCAGGGTAAGCTTCGCGAACTCCAAGGAGGATGCAGCCATCTTCTCAATTTCGGCTCTGCCCTCTTCGCTCAGCGGTTTGGAAATGCCTCCCGGCAACCCGCACACTGGGTGAGTCGCCTTTCCTCCAAGGATCTCTGTTATCCTTTGTCCATAAGCCCTGTGCTTGATGACTTCCTTGGCAACGTCCATGCCTGCTTTTTCGATGACGCCCAAGATGTTTCTCTTCTCTGGCGGAGCATCTGGGCCAACTATGAAGTCTGGACCCCCCAGGTAATAGAAGTGCAGGGTATGATCGTAGATAATGTAGCCAGCATACATCAGTTCTCTGAGTTTCTTGGCTGCTGACGGTGGTTCAACGTTGAAAGCGGCGTCCAACGCTTTCGTTGCGGCAAAGTGGTGAGCTACCGGACAGACTCCGCAGATCCTAGTCGTCAGGATGGGCATGAGCTCGGCTCTTCTGCCGACACAGAACTGTTCAAAGCCTCTGAGCTCAGGGATCTTCAAATAGGCGTTTTCAACTTCGCCTGCATCATTCAAGAATATTGAAATGTTTCCATGACCCTCAAGTCTAGTTATCGGGTCAATGACTATTTCCTTCATTGTTTCATCACTTTCCTCCTAAGAATCGACGATGGCAAAGAATACATGTAAAATGTTCCAACTGGATCCTTGATCTGACTCATTAGCGCCTCAACATCTTCCTCGGTGTAATGCTCCTGCTCACCCTCCAAACCCAAGATTGAAGCCAATGCACTCATCATGGCTGCGCCCTGTTCTGGAGAATTGGGACATGGCCCACCGCACCCCGTACAAGGCATATCAACCGTCAAACACTGAGCACCGCATCCGCTGCGAGTCGCTGGACCCATGCAGATTATTCCCTGTTCAAGCAAGCATCGTTCTGGCTCAGGAACCTTCTCATGAACACGGTATATCTTAGATATCTTCTTGTTCTCCTTTTTCCTTGGGCACTCATCACACACAGACTTCAACGGCGCAAGCACCGAACCCTTCGGTGGCAACGCGCCTTTCGCTATGGCATCAACCGCGTTCGCTATCAGTTTGACTGGCGGCGGACAACCAGGCAAATAATAGTCCACATCAACAGTCTGATCCAAGGTTTTCACGGTATCGTAGAACTCTGGAAGCTTCAACAATCCTTCTTTAACCTCAGTTCTTGTCTGCGGCAAGACACCGTTTGGATTGGAAATCGACTTACTATGCAGATAGACTTTGCTAAAAATTTCCTTGCGGTCGTGGAGGTTCGCCAAGCCCGGTATGCATCCTTCTTGGGCACAGGAGCCAAAAGCTACGAGCGTCTTGGACTTTCGTCTCAGAAGCTTCGCCATGTGTTCCTGTTCCTCGCTTCTCACCGACCCGTTGAAGAAGCAGATGTCGATGTACTTGTCAGGCATTGCCTCGACGTCCTTGTACTTGACGTCCATCGCCACGGGCCAGAAAACTATGTCAGCGAGCTTCACGACGTCCAGTATTTTCTCGTTTATGTCGAGCACCGCGATCTCGCATCCACCGCAGCTTGCAGCCCAATAGAAGGCTATCTTCAGTTTCTCTTTCGGCATCATGTTCCACCTTCACATACTTGTTTGATGAGTTTAGAAGTATCTACACGCAGCTCGCCTAAGGCAAGCTCATCAGGCTTCATGCCCATCGCCAAGCCGAGCAGCTGCGGATAGTGCAGAACTGGAATACAGTATGTTTCGTTGAACATCTTCTCGATGCGCAGCTCGTTCGTGTCGTACATTATGTGGCAGAACGGGCAAATCGTTATCATAGCCTGTGCGTCAACCGCTTTGATGTGGTTCAGCTTGTCCCTCGCAAGCTGCAACGCAATCTTGTCGTTTACTCCTACGCTTGGCGCACCGCAGCATTCAGTTTCGTCCATGTAATCCAGGCAAGTTGCCCCCGTTGCTTCAATCAGCGCCTTGAGCACCTTCGGGTCTTCCGGATCGTCAAACCCGATAAACTCCTTCGGTCTCAGAATGTGGCAACCATTATGCTCTGCAACCCTAAGCATCGTGAGCGGCTTGACAACAGAGTTCTTTATCTTCTCCAACCCCACGTCTTCGATCAGAACTTGCATGAAATGCTTTGCATTTTGCGTTCCCTTGAACTCCAGCCCAGCCTCTTTCAGGTGACAGTTTATCTCATCACGCAGCGTCTTGTCTTCTTTCAGCATTCTGTTAACTTTCTTCAGGGTTCCTGCGCAACCCGGACATAGGGTTATGATGTCCAAGCCTTTCTGTTCGGCTAAGGCTAGATTTCGCGCTGCCAAAATGAGCATTGTTTCGTGGCTCACGGGATCCAGCGGAAGACCGCAGCAGTTGAACTCGGGCATTTCAACAAGCTCAACGCCAAGTTTTTCAAGAATCTTCCTTGACGAGATCTCAAAAGCAGCAACACGGTAAGGGATTGCGCACCCAAGAAACATGAGATACCTAAGTCCAGCCATCTCACTCAACCTTCTTCTCCATGTGCTTGAGAAGATGCACTTCTCGCATGCTTTTCCTTATGCTCTCAGGGTTGCCCTTTGGCAAAGGCGGAAGCCCAGAGGTTTCTCTCTTCCTCACTCTCAATTCTGGAATCTTGTAGGCATATCCTGATTCAAGTATGCTTGCACATTGTTCCTTGAAGACCTGCGGAATGTGACCTTGTTCCGCTGCAAGGTTTCTCAGCACGCGTATGACGCTGGCAACCTCGACGTCCTGTGGGCAACGGTCTGTGCACGTGAAGCACGATGCACAAAGCCACAGAGAATCACTGTTCAGCACTCTGTCTTTCAGGCCAAGCTGGGTCATGCGAATGATTTGCCTTGGTCTGTAAGTGTCACTGAACCTCGCGATTGGACAGTCTGAAGTGCATGTTCCACACTGGTAGCACCGCATCAGTTTTTCGCCGCCGCGCATTTTCGAGATTTCATATTTGAATTTGGGGTCAATTTCTGATGGTTTTATCGTTTTTCGCCCTGTTTCCGTCATTAAGCTTCAGCCCCCTTACTGGTCAGTGGGTTTGGTCCAAGCCTCTTTATCTCTTCCACCATGTCACGCACCACGGTGGCAAACTTGTCTCCTTCGCTTGCGGAAATCCACTCTAGCCGAACTCGTTCTGGTTCAATGCCGAACTGTTTCAGAACCTTTTTCAGTAGGTTTATTCTGCGCATGGCCTTGAAGTTACCGCTGATGTAGTGACAGTCCGAGGGTAAGTGGCAACCAGCAACGAGCACGCCGTCGGCGCCGTCCTTGAAAGCTTCAAGGACAAAAGCTGGATCGATTCTGCCGCTACACATTACACGAATGATTATTATGTTTGGAGGATACTGAATTCTGCTTACTCCGGCGAGATCTGCGCCCGCGTAGGCACACCAGTTGCAGAGGAAACCAATTATCTTCGGTTCAAACCCGTTCTTTTCGCTCATTCTCTCGCCTCACACAATGCGGCTTCAATCTGGGCAAGTATCTCCTCCGTTGTGAAGTGCCCCATGGTAATGGCTTTAGTTGGACAAGCCGTACCGCATGCACCACAGCCTTTGCACAGTGCTTCAAGCACATGTGCGATGGTTTTGCCGTCCTTGTCCTTCATTTCAACTGCACTGTATGGACACAGATATTCACAAACTCTGCAACCACTACATAAATCTTCGTTCACGTTTGCGACGATTCCTTCCATCTCAAGCGTTTTTCTTGAAAGTATGGTTGTCGCTCTTGCAGCAGCGGCACAAGCCTGAGCAATGCTCTCTTCTATGTACTTCGGCGAATGAGCCATGCCGCAGAGGAAAACACCTTCTGTTGCGAAGTCGACTGGCCTAAGCTTCATGTGTGCCTCCAAGAAGAAGCCGTCCTTCGTCAATGGTACTTTGAGCATTTCAGCTACGTGCTTGTTGTCAGGATTAGGGATAGTTGCTGCACTCAGAACCAAGGCATCTGGCTCGATCTCAACCTCTTCCTTAATCACTGGCTCCCAGAAAGTAACTCTCAGTCTCCCGTCTTCCATGGCAACTTGCGGCTTTCTTTCATCACCGTAATTGATGAACATGACCCCTTTCATTGCTGCTTCACGGTAGTAGTCTTCCTTGAAGCCGTACGCCCTCATGTCCTTGTACAAGACGTAGACTTCTGTTTCCGGATTTGTCTCCTTGATTTTCAACGCGTTCTTTATGGCTTGGCCACAGCATATTCGCGCACAGTTTGGCCTTTCCTCGTTCCTGGCGCCGACACACTGAATCATCACAACACTTTTGGCCTTGAACTCGCCTTTAGCCAGCTTTTCTTCGAGTTCATGTTGCGTCATGATTCTCGAGTCACTGCCATATAGGTACTCAGTAGGTCTGTATTCAACAGCGCCAGTAGCCACGATTACTACTCCGTGCTCGATTTCCATCAGCTTGCGCTTTGGCTGTTTTATCTTCGACTTGAAATTGCCCACGAAACCGTAGATGTCAACAACCTCTGCACCAGTGTAAACGTGTATCTTGTCGTTTTCCTTGACCGCCTTGATCAAAGCGTCAAGCTTCTCCTTTGGATCCGCACTGTCTCCAAGCAGGTAGTGGATCGAGCGCAGATGTCCGCCCAATTGCTTCTCTTTCTCAACAAGATGAACCTCGAACCCTTGCTTGGCAAGTTCTAGGGCTGCAGTCATACCGGATACGCCGCCACCGATAACGAGACCTACTTGTGTGACGTTTATGAGCGGTTTCTGCAGAGGTTTCAGAAGCTTGGCCTTCGCGACGATCGATCGCACGAGGTCTTTAGCTTTTTCTGTTGCTTCCGTAGGCTTGTGCATGTGGACCCAGCTGCATTGGTCGCGAATGTTAGTCATCTCAAACAGGTACGGGTTCAATCCAGCCTCTTGAACCGTTTCCTTGAATAAAGGCTCATGAGTTCGCGGCGTGCATGACGCTACGATGACGCGGTTCAGCTTGTTCTGTACGATCTTTTCTCTGATGAGCTTCTGCGTGTCCTGTGAGCACGTGTAAACGTTTGCTTCCGCATAGACCACGTTAGGCAGAGTCCTGGCGTATTCCACCACTTCTGGGACGTTCACTACTCCTCCTATGTTGATTCCGCAGTGGCACACGAAAACGCCGATACGGGGTTCTTCTTGGGTCACGTCCCTTTGAGGCGGATACTCTTTCGCTGTGACCAGCGTTCCCCTTTCAGTCGCGATCACGCTCATTGCTTTCACAGCTGCGCCGCTTGCCTGTGCAACACTTTCAGGAATGTCCTTCGGAGCTGAGAACGCGCCACACACAAATATCCCGGACTTCGACGTCTCCATAGGGGAGAAAGTTTCTGTTTCACAGAATTTGTACTTGTTAAGCTTCACCCCGAGATTCTCGGCCAGTTTCTCGATGTTTTTCGGTGGCTGCATTCCGGTTGACAGGATGACCATGTCGAATTCTTCTGTCTTGGGGTTCTCGTCCTCGACGTAGTGGACAAAGAGATTGTTTGTTTTCGGGTCTTCGGTCACGCCAGCTACTCTCGACCTGACGAACTGTATGCCCCATTCGCCTTGAGCACGCTCATAGTAAGCGTCAAACTCCTTTCCGTAGGAGCGCATGTCCATGAAGAAGATTTTGGCATCCAGCTTTGAAGGCGTGTGTTCCTTTGCTATTACTGCCTCTTTGATGCCATACATGCAACATGCAGCAGAACAATAGTTGTTGCCGAGCTGCAGATCTCTCGAACCAACGCACTGAATGAAAGCTATCTTCTTCGGAATCTCGCCATCTGACGGCCTGAGAACCACCCCACCGTACGGTCCTGAAGCGCTGAGGATACGTTCGAACTCTATGCTTGTCACCACGTTTGGGTAGCGGCCGTAGCCGTATTCGCTTTTTAATCTTGCATCGAAAGGCTCGAATCCAGGCGCCAGTATTATTGAGCCTACTCTCAGTTTGACTTCGCTGTCCTTCTGGTCGTATTGAATGGCGCGTGCTTTGCAGATTTCGTCGCATGTCCCGCACCCGACGCATTTCTCACGGTCGATCACATACTTTAGTGGAACCGCTTGGGGGTAATCCACGTATATCGCGCCTCTTTGGCCCAGTCCCTCATTGAACGAATCAACTACTTCGATCGGGCATTTCTGGGCGCAGATGCCGCAACCGTTGCATTTTTCTTCGATTATGTAACGGCTTCTCCTTCGAAGTTTGACTTCGAAATTCCCAGCTTTTCCATTCAACCCAGTGATTTCTGCGTTTGTCAGGATCGTGATGTTCGGGTGTCTTCCGGTCGCCACAAGTTTGGGCGAGAGAATACACATTGAACAGTCGTTTGTCGGAAATGTCTTGTCAAGCTGAGCCATCACTCCGCCGATGCTTGACCCCTGATCAACCAGATACACTTTGAACCCGGAATCAGCCAGGTCGAGAGAAGCTTGAATGCCTGCAACACCGCCGCCGACAACCAATACCGCACCGATTTTCTCATTTCCCATTTCAACCGACCTCCAGAGCCTTGAAGAATGGAGTAGTCCCTTCAACGTGATCCATCGTAATCATGTTTCTCCTGCGCATGGCTACTATGTGCTTAAGAACCTCGGCGGGCTTCAACTCAGTTGCTTCTGCCAAAGCCTTGACTGGGAGCGGCCTGCCTCTTGTCAGGAGATGAATCTTGTGTCGGATGAACTCGGCTTCAACTGCTGAATCAAGAACAGCATCGAATTCTTCTTGGGGAATCTTTTCCTCATAGACGTTGTTTTTCTCAGTAAGCTCTCTTTCCCTGCCAACCAAGACTCTCAGCCTGAAATCTGAAGCCGCATTCTTTGCCGCTTGAAGATTCTCAAGAACCTTCAGGTTCGGGTTCTTCCCCGACACGGGTGAAGGCCCTAGCTTCTTTATCTGATCCGTAAATTCGGTCACCATTTGGGCAAACCTCCGGCCTTCTGATGCTGAAACCCATTCGAGTTCCAGTCGATCCGATCCGACGCCTGTCAAAGCCAGCAGTTTCTTGAGCATCTTGATTT
>CAZCRE010000016.1:0-19584 GCA_964501075.1 uncultured Candidatus Bathyarchaeia archaeon
CCTCCTCCAATTCCATACGACTCAAAGCTTTCGCGAGCCATTCAATTTCAGCTTCCCTGGTGACTTTCTGGTCTCTGAGTATGTTTGCTTTCTCATCCACAAGAGAATTAATGAACTCTAAACAGTCTTCCAAATCATCCCATTTGAGAGTTCTCAGAACCACTCTGCGTCCGTCTCTAGCATCAAATGAGCGATTGACCTTTCCAGCTTTCATACAAGCTATTAGCACGACACGCGTTTTAATGCTTTCCAACTACTTTTCTGTCAGCAAGGTCAAACGGGGAATCTGGTTGATGCTTCTGTATACAGGTGCCAGAGCGGTGCTTCTGGAGCAGGCTGGTGAAACATAGAAAGCATAGGTAATACCGACACAACTAATATCACCAGACAGCAAAATTCCCATGGAAGAACGTCAAAAATATCAGTCGCCAAGCCTATACCAGACAAGACAGATTTGCGCTCTCATGATAAAAAAGCTAGGAACAAGCCCCTTCTCCAAACACCAAAGCATCGATAACGGCCTCGGTGAGAGGCTCCCGTAATGGGACCAAACCCTAAGTGTATACAAATGCATCACCACAGCTAAGTCTGAATCACGCAAGGAACCTTTACACTAAGGGGAGTGCACCACTTTCATCCGTTGCAGTTCGACATCGACAAAAGGAGTTCTTGCGGAGACAATGACCAAGCATGTTTTAGGATGTGCAACTAATCGCCCCAACAGGCCGGCCACGCTTGCCTTTGTTCACCCAAAAGCCAGCAATGAATCATGCGTGAAGCATCTGACCCCATTTCAAATAGGCTGAAAAGAGACAGGCAAATGCAGACGTATTATCTGGAACGGAAACCGAAGCGCCCTCAAAGAAATCTCGAAGTATTCACGAAGCATTCACGAAGTAGTGGCAGTCGGCTTCGCATGGAGATTATCGAGGGTTTCTATATGAGGCCACGGTAAAGTCCATGCCAAGCCTTTGATGGTCGAGCGGAAAGGGCTGAAACTGGTTATTTCTTGGTTTCAGCCAAGATTTGAGCTTTCTGATTCTCGGCTAGAGAGACAGAATGCAGCAGTCCTTGCGTATGCTGCAATTCGAGCTTGAACAGACTCGTAAAACGTCTTTTTTGGTAGAATGGTCGCTGATGTTAGTCGAAAGCTTGATTACGGCATTTCGATGATTCGTCCAGTTTCAATGCGATTTTGGCTTTGTTCGTTCGAACTCTATCATGTTGTGGGTTTTTGCATATTCCAGATAGCGAAATAACTGCTTTAATCATTCACACTCATACCTTCAGATAGACGAAGCGAAAGGTGCTGAGCTTGGCTCTTGACCCATTTGGAGAAGGCATCGAAACAATCGAACGATCTGTTAATGGCAGAAAGATCAAAGTGACCTGGGATTGGGGTAACTTTGAGAGCACCGAAGGCTTCCCAGTTGATGACAACCTGATCAACTGGGCAATTGGCCAAGAGCAAGCATTGAAAGAATGCTTTTTATGCTTGGATGAGTGGGTTCACAAGCTTAAGTGGCTTGAAAAAGCCCAGTGGTACGAAGGCTGGAGCAAGTCTGATAAGGAGAAGCCCTCCGCAAAGACTGTCATAAGCCCAGGGCCATATCTCCTCCTGCTAGGTGACCCTGGCACTGGAAAATCCTTGATAGGCAAGGCGTTAGCGGAAAAGCTCACTCAGATCTACAAGGAAAATGGAGTGAAAATGTTCGATGTATTGTGTTGGAAAAATCCTACCCTGCCTAGCCAACCAAAGGTTTCAATTCATAAGAGTGGCGAAGGAAAAAAGATCCTTCAAGTTGAGCAGCTGAAGGAGTTCAAAAGGAAGTTTACCACAAAAATAGGGTTGAAGGCACTGCAGACCTTTCTTGTGGTAATGGGTTTGGTTCTAATGTCCTTAGGATTCTATTTCATTCTTCAGACTTGGCAGACTTGGAATCTGAATCCAGCCTACCTTGGAGACACCCTGCAGCAGTTTTATCATTACAGCTTCTCAGACTATCTCATTGAGAAGTTTGTAGGAATGGTACCAATGACTTTCATTCCAGGTGGAAGCCTGATCTTTTTTGGGGTCTTCATATGGTGGTTCTCGCGGTTAGTTGGTGGAGGCGGTCTAAAAGGCATCGGGGGTGCCCAGCAAACAGACATCCCCAAGATGATAATAGACAACAGTGCCGGTCGCGCACCATTCGTTGATGCTACGGGGCACAGAAGCGCGCAGCTGTTTGGTTCGATAGCTTGGGATCCGTATCAGACTGGTGGCTTGGGCACTCCCGAGCATCAAAGAGTCAGTGCTGGCGACGTTCACAACGCATCACTCGGTATATTGTACATTGACGAAATAAAGAATCTGGACCCAGAAGAAGCCGTGACCCTCCTGACAGTGCTTGAGGATGGGCAGTTACCGATCACTTTGAGGGGCAAGCTCAATGGAGGAGACACCGCGGCAATGTCAGTCTCATCAGAGCCCGTGCCTGCCATAACATTTCTCATTGGGGCAGGAAACTTTGACAGTATAGGCCAGATCCACCCAGCGCTGATGGATCGTATCTACGGATACGGCAAGGTTGTCAGAATGAACAATGACATGCCCAACAATGAGGAAAACAGGCGTAGGTATGTGCAATTCATAGCGCAAGAAGCCAAGCGGTTCAATTTTCCACCTTTCAGTAGGGAGGCTTGCCGAGAAATCATGGAAGAAGGCAGGCGAAGAAGCAACAAGAAAGATGCGCTGACGACAAGATTTAGACCCTTAATATCGATAGTGAAAACGGCTGCGACCTTGGCAATTAATGAAGGATGCGAAGCTGTTGAAAGTCGGCACGTTCAGGAAGCCATAGAACAACATTGCAAAACTATTCAGCGACAGATAATGGAGCACGAAATGAGTGAGCGAGGAAAGCTCCTCGAAATAAGCGCCAAAGGAACTGTTTTGGGGCAAATCAATGGCTTGGCTATTGTCAAAGACCCGTTCAGTGGAGAAATGACAGGCAGCGTACTAAACGTGAAAGCACACATGGTGAAGAGAAGTGAGCTTCAAAGAGATTACCCATTCAAAGGCTACTATAAGGTAACAGGCGTCGCCAAAGGCCAAAGCTTCATCTCTGACAGTATTACTAAGGTCAGAAGCGTAATCCTGCAGAAGTATGGAGTGGACATTGCCCAAGACTACTTGACTCACATAGATTTTGCACAATCCTATGGAGTGGATGGGCCGTCTGCCGGCGTGACCATGACCATTCTGCTATGCTCACTCATAGAAGGCAAACCTGTACGCCAAGATGTGGCGGTCACTGGAGAAATAAACTTGGGGGTTGGTGACTCCATACAGATAACCGCTGTGGGCGGTGTATACGAGAAAATCAAAGCCGCAGAAGCATGGGGTTTCAAGAAGGTAGTCATCCCTCAAAAAAACTACGAACACTCAATCGACATCAAGGATTACAACATAGAAGTTGTTCCGGCAGCAACGTTGGATGATTACCTAAGAGAATGCTTGATTGAAAAGCCAATGCTAGAGCTGCCACTTCAGACTTATAAGCACAAGAAATCCTAAGAATCTTTTAGCCTGAAGGATGAACCAGCTTATTCGATCAGCCATCCTTCTGGCAAGAGGCACTTTGATGGTTAGGGAAGTGGACAAGGACGCAATTCGCCGTTGGCGCAAGAGAGGCTTTTACAGCGAAAACGTCCTCGTGAAACTTCTTGCAAAAAAGGGTTACAATGCTGTCCGTGTTCCAGTCAGCAACCCCAGTCTCAACCCGTTGCCTGACATAATGGCTAGAAAGGGGCAACACGTCTACGCATTTGAAGTCAAAAATGCAAGCTACTACGCGTATTTTCCCAAACAGCAGATCGAGAAGCTTTTCAGATTTCTGCATGAACTCATCCCAGCAGATAATCAATACAAGCATGCCATCATTGCTGCCCATCTTGGCAAGCGATGGATTTTCAAAGAGATAGGTTGGCAAGAATGGGAAAAGAACAGGCTCCCTGAAAAAGCAAGGATTTTGAAACGTGACCGAGGCAACTTCAGCGCAGAAAATGGGGGTTAGTCATATGGATACTAGCGCGCCAGCTATTACTGCGTTTGATCTGTGCAAGATCTACAGAATAGAAGAAGGAACGGTCGAAATACTGAAAGATGTTGATTTCGACGTGGAGAAAGGCGGTTTCACCGTCATTTGTGGAGCTTCTGGCGCTGGAAAGACGACTCTGCTAAACATCGTCGGAGGTATTGACAAACCCACAAGTGGAAGGATATACTGTCGACTCGAAACTGGGAACTAGGTCCATAGGCGACAATCGTGAGGGTGTATCGTTAATCATAGGTGTTGACCCTCAGAAGACATTCAGTAAATGGGTTGTTGACGGCGAGTCTTTAGGAAACGGAGAATCAGGCGAAGCTATGATAGGCGATTTATTGGCCCAGAAGATGTTCTCCGCACCTTTACTTGAAAAGTTATCATATTCCGGTCAGACGCTGAAAGTCGTTGGCGTCTGTCTAGACCCCATCAACAATGGAAACATGGTTTACATTCCATTGAGAACACTGCAAAACGTCGCTAGAATCAACAAGCCCAATGTTCTCTTGATCAGGATCGATCCATCAGCTGACCGGCTTCAAGTCCTAAACGCCATAAAATCAAAGATCAACGCTTCAAGCCCAGAGTTCGAATTGAATGAACTTAACCAAGAATTATCCAAGGCAGTCGGCTTTCTTGACAACGTCTGGTCCATGATAATGCTGTTACCGTTGTCAGTCCTAGCTTCCGCTTCCCTGTGTCTGATAGGCTATGTCGTGTTGAGCGTTGATGAGCAGAGGCAAGAGTTCGGCATCCTAAGGGCCATTGGAATGAAGCCAAACGCCGTTGTGAAGATTGTTTCAACTCAAAATTTCATGATTTTGCTTTCGAGCTATGCAGTCGGATTGTGCTTGGGAATTATTGCCACGTTGCTAGTTTTGATTCCTGAACCCTTAGTCACTGATCTTACTATAATGGAGATAGCTGGATGGTTGGTGGTGGTCTATGCATTGATCTTCGTTATCTCCATCTTTCCCGTACTGCGATTTGCAAGAAAGCCAATCTTGGAGATGATGAGAAGACCATAAGGCCTTGGAATGAGCGCTGACGAAACCTAGTATCAGCTATTGAAGAGCTTTGTAGTTGGAGATTTCACGAAATGCCGTAGCGAGCCCGCATAAACAGGTAAGTTGGTCAGAAAATCCTGAAGTTTAAGCACTGGCACTATAGGCACATCGTCATAGAAGCTGGAGCTTCCTTCTAATAGCGATAAGACGCTTGGAACGAATTCTACGTGATTCCATTTAACGCATTCAATTCTGCTTGTAGGATTAGGTAAAGACGCTGCAAAAGCCCTTGTTCTTTCTATTTGCTTTTCAACAATCTTCCTCAGCTCTGAAGGATTTAGCCTGCGATGCCAATGCTTGCAGTCGATGCACATTACCAGTGGTTTCCTGCATCCTACGATGTCGATTTCCCATCTTCTTCCGCCATGTTTGAACCTCAAGTTCTTCGAGACATCGTAGCCATTTTGTTCTAATGCGAACGCGGCCATGCTTTCAAACTCTTGCCACCGCAGGAGCCGGCTCACAGCTTCAAGGTCAGCGCCCAGATCGACGGCGCGTACTGCCAACCTTAAACGTTGCGTTGCATCAGTCTCTATTACGCCCTTTTGAACTTTAATCAAACCCTCATTTTGCAGTTTCTGCAGCAATTTTCCAGCAATCTGTGAGGGAACTTTAACGCCCATATTGACTACTCCATGTAAATCTGATTCGTCATTAGTCATTCCAAGAATACTAATAATCAGTTTCATTTCAATGCTCAACATCAGGTCTCCAGTCAATTGCTGGGAAACTGTGAAGAATCAGCAAGTTTCGCCGACTGTTTAAAAGCCTTTCTATTCGCCTTTTGCCGCGTGCCGCATTATTGGTCTTGTCGCTGATCGCCGAGCGACCTCCACAAATCCAGCTCTTCGAAAAGCCGCTGCCAAACCAGTGTAAGCGAAAACATCAGGTGTTTTGCCTTGTACTGGATCAACTGGATACCCTTCAACGATGCCGTCACCATGTTCTCTGACGTACTTCAAACATGCTTCTAGTAGCTTCACTGTGAGTCCTCTGCGCCTGTATGGTCTAGCTATGAAGAAGCAAACCACAGACCACACCGGCTTATCATCGACTCGTCTGAGGATCCTGGATCGTTCGAGGGCAGAGAAGCTCTCTCGAGGGGCGAATGAGCACCATCCAATCGGTTCATGATTGGCATAAGCGAGGATGCCTGGAACTTCGCCTGAATCCACTATCCTTTTCAGAGCCTTCCTGTTTCCTTGCCCCTTTTGCCTGACAAAATCTGAGCGTTTAAGTCTCCAGGACATGCACCAG
This sequence comes from uncultured Candidatus Bathyarchaeia archaeon, assembly GCA_964501075.1. GTDB lineage: Archaea > Thermoproteota > Bathyarchaeia > Bathyarchaeales > Bathycorpusculaceae > CAZCRE01. The sequence continues at coordinate 6,413 of CAZCRE010000016.1, forward strand.
CATCCCCCACAAGCACCGCGTTTGCCAAAAAGCTTCTCGAGGTCTGGCCATCGCTCAGGAGTGATTGGGTGGAATTCCAAGGTTGCAACGTTTAACATATCCGTCTCCATGGCGAACATTATGGTTTGTTGCTTGAAAGCTTTGTTGTTTGCAGGATTTCAGTTCGATTTCTAGTGGTTTGTTCCTTTTGCCCAAAATCTTTTGAAACAAGTGTTTTCGAGTTCTCTCTTTTGCTGATTATGGTCTTCTCAAGGCGTATTGTCTATGCTTCTGTATACAGGCATCAGTTGGAACACGGAAACTGTAATAAGAAGGGATCAGAAAGACCACAACAATTCGGAAGTGTTCAAGACGTGACCAATGAATACTTGCGTAAAACTGCGAAATCCAAAACATTGTACAAGAGGGCCAAACAGTTTCTTCCGGCCGGCGTCTCTTATGGGATACGCAGCTTCGAGCCTTATCCTTTTTACACTGCCCGAGCGGAAGGTAGCAGACTCTATGACGTTGACGGAAATGAATACATCGACTTCTGGCTTGGACACACTGCCCTTATTCTAGGCCACAGTCATCCAACCATAGTAGCAGCAGTCGAGAAGCAGCTTAAAAACGGGACGCATTATGGGACACCACATGAACTTGAAATTAACCTAGCCGAGCAGGTTGCCAAAATAGTGCCTAGCTGCGAGATGATACGATTCACAAACTCAGCAACGGAAGCAAGCATGTACGTCACGCGTCTAGCAAGAACATTCACTGGCAAAGAGAAAATTGCAAAGTTTGAAGGCGGCTGGCACGGAGGATATGATGCACTACACGTAGGCGTGAAATACCCATTTGACATCCCGGAATCAGCTGGGTTAACGAAAGGCTCCCTCCAAGACACAGTCCTTCTGCCCTTCAACAACCTTGAAGGCGTGAGGGCAAAACTGAAGAATCAGCAAATCGCGTCCATCATCATAGAACCCGTTCTCGGCTCCGGTGGAGGGGTTCCAGTAGAGACCGAGTTTCTCAAAGGACTGAGAGAACTCTGCGATGAGAAAGACATATTACTCATCTTCGACGAGGTCATCACTGGCTTTCGATTGGCTCCTGGAGGAGCGCAGGAGTATTATGGTGTGACTCCCGATTTGACTGTTCTTGGAAAGATTTTGGGTGGAGGTTTTCCAATAGGCGCTTTTTGTGGGAGTAGGGAGATTATGGAAAGAGTGGATTCAGTTGCGCATAAGCGGCCATATTACTCATTTCATGGTGGAACCTTCGCAGCGAATCCGATCGCGATGACGGCGGGTTTAGCGACATTGAAGACTCTTGAAGATGGACGGTTAATAGATGGGTTGAACGCGCTCGGTGAAAAGACAAGGAGGAAACTGAGCGGGATTTTCGAGTCTAACGATGTTGATGCGCAAGTTACAGGGGCTGGATCGATTTTTAACGTCCATTTCACAAAAGAAAACGTGAAGGATGCAATTGCTGCTTCCAAGGCAGACAAGGGGAAGCTTCTTGAATATGATCTGCAGCTGATTGCGAATGGGGTTTTCTTTCTCCCGACGCATAATGGCGCGTTAAGCACTGCACATTCAGAAATGGATATGGAGAAGCTGTTTTCGGAAACAGAAAAATATGCAATGCAGTCTAGTTAGTGTCCGAATAGGAACTGGAATTGAGTGGTTTGGGCACTCTTAAGTCTTCGAAGTGAATGAACGTTGGTGTCCTAGGATAGCTTCGGCTTTTTTCAGATCCAATGGAGTGTTGACGTTGAAAAATGTTCTCAATTCAGGGTCTAGTTGCTGCAGAACGAGCGTAGAAACGTAGCGTATTCCGTGCAGTTTATCTACCATAGATTGCATGTTTGGTTTGCCTTCATTCAAAGAAGCTTTGGCAGCTTCCAATGAGGGGCTTGTGCAGTAAACTGCCTGCAGTGGTTCTATGTAGCAGTTTGGCCATCGTGGTATAACAGCCGCTCTATTCTTGCGCAGGTCAAATAGAAGTGAAAGGACTTCTCTCGAGACAAATGGGGTGTCACAAGGAAGAAGAATAGAGTATTCTCCGTTTGCGGCTTCGAGACCTGTTGAAGCTCCCAGAAGAGGAGTTTGTCCGTTGCCTTTATCGATCACAACCCGGGCTTTTGAGCTCATAACTCTCAAATAGTCTTCAGCTTGCGTTCGTGAGCTAACTACTACCAGTTTTTCGTCAACCAAGTTACCTATTGCGTCCAGTACGTGTTTTATGAGGGGTTTGCCCCCTAAAGCAAGTAATCCCTTGTCTTGTTTCAGTCTGCTGGAAGAGCCTCCTGCGAGAATAATTGCCGAGTTCTTCAAAAGCTTGTCACCCCTGATAAGCGGCATGTTTTCATTGTCTGGGCTTTCTATAAGGTTTTTTGTGCGAGTTACTACGTGGTTCGGAATACGCAGTATATTTTCCGCTCCTATTTGTGCTAGTTCGCTGAGGAGGGAAATGTATGCATTCAGAGATCAAAGAACTGAGTCGATTAATCTGCAATCAATGTGTGACGAAAAAGAGTACGAAAATTGTCAGAACTGCAAGGTTTATCGCTTGGTTAACAAGATTGCTGGACAGTAAGGGCTGGTTTCTGCTGCATTTGGTCGATTTCCTTAGCCATTTCACCGAGGATCTTGGTGAATGGGTGATCTGGCTTGTCTTGGGCGAAGATTATGTTTCCTTCAGCCTTCAATATGTCGCAGAAGCATGGGATTACTCCAAGCAGTGGAACTTGGTAAACGTCTTTGACTTTGGTTTGCACTCCCTCTTTGCTGGACTGCGAAGAAGCATCTAGCACCTTGTTAAGCACGATCTCTGTTTTCTTTTCGAACAAGTCGTAAAGCTCGCGTAGCATGCGTCTTGTTCCATCAACGTCTGATCTGTCGAGGGTTGTGGCGACGATCACCAAGTCAGCGCTGACGATGGCGTTTATTGATGAGTATTGCAGTCCTGGGCTAGTGTCGAAAATCAGGTAATCAAAAGCGTTTTCAGTCAATAGAGAGTTTCTGAGGGCTAGCAGTCTTCCGAGAGCTCTCATTTCCCATTTTCTGTCTTTTGCCGACATGTCTCGGATCGCTTCTGTGGCTGGGTTAGCTGGCGCTACAAATAACCTGTTTTTGCTGTTGACTCTATCGCTGAAGTCTATTAGCACTTTGTCGACGTCGCATGTTCCATTCAGGTAATCATTCATCCAGTGTTCTGGGTTTCCAACTTTCAGGATTGTTGCCAAGCTGGGTGCTCGAAAGTCAAGGTCAAAGAGGCACACTTTCTTTCCGCGCTTGGCGAGGATTGCGGCTAAGTTGATTGAAAAAAGAGTTTTTCCTGTTCCGCCTTTGTATGAATGTACAGCTACCATTCTGCCCATGAATATCACTCTTGGCTTTCCCTGTCTACGTAGAAGTAGGCTTTTCTGCCTTTCCTTTCTTTTTTCATGTGCCCCATGATAACAAGCTGATTCACATAGGCGCTTTCCACAGCTCTGGCCCTGTGTGTCTGCTGGGCAATTTCATCTGCTGTGGCTCTGCCGAGTCGACAAACGGCCATTGCCGTCTTTCTGAGATGATCTGGCATTGAGAGTAATGTCATAACGTCCAGTGGCGCGTCTGCGATCTGTTGTTCAAGGTCTTTTCTGCCGTGCTTCTGCAGTTCAATCATGACCTCTATTTTTTCGTTTAGACGTTCGAGGTTTTCTTTGATTTTTTCAAGGATTAGTACGGGTTTTTTCCCTGAGAGATCTTGCGCGGTCACTGCCTTTTTCTCCATGTGTTTTACACGTATACAGCATGTTAGGCGAACCCGTGTTTATTAAGTCTTACGAAACAGAAGTAAGAAGCGGCTGTACGAATTTAGGAAACTGTTATTGTGACTCAACAAACTGGGAGTTGGTTGTTCAAAAATAAGGAATTGAGCTAGAATGGCACCATTGCGCCATTTCTGGCTTCTTCGACTATTGGAAGAACCTGCTTCAACTCATGGAAGTACTTGAGTACGGTTATGCCTCTCTGGGTCACTGCGTAAACGATTCTGCGCTTTTCGACAGTCCGTTCTTCCACTAAGTTTTGTTTTATTAAGAAGTCCAAGTGTTCTTTGAGTACACTGCAGTTAACGTTTGCCTTGTACATTATGTGAGTAAGTTTAAGCGGTCCGCGATGCGCTAGCACTTTTAGTATGTCGATATACATTTCAAGCTTTGATCTTCTCATTGCCATGCCTCTTTCTGCCCTATTCTGCCCTCTATATATAAAGCTTTTATGGATTTGAACTCCACGTTCTTTTTGCTTCGGCTCCACTGGTAGCAACTCTTTTCTTGGGCTAGCATTAACACTTTCATTCTATTTTGGAATGCCGTGACCAAATCGTCTATCAATATTCTTTGCAACTCGGTTGAGAGTTCCCTGATGTTTTCACTGAAAACGTTGGCCATTTCTGTTTCCAATTCGCTTCTTCGTTTAAGTGTCAATCTTTCTTTCAAACGTTTTCACCAACCATTTCTAGTGCGAGAATAGGTCACATACACTTAACTATCTTATGAATCGCTAATCTGGATTAGAGATTCATTTCTAGGTATTTCCAATTCATTTTCGCTTTCTGAAGAACTCATGGACTGTTGAACATTAGCTATGTAGTGTATAGTGGAAGTCAATAGCTCTGACAACTGGTACACAAGAGTTGTCTGGCTTCTCGCGAAACTCCCACCGATCCGAGCAAGGCCGTTTGTCAAGGAGCCCACCTAGTCTTTCGACCAGTATGACTTGATGAGCAAAGAAAGAGATGGTTCTTGAGGTTTGCGCGCGCTCTGCACCTGTTGATTAAACCCAAAATGATGTCGACAGCAAGACATGTCTAGTCCGCGATGCTGACAGCTCCACTCTGTCCATTGTAATGAACATGCCAGTTACTCAATATGTCCCTACCTATCAAGCACTTGAAGCTCTGTGTTGAAAGGTTAACCTCTGATGCTCTAACCAGATTGTATGATCTCAGATTGGTAGATGGGAACAACAAAGAAACAGCATATAGATTGCTCTGACGTATTCCATTGGCCGTATGATTGGTCACAGTCCCTCTACGATATAGTTGCAAAGCCTGAGCTATAGTTCGGTCTATAGCGAGTGTAGATGCACCTGTGTCCAGAAGTGCTTGGCATGAAGAAGGATTGGGCACTGGTTGCGCTTGAGCCCTCAGAGCTTCAGCCGTGAATGAATCAACACCAATCGCGACGTTCAGAATAATGCCATGTGCCGCGAGTGCCTCTGCACCGCCACCTAAAGCGACGGCTAGATTCATTTGGCCAGGCTTTGTTGGGTCAGGAGTCGCTTGGACTTGGAGACCGACTGGCCATATGGTGAGCTTTCCCATATTCTCACACAACCGATGCAAGAAAATTCAGAGGAGGTTCGACACCTATTTGCGCAATGAGAACATCAACGTTCCCGAAGAGTTTGAGAGCTTCTTTATGTGCGTCTTCGAAACTCGAGAAAATCCCAACATTCTTTTTATCTTTGATTAGCGCGAACTTGCCTTTATGCATTTTTGAAAGATCGCCATTTATGGTTTTGAAGTATTCAACATCCTCTTCAAACGTCATTATCCAACCACCATTGAACATATCATGCACCCATTGCTTACAAATCTTTTGGTGACGTTTGAATGATTCTAACCTCTTACTTAAATCCTATCGCATCGAGGTCTTCAGTATAATGAGCTTCATGGGAATATCCAATATAGAACGCAAACTTGGTTCTTTTTTTAAGGTTCTCCCGAGTATACACCTCTGCAGCGATATATGGATATTTTGAACCTACAATGTTGAAAATGGCTCCGCAACCTCCATCTTTTTCGTAATGATAAAAATTGCCAGAGGGATTTGTCACGAAGAAATTCTCCAGTCGAATGGCAGTGGTGAACTCTTTCTCGCAAATTGGACACCGCAGTCGTGCTATTACAAAACCTGAGAATTCTTTAGGGAGTTCATATGGCTGTATGATCTTCCCCTCCGTTTATCTATTGTATTGAGCTCCCATTTAAAACTCGCTGAGAAAAAGATGGAAGATGCGGGAGAAATCTCCACTGTCATCTTAAATCTGGATTCAGAATCCACGCTCAGAACTTCATATGGAGAGCTTGTGCACAAGTGACTATTCTTGTTCGGGATCAAGATCCTCCTCAAGTCACAGACGCAAATGGGGCCACAAGCCACCAGAGTTGATCGCTGACTGTCGAAGGACGATGCGGACTGCTTGGAGTTTGCCGAGATCAAAACAGACACCATCACATCCCTCCATGTTTGCGGACTTCATTTACGGACAGAAGCCCAGCAAAGAAAACTGCCAAAGACTTCAAGTCGAACGCAAAGATCAAAAGCACGTATCTTGAACGGCACTTATCTCTTGAATAGTGACTTCTGTTGATGCTTTTGTATACGATCGTATTGGCAACCCAATAACCAATGATTGAGCGGGCTTGATTTAACACGATATTTCAGTATGAGTTTCTAGTTTCTAATACAGATTCAGAATTCATAAAGGATTTATCATCTAAAAGTGAAACTCTTGAGAACTGTGAGGTTAAATGCGAAAATCGAAGCTCGAATCGTATGAGGCTATTTTGGAAGCTCTGTCTGAGAAACCTTTGGAGATCGATAGTCTATCGTATAGGCTCAACGGAAACTGCGGTATCGTTAAGGAGCGGCTAGGTTTTCTTATAGAGAACAGACTAGTTGAAAAACGATTGATTGGCAAGAAAAGATTGTTTGCTATCACAGAAAGGGGTGAAGCAGTCTTCAGAACTTTGAGCCTGCAAAAGCGTTTGGAGAAGCTGAAAGTGACAGTAAGGGCCATAAGCGAAAATCCCGAGTTAGTATCAACTTCTCCGAAGACAGAAAGGAATACTAGATAACGAGAACAATGCCAAAGATGAATGGTTCAACATAGCATCTTTTTCAATGCTTCAGCATAGCAGTCGCCATTCTCTAAGTTGCCAGCCAAAACAGAGCAACAATTCACTTCCTCCCTAAGAACACTTTTATTTTCGGCTCTTCTATTGCTTCTTGCCGGATGATGAAAAGGCATTAGGTTGACGATCGGATGAAATCTCAGAGTTACACGGACGGCAACTAACGAAAGGTTTTGGTTGGAAGTTATGCAGTTCACAGAAAACTCTCACGACCGTTGTTTCCAATTTTTGAATAATCTTCTCTTTGATTGACTACGAAGGCATACTCTGATGAAACGCTTACTTCTCTTAACGGGCAATCCAGGTGTTGGCAAAACCACTGTCTTAATGAAGACTGTCGAAGCTCTCGGAGCCAGAGGCTATAGTGTTGGTGGGATGATGAGCCGCGAAATTCGTGGCGCCAAGGGCAGGATCGGCTTTGAAGTGCTTGATTTGGCCAGCGGAAAACATGGGTGGTTGGCTCATGTGAAACAACGGACCGGTCCACGATTGGGCAAGTATTACGTGAGTTTGGGTGATCTTGAAAACGTAGGCGCTGAGGCCATAAATGATGCTGCTAAGCGCGAGGGCGTCATTGTGATTGACGAGATCGGGCCAATGGAATTGTTTTCATTGAGATTCAAGGAAGCTGTTGAAAAAGCTGTTGAAAGCAGGAAGCTCGTGATTGGTGTCGTCCACGGAAAAGCAAAGGACAAATTGATAGACTTGCTTAGGACAAGAGAAGATGCTGAAACAATTGTCGTTACGTTCGAGAACAGAAACAACTTGCATGAGATCATTATCAAAAAAGCCTTGGAATTTCTTGAAAACGTTTGATGGAAACGTGCCAAGATCACTTTCCTACTAGTGACCATTTCGAGACTGAGTTAACTGTGTGCTGTGGTCGCAGATGTTGTGACAATATGCGATGGGTGGACCGACTCTAGTAGTTTTCACACCAGGCTTCAAAGTAGCTCCGCGGATGGTCGCATACAGGGCATTTTTCGGGAACTTCGGAACATTCAAACACGTATCCGCAATTCCTGCACTTCCACTTAATGGACGTATCTTTCTTGAACACTTTTCCCTGTTCCAGATTTGCCAGCAGCTTTCGATACCGCCTTTCATGGTAAGCTTCTACTTTTGCCACCATGCGAAATGTCTTGGCTGGCTCAGCAAAGCCTTCTTTCTCAGCTATGTCAGCAGAATCCGGATACAATTTTCCCCACTCAAGTTTCTCTCCTTCAGCCGCTGCCAACAGATTTTCAGTAGTAGACCCTATGATTCCGCTAGGATACGCCGCTGTTATCTCCACAGCTCCGCCTTTTAGAAGTTTGAAGAATAATTGGGCGTGCTCCTTCTCGTTATCTGATGTTTCTTGAAAGATTGCTGATATCTGCTCAAAGCCTTGCTTCTTCGCTTCACTTGAGAAAAAGGTGTATCTTGTTCTGGCTTGGGATTCGCCTGCAAACGCAGCAAGCAAGTTTTTCTCAGTTTTGCTACCATGAAATTCCATGGTTAGTCTTCCCTTCGTAGTCCACATTTGACGCTTCTACGTAAAAAGCATTTCGAATCATAAATGGTCTAACAAGACAAAGACAAATCTGGCCTAGATCATTGGATTTGTATTGCTAGACTATGTATTTGTCCGTCTTCTCAAAATCCTTTACAATCTCTATGACACGCTTCGGTATGCTAACTCTTCCCAATGGGATATCCTTGAGTAAAGCCCAAGGGCTTTTCTTCGCGAGCGAAGTTGCCACATGATTTTCTCCGAAACTCCTCTTCGCTATTTCATAAACCATTCTTCTCACGTCAATTTCAGAATACTCGCCTAGCGCATGCAGATACTCATGCAAGAGCAGGTTGTATATCAAAGCGTTGACTACGCGTTTTGACTCCAGTTTGGCCTCAACGATCTCGACCAAGACTCTGTTTAGAACAATGTTGTTTGTGCCAATGGAATGGTATGCCCCCAGCTGAATTGGCAGATCATCAAGGAAAAGCATCATGCCGCTTCGCTTCTTGTGCAAGGAAGACGTGACTGTGTCTTTGACGATTTCCCAGACTTCTCCGTAGCTTGCAGCTTTGTCCAAGCGTGTAGTAAAGTCAGCAACTGCCGAAGAATTGTCGCTGGGCATCTGTGCTTCACTAGGCTACTTTGAAGAACCGGGATTTCGGAGACCCACAGATCGGGCACTTCTCAGGAGCTTCACCCTCAACAGTGTTCCCACAGACTCCGCACACGTAATAGTCAACTTGCGCCAAATGCTTGTTGCTTTTAAACGCTTGGACAGCATTAGAGAAAAGACCCGCGTGAACCTCTTCGACTCTGTTCGCGACGTCAAAACTCCAAGTTGCCTGCTGATTCTTCTCCTGCTTAGCAACAGCGATGTACTCGGGATACATCTTCTTGTACTCAAAAGTCTCCCCGGCGACAGCGCCCTCCAAATTCTCCGCCGTCGACCTCACGTCTCCCGCTATTCTAAGGTGATTCAAAGCGTGAACCGTCTCTGCTTCAGCCGCGGCCCTAAAAAGCTTCGCAACCTGTGAGAAGCCATCCTCATCCGCCTTCCGCGCAAAAGCCAGATAACGACGATTCGCCTGCGACTCACCAGCAATTGCATTCTTCAAATTGTCAACCGTCTTAACCACGCATCTTCACCGTTGACCCTGTACTCACCAAACAAGATATAAACTGCACTGTAGAATCGTGAAAAAACAAAAAAAGCCTCAAACACGCCCTGACGCAGGGGCTACTTTTTCGCCTCGAGTTGCGACTTGCCCAGCTTCCTATCTAGACAAGCCTTAATGAACCCATAATACTCCGGATCAGGCCTGCTAGGCCGACTCTTAAACTCGCCGTGGAATTGAGAAGCAAAAAAGAAAGCCAGATCCGGCAACTCCAGAATCTCCATTCTCCTCCCATCCGTATTCTTCCCAGAAAACACAAGGCCATTCTTCTCAAGCTTCTCCAAATAATCCATGTTAACCTCAAACCTATGACGATGACGCTCATAAATCTCCTGACACCCATAAAGACTAGAAGCCAAAGTGCGAGGCTTTATCACTATCTTATGAGCCCCCAACCGCATCGTAGCTCCCTTAATCTCCACCCCTCTCTGCTCAGGCATAAGATCAATAACAGGATCAGGTGAAGACGGGCTGATTTCCGTACTGTTCGCTTCACTCAAGCCACACACGTGACGTGCAAACTCCACCACCGCAAGCTGGAAACCGTAGCAGATCCCCAAGAATGGAACATTATTCTCTCTCGCAAACTGAATCGCCGAGATCTTTCCCTCGGTGCCTCTTGGACCAAAGCCATATGGCACAAAAACACCGTCGAACTCGCCTAGGGATTCTACTGCTTTCGGGTTTTGCTCTAGCTTTTCCGCTTCAATGTAGCTTATGCAGACCTTTGTCTTGCATGCAGCGCCAGCGTGGCGTAATGCTTCGTTCATGCTCACGTAGCTATCTGTCAACCCTGCATACTTCCCAACCAAAGCGACTCTTACCTCATGCTCAGGCTTCACGATGGCATCCACAAATTCCTGCCACTCCACGAAATCCTTCTTAGAATCATTGAACCCGAGCCTCTTACAGATGAACGCTCCCATGCCCTGCTGATCAAGAATAAGCGGAACCTGATATACTGTCTTAGCGTTAAATGAACAGAAAACAGCATCTTCAGGTATCGTACCGAACAATGCAATCTTGCGCCGAGCTTCCGAATCAATCATTTCCGGGCTTCTTGCCACAATAACGTCTGGCTGAATACCAATACGTCTCAGCTCATTCACGCTGTGCTGCAGAGGCTTAGTCTTCATCTCGTTTGTAACATCCAAGACTGGAACCAAGGCCACGTGCACGTACAACGTGCTTTCGAACCCTTCCTCCAAGCGCATCTGGCGAATTGCCTCCAGAAACGGTAAGCCTTCGATGTCGCCAACAGTACCTCCAACCTCAGTCAGAATCACGTCAGCCTCGGAGTTTTTCGCGACGCTGCGTATGCGATGCTTGATCTCGTTCGTAATATGCGGGATTATTTGCACGCATCGGCCTAGGAAATCTCCCTTCCTTTCCTTTTCAATAACCGCCTTGTACACCATTCCAGTTGTGAGATTGTTCTCCGTTTTCAGGTTCAAGTCCAAGAAACGTTCATACCAGCCTAGGTCTAGGTCGGTCTCGCCGCCGTCATCCGTAACGTAAACCTCCCCGTGCATGTAGGGGTTCATGGTTCCAGCGTCAACGTTCACGTAGGGATCAATCTTCACAACAGTAACTTTCAACCCCCTCGTTTGAAGCATTTTGCCTATAGAAGACGTCAGAATACCCTTGCCAACCGAACTTAAAACACCGCCCGTGACAAAAATGTACTTCACCATGCTACCTCATCCCCCGCAATACCAACCCCATACATCAAAGTCAGCATTTAAATTTATTCAAACTGCTGGTCAGCGCTGGGTCAATCATGTGAAATATGGTCGCCTCAAAACGAGGACCTCTTCTTATGGACACTCTTAAAAGACAAACTAACATAACCTAGTCCGACGGAGAAAACCAAAGATGAAAGTCCTCTTCGTGGAGCCTCCCAAAGACACTTGGTTTGTAATGGGAGACTATCTTCCTCCACCATACGGCATCATCCAACTTGGGGCTTATCTTGAAAGAGAAGTCAAAAATGTTGAAATCGAAGTCTTGGACTGCAACGCTTCTCACGTAGATTGGAAAGACATGGGAAAACACATTGCAGCTTCTGATCCTGACATTGTGGCGTCAAGCTCGTTAGCCACATGCAACACTTATGTCGTGGCAAGAACACTTGAAACTGCCAAGAAGGTAAACCCTCACATTCTGACTGTCACGGGCGGCCAACATTTTACTGCTACCGCCCAAGAAAGCTTAGAAGAGTATCCTGAGATTGATGTCATCGTGCGCGGAGAAGGGGAGCAAACGCTCACTGAACTTGTCAAGAACACAAGCAACAAATCAACCGTCAAAGACACCAATGGCATCTCGTTCAGAAACAAAGGAAAGATCGTTCACAACCCACCCAGACCATTGATTGAAAGCTTGGATGAACTGCCTTTTCCGGGGTATCACTTGGTCAAGGATGTAATCCACAAATACCACTTTGCAGCAATGGCTGGGCGCGATGCGCCCTACCAGTTGGTTGAAGGCGCACGTGGATGCCCACATGAGTGCACCTTCTGCACGCAATGGAGGCATTGGCAAGGGAAATGGAGATCGAAGTCGCCTAAACGAGTTGCTGACGAGATAGAGTATTGTTATCGCAATTTTGGCGGCAGGTTTGTCTGGCTCACGGATGACAATCTTGGGGCGGGCACTAGAGCAAGGGAGATTGCTGATCAGATTCTTGAGCGTGACATGCCGGAATTGACATGGTTTGTTCAGGCGAGATGTGACGATATCATAAGGCACAAGGAAGTCTTGCCAAGAATGCGAAAATCAGGGTTAAACTGGGTTCTTCTCGGAGTGGAGAGTTCTGAACCATCCGCGCTAGCGGATTTCAAGAAAGGCATTTCACCCGAAGATTCTAAAGAAGCGGTGAGGCTGTTGAAGGATAATGACATTTTCGCTCACGCAATGTTCATCATAGGCAACAGGAAAGACACGGCCAAGTCGATAGCAAGGCTTAGAGAATTTGCGAACGATTTGAACTCTGACTTCGCCATATTCGCTATTCTGACACCGTTTCCAGGAAATGAGATCTACGACGAAGCTAAACGTAACGGGTGGATTGAGGATTTCAACTGGTCACACTATGATATGGTTCACGCAGTGATGCCTACCGAGACGCTGTCAACACATGAAGTGCAGGAAGAACTATACGAGTGTTATCGAAGTTTCTACGGGTCATGGAACCGAAGGCTGCATTCGATGTTTTCCAGCAACGAGATGAAGAGGAGACTTTCATGGCACATGGCACGCAAAGGAATAGTTCAACAACTTAGAACGCTTTTTTAGAGGGGCACGAATGCCCAAGAACCTGCTTTTCTTCATAATGGTTTCTGTTTTCGGACTATCTACAACGCTCGTGCTGGCGTTGCGTTCACCAACAGTCCTAGAAGGCTTCGCTTTGCGGAGATACATTGTTGGGTCGCTTTTCGCTCTGATATGTGTCTTCGGAATGGCAGCTGCTATCATGCCCAGACGATGCTCGACCTCACTCCATTTCGAGGGAAGAACCAAAACGCCGGCCATCCAAAGCG
>CAZCRE010000017.1:0-19005 GCA_964501075.1 uncultured Candidatus Bathyarchaeia archaeon
GGTGGGAAACTTATCGCGTGCACAGGGCAAGTGTTTGCACAAGTTACGCACCCTATCTTGCAGTTTAAAGGTGCAATTACCACTGGCATGTTTTTGTCGAAGTCAAAAGCATAAACGCCAGCGGCGCAACCCAAAACGCACAGCCCGCAACCTATGCACAATTCATATTCAACCGTGGGATGCCATTCAATCTCTCTCGAGGAACTCCATGCCAAACAGGTTTTGGATTCTTGGGATCAGACACTTCTAGCTCACCTCATATGTTGAGATGTAGAGATTGATAGCAATATTAAAATATTGCTATCGCCTTCTTTCTTCATTGATATTTCCGAATCGCAATCACATTAGGTGAGAAACTTGCCCAAGAAAGAAAAGCAAGAGAAGAAGATCTGGAGGGAGAAACAACGCGAACGACAGAGGGCTCAGGAGGCGTACGAGACACAAAGGGCAAGAGAAGCCCAGAAGAAGCCGCGAAAATATCCAAAAGGCAAAATAGTTTTCGGAATCTGTCTGATTGGATTGATATTTGTGGCCTACGTAGCGTGGCAGTCCAGCAGTAAACCTCCTTCATCAACTGACGGAACTGCAAACAATCCGCCTCTTACCGGGTCAGCACCAGACTTTTCCCTGACTGACATAAATGGGGCTCCCTTTTCTCTTAGTCAGCAGGCTGGAAAAGTCATTGCAATTCATTTCATGGCGGTCAGCTGTGGTGGAGGAATTGTCCAAACAAATGAAAACCAACTAAGGACTTTGAAGAGTGTGTGCTCCACCTATTGTGGCAAGGAACCAGTAGCTGTTGTGACGGTTGCAGCGACGACCTGCGCGACAAGCTGCTTGGAAAAGATCCGTTCGGACTATGCGGTAACTTGGACACTGGGAAATGACTATGATGATGGAAAAGCGGACATAGTCAATGCTTACAGCTCATATTCGATTGCAGACGGGGCGATTGTTCTGATTGACAGGAATTTTAAGATAGTTGAAGTATACACTGAAGAAACATCGTTTGAAACGTTGTCTTCACGAATAAGTCAACTTCTGTAGGTCTGCTGAAATGCTTCAGGAATCTTTAAGCTTGTTTTTCTTGGGGATAGCAACATTCCTTTCACCTTGCTCAATCTCCCTTATCACGGTATATCTGACCTATTCAGTAGGCGTCAGCAAGAGCATACGGAAAGGATTGGTGATTGGTTGCTGCTTTGCACTGGCCATGAGCTTGGTCTTCTTCGTCTTAGGCTACGCAATCTGCGCTCTCATTCCTATTACATTAATTAGTTCAAGGATTTTCTATGGCATATCAGGCATCCTTCTCATTGTCTTTGGAATTAACAATATCGGCATCTTGGAAAAGCTTGGGTTGAGGACTGGCATTAGCAGTTCTTTCAATGAACGATTGAACACTGCAAAGCTAGGTTCATTGACGCGGTTTTCCAAATATAATTATGCAATAGGCTCTTTTTTATTTGGATTGATCATCTCCGTCGCGCTAGGCCCTTGTACCCTCTCAATAGTCTTGCCCGCTGTACTGTTGACCATGTTTACTGCGCCAACAGCCTTTCACGGCGGCTTTTTGCTCTTTGTGTTCGGTATAGGTCATGCTTTGCCAGTGGTTTTCCTGAGTGCGCTGTTGGCAACCGCGCGCAGGGCAGCGAGCGATAAAATAGCTGGCGTCGGGAAATGGGTGACGAGGATCTTTGGAATAGTTTTCGTCTTAGCTGGCATTGCGATTATTGTCTATGCACTTGGAGGATGGTAAGTATGAAGAAAGGCAAGGTGAAGATCGAGGTTTTCGTCCCATTAGGTTCGTGTGTCTGTAACTTCGCACCCTTCATGGAAAAAATCGGACGTGTAACATCAAGGTTCAAAGACGTGACAGAAGTCCAAATGAAGTCGAACAAATCATCAGAAGCTTCCAGGTACGGAGTTCAAGACATGGGAATCGTCATTAACGGGAAGATCAAGCTTTCAGCAAGCTTTGAAGAGAAACAACTTCAAGATGCAATATCTCAAGAAGAGCAGAGTCAACAGTAGAACACGTGCGGGCAGGTCAATCATCGTGGAAACAAGCTTCGAAGAAATAACGAGAAAATATCGTTTAGTGAAAGCTGGAAAGACAAGATCGACCTTCTCTGTCTGAAATCGGAAATTGAGTCCTACATAAGGAATCAGCAGAGCGCGAAACGAAAAGATAATGATTTGCTGGCGGAGGCGCAGGCCATGTTGATTGATTTGACACAGATGATCGAAGAGGGCCACTGCAACCCTTTTAGAACCAAGAAACTCTAATTACACTATTGTTTGAGGTTAAAACTATGAAAAAGATTCTGTTTGTGTGTGTTGAGAATGCTGGGAGAAGCCAAATGGCTGAGGCGTTTGCGAGATACTACGGTCAAGGCAAAATGGAGGCGTCAAGCGCTGGCACTATGCCAACAGGTGAAGTTAACCCGACTGTTGTTCAGGTTATGCACGAGAAAGGAATAGACATTTCTCAAAGCAAACCAAAACTTGTAGCCGGGAAAATGGTTCAGGAAGCAGACATGATTATTGTGATGGGATGCAGTGCTCAAGGATTCTGTCCTGCCCCTCTGCTGAACAAAGTGATTGACTGGGGAATTGAAGACCCAAAAGGCAAACCATTAGAGAAAGTAAGAGAAATCAGAGATGAAATCGAAAGAAAGGTAAGAACACTACTTGGCGAGCCAGTCTAGTGGTGCTAGCCCAGCGTTTCTGGGATTCTTCAAAAAGAGATGCCCCTTGGGGGATTTTCACCAACGAATGCGAGTTTCATTCCATAGTTTCATGCCTCAGTTAAAGTAGCGCTTTTTGATGATATTCGGAAAAAAGGGTAGGGGGAAGGGGTGGGTGCTATTGACCGAGATTTCAGTGAATAGGGCGAACATCGATGATAGTTTTGGCATAGTCCAACCTGAACTGTTGCCCTTCTATCCAAAGACTGGATGAGCCTTCGGTTTTGCAGGGTTGCCAAAATATGAAAAGTTCTACTGGTCTTGAAGAATCTTGTGATGTGAAAAAAGGGAAGGTTTTTGGTGTTTAGTCTTCTCCGCCTTCAGGTCCGCCGCCTGGCGGCTTTCCTCCAGGTCCTTCCTTTGGCTTCGTGGATGCTATAACGTCATCTATGCGCAGTATCATTGCTGCAGATTCAGCTGCTGACTTTATTGCTTGTTCTTTGACTATGGCAGGCTCTACTATTCCCTTTTCTTTTGTGTTCTCGATCTTTCCAGTGAAGACATTCAGACCCTTGTATTGTCCATCTTGTTTCTCGTGTGCTGAGCGCAAGTCCACGAGTACGTCTATCGCTTCGAGTCCCGCGTTTTCTGCTAAGGCCCTAGGTATCACTTCCACCGCGTTTGCGAATGCTTCTACGGCTATTTGTTCTCGCCCGCCGACTTTCGTGGCATAGCTCCGCAGGTCCTTGGCTATTTCAACTTCTATGGCGCCGCCGCCGGCTACTATTCTGTTGTTCTCGACAACGTCTGAGACCACACTTAAGGCGTCTATCATTGCTCTTTCTGCTTCGTCAACCATTCTTTCAAGCCCAGCTCTGAGCAGTATCGCAACAGATCGTGGATCTTTGCATTTTTCAACGAAGATCATTTTGTCGTCGCCCACTTTGCGTTCTTCGACAACGCCTGCTTCTCCCAAGTCTTTCGCTGAGAGATCAGACAGATCCGTGACTATCCTTCCGCCTGTCGCTCTTGCCAACTTCTCCATGTCTGATTCTTTCACCCTTCTTGCGGTCAGTATTCCCTCTTTTGCCAAGAAGTGTTGTGCCATGTCATCTATGCCTTTTTGGCAGAAAACGGTGTTCGCGCCTGACTTCTTGATTTTCTCCGTCATGTCTTGCAGCATCTTGTTTTCCTGATCCAGAAAAGCTTTCATTTGAAGTGGATCGCGGATGCGTATCTCAGCGCTGATCTCTGTTTTTTCAATCTCAAGTGCGCCGTCAATCAGGGCTATCTTAGCTTTCTCCACGATCTTTGGCATTCCAGGGTGGACGACTTCTTTGTCTATTATTACGCCTTTGACAAGCTGCGATTCGAACAGGCTTTTTCCTGTCTTCTTTATCAGCTGGATATTGTCGATGTCAGCGATTGTCTTGTCGCCGCGTTGCTCGGTTATCTGTCTAACTGCGTCAATCGCGATCTCTGCGAAATGTTCTTTCGCTGGGCCCACGGCTTTGCTTCCCATTGATGTGATCGCTACTTTTCTAAGTGTGGCCTTGTCGTCAGGCTGGACTGGTATAGAGTTGCTGGTAATAGTCTCCATGGCTCTTTGCGCTGCTTTTCGGTATCCGCTAATCAGTATGATTGGGTGAATGTTTTGGTCAAGTAGCTCCTCTGCTCTCCTGAGCAGTTCGCCAGCTAGGACTACAGCTGTGGTTGTTCCATCGCCCACCATGTTGTCTTGTGTTTTTGCGATTTCGACCATCATTTTTGCCGCTGGGTGTTCAACTTCTATCTCGTCCAGTATTGCTGCCCCATCATTCGTTATTGTTATGTCTCCTAGGCTGTCGATCAGCATTTTGTCCATGCCGCGCGGTCCCAAAGTGGATCTGAGAACCTCGCCGACTATGCGTGCAGCCATTATATTGTTTCTTTGAGCTTCTTTTCCTCGGTTTCTACTCGTTCCTTCTTTGAGAATTAGAACTGGTTGTCCTGAAGCTGTAGTTGTCAAGTATGCCATACAAATCCTCCATCAGGTTAGAATTCCATTTAATCCGAATAAGCAAAAAGCCCCGAAAATATAAACTTTTACCTTCGTTCGTTCAAATTGCATATTTTGACGCATAACAGTTTAAATTTTGGCTAGCGTTCTACTGATTTGTAGGTTCAAGCCTTGCAGATTTCGGTGCGGTTCTTCACAGCCCTCAGGGAAATCACAGGAAGAAAAGAAGAAACCTTGAAGTTCAAAGACGATCAACCCGTGACTATCACTTTGGTTCTAGATGTCTTGGCAAAACGTTACGGTAAAGGTTTCGTGGAATACGTCTTCGACCGCAGAGAAGGTCAGGTCAGAAGATTTCTCCAGTTTCTTGTGAACGGAAGAAGCGCTTCAACGTTTGGGGGTCTAGAGACAAAGCTTACTGATGAGGACGTGTTGGCGATAATACCTCCCGTGGGTGGCGGCTGACAAGACTGTATATCCATAACGATGCAAGGAAAAATCCTAGGTCAACCGCGTCAAACTGTTTCATGATTTTCAGTATGAAGGGAATTGAAAGCGAGGCTTGAGGTTCGCAGAATTTTTTTTCAGAAGTCTTGCGTGGCGTTTACAAAAAGTCTGTTCAACAAGATTTTTCTGTCTCTGCGCATTCTAGAAAGCGTGTGGGCCGTGACTTCTGTGGATAAGGTTCTTTATCTCTCCAAAACTGACGTTGAAAAACTAGACATACACATGAAAGCTGTCATAAACGTTGTCGAAGAGGCTTTCCGCCAGAAGGCTGAAGGCAAAGCTGAAGTGCCGCCTAAGCCTGGAATACACCCTCAGAAGGATGCTTTTATCCATGCAATGCCTGCCTATCTGCCAAGCATGGGCTCTGCTGGCGTCAAATGGGTCAGTGGTTTCCCAGAGAATCCCAAGCGTGGTTTGCCGTACATTTCGGGCTTGCTTATACTAAATGACACCAACACCGGTTTTCCAATCTCCATCATGGATTGTACATGGATAACGGCTAAGCGTACAGGAGCGGCGACTGCTGTTGCGGCCAAGTATTTGGCCAGAGAAGACTCAAAAACCTTGGGGATTCTTGGTTGTGGTGTTCAGGGAAGAAGTAATCTTGAAGCTTTGGTGGTGGCCTGCAAGTGTTTGGAGGAAGTCAGGGCATTTGACGTCAAAAAAGAGAGCTTGCAGAAGTATGTCACGGAGATGACTGCGAAATATGGGTTGAGGATTATCGCCACTGAGTCACCTAAGAAAGCTGTTGAAAACTGTGACATCGTGGTCACTGCAGGCCCGATCTTGAAGCGCCCTAGACCCGTGATCGAAACATCATGGTTTATGGATGGCGGATTCGCCTGCCCCTTGGATTTTGACTCTTACTGGACGACAGAAGCCATGCGTTCTATGGACAAGTTTTGCACTGACGACAAAGAACAGCTGGCATACTACAAAGCGCAAGGGTACTTTTCCAGCATTCCCAGAGTACATGCTGAACTAAGTGAAATCATAAGCGGAAGAAAACGCGGGCGCGGAAATAGTGCAGAGCGAATCATGTCGATGAACTTGGGTCTGGCAATTGAAGACATGGCCACTGCAATGCTTGTCTACAAAAGCGCCAAGAAAGCTGGAGTAGGCTTGTTGCTTCCATTGTGACCTTCTGCGATTCATGAAATCCCCAGTAGTTTCGGTGCTCCCCAACAGATCATCACTCTCTCACGGCCTCTGTTTCTCCGTTCTCATGAGCAATACAAAACTCTAGAACGTTATCTCGCAGTCAAGTTTGTTCAGGTCATGCAGCCCAAAAGGGCATTTCTTTTCTCATCATTTCAACGTACTCATTCAACGATTCTCTTTCATCTTCAGTTAACCTATCCAAAAACGTCAACAGCAGCAGCTTCGCGTGTTGTTCAGGTATCTTCGCGTACAAGATGTCTTTCTCAAAAACATGTCTGCCAACGACCGGTTTATCCATGGAAACAGCCACCTCCATCCCCTTGCTCGCCTGTGGCAAAGCTTTGCCCTTATCCTGAATCTGCTGGATTTCGCCTAGTTCTTCACCATCTTCGGCTCTAAGTAACGAAATTCTTGGCAAGATTTTCCCTGCCAAGATCTCAACGCCGAAAATGGCTGGCTTCGCTTTGCGGAAAACAAAGCCCTGCATCACTTGTATTTTCGCTGGGCTCACAAGTGTTTCAAACTGTTGGTCAGATGTTCTTTCACGCTGGCTCTTGAACCATGCCAGGTACTCTTCAATGACTTGATAGATTACTTTTTCGCGGAAGATTTTGACGCCATTGATTTCGGCTTCTTTTTCTGCATCAGGCAAAATCCTGACGCCGAAAGCCAAAACCACGCCGTAGGCTGGGTCATTCTCTTTTACGACGGTTGCTTCTACGATGTCCCTTTTCGAGAGGTCTCCAACGTCTGCAAGCCTTATTGGTATGTCGTTTCTCTTCAGGATCTCTGCAATGGCTTCCAGCGAACCTAGCGTGTCTGTCTTCAGAATAACGCCGTTGGTGTCTGTGGCGATTCTGATTTTGCCGATTTCTTCAGTGACGAGCTTCGCGTACTTTTCAGGGTCATCGCCGTCAGGTACAGTGTATAGTGGTGCGCCCGCTAATGCTCCATCTAGGTCTGGTGCAACAATCTTGATTCCAGCCGCAGCTGAAACGGATTTTACAGATGAAAACTTCTCTCGTGGGTCTCTGATTTCATCCAGAGGTTTGGGAACCAGAATGGCCCGGACGCGGGTTACGATGGGTTTTTCTCTGCCCCCGACGACGATTGTGTCATCCTTTTGCAGGTTTCCGTCATAGATGATCGTGTTAAGCGTCAAGCCTAAGCCAGGCTCTTCTTTTACCTCGAGGACCGTGCCTTTGGCTGGTCCCTCAGTAGTCTGCAGGCGTTTTTTCAGGTACTGTTGTGCCAGGCCTACTAGGACCATCAACAATTCTGTTATGCCTTCTCCGGTTTTTGCACTGGTAGGTACTAACGCTATAGTCTTCGTGAAGTCTCTTATGTTGTCAAAGCGGTCAGTTCTGAATCCCAAGCGAGAGAACGCGCCCATGACGTCATAGATTCGGCCGTCCAAGTCCTGTCTGACGTACGGGTCTTGCTGTTGATATGCTTTCAAGAAAGGCGTGTCAGGATACGACGTCCAGCCTGGTACGCGGTCGATCTTGTTTACAGCTACGAGAAATGGTGTTTTGCGTGACTTCAATATCTCTATACATTCGTAGGTCTGCGCCTCAAAGCCTCTAAGAACGTCGATTACAACGATTGCGATGTCGGCTACGCTGCCTCCTCTTCTGCGAAGATTCGTGAAAACTTCATGTCCAGGCGTATCAACGATTAGCAAACCTGGGATCTCAACTTCAGCCTTGACCATTGAAAGAGTTGGTCCGACTAACTGTTTGATTGTGTCAACTGGAAAGAAGCTTGCGCCGATGTGTTGTGTGATTCCTCCTGCTTCACGTGCCTGAACGCTTGTCTTCCGAATCTTATCCAAAAGCGAAGTCTTTCCTGAGTCTACGTGGCCTAGGACACAAACGATGGGTTGACGGACGGGCATGTTGCAGAATCTCCTTTGATGGGGTAGATAAACTGGGTTTACTCAATCACACGTTTCACAGTTAATAAGTTATCACCCTAATAAGTTCAGCTTGAACTCACAACATTTTTTAGACTGCTTAAAATAGGGTGTTGGTAGGTGAAGCTGGGCATGTCTTTCTGCACGAAATGTGGGGCAAAACTGAAAGAGAATGACGTGTTCTGCTATGCGTGCGGTGCACCAGTTTCCAAAGTGGTTAGAGAGGAGTTTTCGGTATCTGCCGAGAATCTCGTTGAAAGAGTCAGAGAACTGCTTCATGAAGGGAACGTGACTAGAATAATCGTCAAGAGTGACAGTGGAAAGGTTTTGCTGGAAATACCTGCTACTATCGGTGTTATCGGCGCTGTTATCGCTCCTTGGCTTGCCGCGTTGGGCGTGATTGCCGCTTTAGCAACGAAATGTAGAATAGTGGTTGAAAGAAGGGAATGAGGTTATTCCGTTTTTGCAGTCATCAAAACTATTCCTGCAACTATGAGCACGATGCTTAGGAGCCCGAAGAGTCCCGTGAAGTTCTCCAATGCTTGCGTGCTTGTAAAAGTGTAGTATGCTGCTAGGCCACCGACAACGAGAATTAGCAAGCCGAGGAATTTCTCGGCTGTGTTCAGTCCAAAACTGCCCTCTTCACTCATCATTATTCCTTCTATATGTGCGCTTTCTACTTAACATGTAAAACGGTTATTTTAAATTTCCCGTTTCCTATTTGGTTTCTTCGAGCTTAGCTGGCAAGTACTCATCCACTATGTATGTTAGACCATACCTGCTGAAAGCCTCTTGCTCCGCCTTTCGTCGGATCTTCATGAAGGTCTTGATCTCTCTCCGCCACAATGGATCAACATAGCGCGGGTCTCTCTGTAACTCGTTCAGCCTTTTCATGTCCATTTCATCCAAAGGAATCGTCGGCAGCTTGTAGTTCACGATGTCTGTGGCCCACACTCCACTCCACTTTGCGTCAGGCGTTGTCAGTTCTCTTAGGTGTGCTGCGTTTGCTGAACCCGAGATTATCACCATGGCTATGTGCATGCCCCATGGGTCTCCGTCTGTGAATATGTAGACTGGCAGTTTGAGTTCGCTGTTAAGTCGCTTGATGAAATGTCTTGTCGCTCTCGGCGCTTGTCCAGCCGTCAAGACAAGCATTGCATTGTACTTCCTGTGCACATTTTCTTCAATAAACCTTGTGAAGAGACCGCCCTTCTCTATGGCTATGACCTTGTCCGCCGTGGTCTTGACGAACTCGGATGATGTTAAGGCTGGTCCAATCAGTACGCCGTCAGGGTGAGAGTCCAAGTTCAGTGTTTTTCCTTCATAACCCGGGACGGTGTACTCTATTGTTAAGTCACCGAAGACTGCGGAGCGTTCCTCCGGGAATATGTTGAAGTCCTCTCTTGACAGGCCCAGCACGGTTTCCAAGTCTGTTATGATGTTGTTTGACTCTTGTTGGTCTTGGAACGTCATTTCGTAGGCCTGTGCCGAATAGTAAACGTCTCTCAGGGTTGATGTTTTGCGTTGCGAGGCAAGTTCATTCGAGAAGAACGCTGCCCATGTGAGTTGTGTAAAGGGTTTTAGGTGCCGTACGTTACGTGAGCTTCTGTGAACCCTTCGATCGCCCAGTATGAATTGTCTCAATTGCTTGTCATAGGTTATGTTTTCGGTTGAACGGCTAGGCATGTCAATCGCAGGAAAACGCCCTGTATCAAGCTGATCATAGATGCTAGCGCCTAGGCCTGCCAGGCTTTTCAATACTTCCTTTTTTCTTTCCAGTATACTACTTCTATGCTTCTTCTGCTCCATGCTTTCTCACACTCGTCAAGAGCTTCTCAACATCAGGCAATTTCTCTTTGCCGGCAAGCTTAGTTGAAAACTGTGCTATCTTGGGCAAGTACTTGTTGAAGATTCCAAGTCGTTTCTTCTCTCTGTCCACATGTTCCCTTTTCGACATGAAGTGCCCTATTTGCCGCGCAACTTCTCTCAGTCCATTGGCTATTTCCCTTCTGACCTCAGGTCTATCCGCGATGAACTCTTTTCCAACGGTCTTGTAGGGCACCTTCGTGCTGCAAATATGCACAAGAATCGCGATCGGCATGTCAGGCATAACCCTGTACCGGCGCCAGTTCATAGTTGTTATGACCCTCATTGAAATGTCGCTTGCCTCATCATACAACAGGGGAATTCTGTTAGCAAAACGATAGAGTATAAAAGTTCCTCTTTTCGGGACCTCTCCGCCATACGCGATACCGGTTTCAATGATGAAGGGATGACCAGCATAGGTTGCAGGTCTGCGCTGATGGACAACCGCGAATTCGGGTTTCAACTCTTTCAGTATGCCTGCCTTTAGGAGTTCTTCGCCTAGGGGTGAGAGACAGCTTGCGTCTGGCGGCAGGAAATCCTTGTACTTCTTGAGCATGTGCATTAGTCTGACGATTTCTTCATGGGAGAGTTTCTTCGGGTTCTTTGATGGACTTAGGTTGCTGAATTCTAGGAATTTCTGCGCGGTGATTTCGCCGACTCTGTGGAAGTGGTTCTTCAGAAACTCCTGCATGGTTTTGTAGGGCGTCACTTGTATGAGCCGTTGGAGAAGCTCTACATCAACTCCATAAGGATGTGGCTTGGTTTCTTGCGGTGGCGCAGGCATGTCTTTTGTGACTCTGGTAAACTTGTAAAGTCTTCCTTTAGGGTCGACGAAGGTCAGGTTCGCGTATGGGTTCACCATGGCGGTCTGTTTGAAATAATCCAAGATCTTTGGCATGGCGCGCAGGTAATCGCCTTCTAAAGTGAACTCGACAACGGTTCCTCGCCACTGTTCTTTGTTTATGAGCACTTTTCTATCCATTATTAGTGGACGGTTTTTCTGAATGTCTATCATGAGCTTGTACTCGTAGATCTTGGTGATGCCCGTGCTTGAGGTTACAGTGGCCGGCTGATGCGTAGTGATTTGGCCGTAAAGGATTGCCATTTTTCCGCCGAGGCCAAAGGTTCCTCTTTGCTGTTTCAACTTGTATTTTGAGCCGAAAAGCACTTGCCCGAAAGCTGATGGTATGTGTCTTGGCTGGATTCCTATGCCGTTGTCTTCAACTCTTAGCTTGTAGATCTGGGTTTCAGGGCTGCCTTCTCCTTCGTATGAAAGCCTAACGTAGATTTCAGGTGGGATCCTAAGGCTTTCCGCAGCGTCCAGAGAGTTTTCTACTAGTTCTCTTATGGCTGCGAAGATGGCTCGGGACGGGTTCGTGAAGCCTGCTATGTCTCGGTTCCTGTAGAAAAAATCGGCTGCACTGATCTCCTCAAACGTGGTCTGAGCCAACTCAGCTTCTCCTAAGCATTTTCCAACATGAATTGGTCTTACGATATGTTCTGCTCATTCTTTAACTTAACTACACATCTCAAGAGCAAACGATTATTCCACGTTGCCATAAACGTGCTACAAACATGCTGGTGGCGCAAAACACGGCAAGACACCTGCAATTTTCCAAGATGGTGTCTCATTTATGACCCTATTCTTTGCTACTGACTTTTCGCAGCGTACGTGTATAGTAGTATTCTCCTATTTGTTTCTGAAACTTGTCCAGTTTCGAGTCTTCCTTGTTGACTCTAGGCCTTTTTGTCATGGAATCTCTTCGGAACGTCACTTCCATCTCTTTCAGAAACGTGTTCATGCCCTTTCTGAGGCTCGTAGGAGCGTATGCAACACCCTTCACGGCTGGTTCTCCTGAGAAAACCATCAAATGATCTGCTATGAAGTCTTGAGTGACCACGTCATGTTCCACTACAAAAGCCGTTGCATGGTGATTTTCAACTACTCTTCGAATAGTCTTAGCCATATTCAGCCTTTCTTCCACGTCCAAATAGGCGCTTGGCTCGTCAAGCAGGAAAAGTTCAGCTTCGCGAGATAAGCATGCAGCAATCGCTATTTTCTGAAGTTCGCCACCACTGAGCTCATTCACATCCCTGTCCAGAAGCGCGTTTATTCTCAAGGGCTGAAGGATTTCTGTATTGTACCAACTTGAAGAGAAATTGTCTTTGGCTATGCTCATGAGGAGCATCTGAACAGTGCCCTCGTATTCCGCCGAAATGTATTGTGGCTTGTAACTCACTTTCAGTTTGTCAAACTTCTTTCCATCATCAGCCGCCTCAAGTCCGGCCAGTATTTTCACGAATGTTGTCTTACCTGTGCCGTTTGCGCCCAAGATTCCGATGATTTCTCCTCTTTTGATCTCGCCTGCATGCGCAACGAGCTTGAACCCTTTGAAAGTTTTCTGCAGTTGTTCCCATTCTAGGAGTATTTCACCGCTGGCAATGCTTGTTGCAGGCGGCTTTTCATGGAAAACTATTGCCTCCTTTCTGAACCGGATGTTTTCGTCTGGAATGTATCCTTGCAAGTAGATGTTTATGCCTGTTCTCACGCCGTGAACGTTTGAGACGACACCGTAGACCCCGGGTTCCCCATAGAAAACGCATATTTGATCAGACAAGTAATCTATTATGGCGAGGTCGTGTTCAGCCACGATTATTGTTTTTTGTTCGTCTTTCAGTTTTCTTATGGTTTTGGCGACCTGAAGCCTTTGCTTCACATCCAAGTAGCTTGAAGGTTCGTCAAACAAGTAGACATCGGCGTCGCGAGATATTGCGGCTGCTACGGCTACACGTTGGAGTTCGCCTCCGCTTAGGACTTCGAGTGGTCTTTCCCAGATCTGTTTGAGGTCAAGCTGCTCTGCGATGTCTTCCAACTTTCTTCTTTCATCTACTTTTTCAAGAAGGTCCCCAACGTTCCCAGAGATCGCTTTTGGAATCTTGTCAACATATTGCGGTTTATGCGAGATTCTAAGCTTGTCTTCGCTCAGTTTCTGGAAATATTCTTGCAGTGTTGATCCTCTGAAGTGCTGGATTATCTCGTTCCAACTGGGCGGTTTCTCAAAGTTTCCGAGGTTCAGTTTGAAGTCTCCGGAAAGTATTTTGAGTGTTGTTGTTTTGCCTATGCCATTTTGCCCCAGTAATCCTAAAACCGTGCTTGGAGATGGTGTGGGCAGTCTGAAGAGTTTGAAGGTGTTAGGTCCAAAACGGTGACTGCAATCCTTGTCTAGTTCGTTTGGAAGGTTGATAATCGAAATGGCTTTGAACGGGCATTTCTTGACACATATTCCGCATCCGGTGCATAATGATTCAACGATAACTGCTTTCCCGTTCTCAAATCGTATGGCTTCTATGCGGCTTCGTACTATTGGACAGAAATGATGGCATAGCGTGTTACAATGCTTTGGCTTGCATCGATCAGCATCTAACACTGCTACTCTTGTCATTGCCAGCCCGTGATAAGAATGGTCATAACATGTAGGTTATAAATATGAACCTTAGCCTCACACGAAAGCGGCAAAGAACTCGGTAAAAGAAAAAACGCAAAAAGGTGCTTAAAGCACCGGACTGTTACCTTCCTCGTCTTCCCAATCTTCTTCGTCCCAGTCTTCTTCTTCCCAATCCTCTTCCTCTTCACCCATCACTTTCTTGCACCTCCTCACATTCTTGAGGCTACTGAAATCATCTGGCAACGTTTTAACGTTGTCGTTCGTCAATTGTCGAGAAAGAAAAGTCAGCAAATGATGAACAAAGAAGGGTTAGAAATTTTATTTCACAATTTTCGCCGTGAGAGAGGTCGCTGGTTCCTTCATTTCAGGCGTCAAGTACGCCCAACACATATTCGGAGAATTATGGGCAGCACCTATTTTCCCATGAGCGTCAACAGATATTAGACCCATAGAATTGTAGGTTGCGGGCATTCGCTTGTTAACCAGCTTTATCGCTTGTTCGGCAGCTTCTTGTGCCGCTTTCCCATTTTCCATGTAACTGCAGACAGTCTTGGCCAAGACAAGCCGTATCGCTATTTCGCCGATGCCTGTGGCAGAACATGCTCCGCTCAGATTGTCAGCATACGTGCCGCATCCAATCAATGGCGAGTCTCCAATCCTGCCTGGAAGTTTTAGAGGGAAGCCGCCTGTAGAAGTGGCTGCCGCAACGTTTCCATTCGTGTCAAGGGCAACGGCGCCAACTGTTTCAAGATTGAAGAGTTCGGGGTGGCTTTTCACTAGAGCGGCCAGTTTTGGTAGCTCGAATTTGCCTTCAAGCAGAGCCTTTCTTTGCTGTTCATAGTATCTTAGTCTGAGTTCTGACACAGGGTTTCTTCTCTCAAGCTTGTAGGCGTTGGCTAGTCTTTCGGCTCCTTCACCCACCACGAAAACATGATCCGTTTTTTCCATAACAATCTTGGCCAAACGAATGGGATTCTTAATGTCACGAAGAAGTCCAGTGGCTCCAGCCTCTAATGTTCTCCCGTTCATTATCGAGGCTTCCATTTCCACGTTCTTCTCAATGTTTAAGCTTGAACCGTAACCAGCGTTGAAAACGCCGTCGTCTTCCATGGTTGCCACAGCTTCCATGACGCTGTCCACGGCGCTTCCGCCGCTCTTCAGAATGTCGAAGCCGTTCTTCGTGGCTTTCGTGACGCCTTCCAAGCCGGGCTGACTGCGTTCAGGCTGCCAAGTTCCAGCGCCGCCATGAACGACTATCACGGGTTTCTGTGTTTTAGTCAATAGTGTTTTCTCCTTCTTGCTTGCCAGAATAGTCTCCAACTGTTTAACGCCGATTTAAGTCTGGTGTTCAGAAACGAAATCAAAATAGATAAATGCCCGATTGTCGGCGTTAATCTTGGGATGATGTGAGGCGACGGCTAAGAGCTAGAAGCTGTGACAAAGCCACTAACCTGCACTGACCCGAAAAAACTGTTTTGGAAACATTATAATCCACCCCTTACGAATAGCATTGTAATTGGTGCTAGCTTCACGGTGCAAGAATGTTAAGAGATTTCAATCTTCTGGCTACAACGTATCGCGGATTTGAAAAGAAAGCTTGCTTTGAACTAGAGTATTTGCTCGAGAAGCTCGGAGACGCCGACGCGGGCATCAACAGAAGCGGTATTGCAGGTCTCGTGGCTGCAAAAACCGTTCTTGATCCATTCGAGGTCTTGAAGGAGCTGCGCGAAACCTTACGTGATCACCCCTATGAATTCAGGTACATTCTGCGATTGATTCCCATTGAAAAGGTTGTGCGCACAGACCTAAATGATATTACAGATGCTACAAAAGAACTCGGTTTGAGGATAGGTGAAAACGAGACGTTTCGCATCACCGTTGAGAAACGCTTCACAGCAATGTCTAAGCTGGAAATCATTGAAGCAGTTGCGGCGAGCATTAAGAGAAAAGTTGACTTGGACAAACCTGACAAGGTTCTTTTGATCGAGGTTGTTGGAGGATTGACTGGCTTATCCCTAATGGGTTCTGATGGTATCTTGTCTGTTTTGAAGGAAAAGATGATCTAGTCAGCGGTTCGTGGAAAGCAAGGCCATGTGTTCGATGACTAGATTGACCAGTGTTTCCTTGACTCCACATTTCCTTTTAGCGGACTCTAGCTCTTCCCCAGTGACTCCGAAAATCTCCTGGATTTTCGCTGCTCTTTCGCCTGCAAGTTCTAGAACCTCATCATCCGGTTGAGCGTTGATTTGTCTAGAAATTCTTGACAGCACTGACTTGACCGTTTCTGCTTTTTCGCCGACCACTGTTATGGCTATCTCCGTCATGTGCGACTTTACTCCGAGGGTCTCTGTGGCTTTTCGAATTTGGTTTTGAGCTGAAGCGTACAGCATGATCTCAATAGCCAGCTTCTTTGAGATAGAATCCTTGTTTCTGAACGCTGTCAACGCATTTAGAACCGCAAAGTACAGGTGTTGCCAAGTAGCGATCAGCTGAGCGTCGAAGACCTGAACATCAGTATCCGCTGATTTTTTGCTGTTAATAGTTTCCAGAAATTCGTCGAGATTCCCAATTTCAACGTTTCTGAAACCTGTTACTAGAACATATTTCCTGAATTCTTCGATGTATTTCAGCAACTCTCTTCCTCAAAGATTTCTCTTAGGAATCTCTCAACGAGTTCGGCTTTTATCCCTGCTTTGACAAGTTTCGATTTTTCCTTATCAACAGTTTGGCCTTTTTCTTTGCATTTCCTGCTGATTTTCCGTATGGTCTCTTTTATCTCCCACGGGAAAACTATCCAGCGGCTTGTTTCCTTCTCGTAATAGTCTGGTTTCACGATGCTCCAAGGCTTATAGTATACTGTAGCTATCTTAGTTTCTGCGGCACCCTGCTTTTTGACGTGTTCTTTGACAACTTCTAGGCTTTTGCCTGTGTCAGTAACCTCATCGACGATTAGCACTTTCTTGGAGGCAACAGGCACGGACACAGGTTGGGTCAGCACGGGTTTGCTTTTTGTCTCCGCGACTCCAACGTAGAACTCGGCTCTCACGTTGGCAAGGTTAGGATTATCTAGCAGGTCTGAGAGCACTCTTGCGGGTGGCCATCCACCTCGGGAAACGCCCACGATGACGTCTGGTGCGAATTTGTCCAGTCGTATTCTCTCAGCCATGTTGAGAAGCATGCTGTATATTTCGTCCCACGTTGGAATCTCAAACTCGGGTTCCGAGTCCACAGCTCTGCCTCAGGTAAGAGATTTTGCTGTCACTTTATAAGATTAAGAGTAAATCGCGAATCTCACCATGTTCAACGGTTTTGAGCTTTTTGTTCACGGTAACACCTGATGATTCAGGTCGAATAGAGCCAATCATGTGGCTGCCATGAGTCGATAGCCACTAAATGCTTGCCTAATTGCCGTGTCAGTTTGCACTCTTTCTTTCTGTGAATCTAGCTGATAATCTTAATTACCTTGTGACACTGCTAACTCTAGAGTGGTGCACCCTTGAAGGCTCTAGTCAACATTGCGTGCTACGATTTGAGGGTCAATTATCTGACTGAAGACCGTGTACCGGAGACTTTTGCGCACGACCTCATGAGGGAAGGCGGTACTTTTGAGTAGAACCGCAAGAAATAGGGCGAGAGAGAAAGCCGATCTGCTTATCGTAAACGCTAATGAACTGGTTACACTTGCTGGCGACTCTCAAAAGCCCAGAGTCGGCAAACAAATGCGGGAGCTCGGAATCATACGTGACGGCTGCTTGGCTGTTAGGGATGGACGTGTTGCTGCTGTTGGAAAGACTTCTGAGATTGCCAAGCTTTTCAGGGCTGAAGCCATAATAAGCGCTAATGGAAAGACTGTTTTGCCTGGTTTTGTGGATTCTCATACGCATCTGATTTTTGCTGGTTCGCGTGAAGATGAGTTTCAGATGCGTGTCGAGGGCGCCTCCGTCTTGGAGATTCTGGGGGCCGGTGGGGGTATACTGAAGACTGTTCGGGATACGCGCAAAGCCAGTATTGATAGACTCGTGGATCTGGGCGTCAAGACGCTTGATGTAATGTTGGCACATGGAACGACTACTGTTGAAGCTAAGAGTGGCTATGGTTTGACGACTAAGGATGAATTAAAAATTTTGGAGGCTACGCGGCGCGTGAATCAGTTGCACACTGTTGATGTTGTTTCCACTTTCTTGGGTGCGCTTGCAGTTCCTCTTGAATATAAGGGGAACTTGCGAGGCTACGTTGATCTTGTAACTGAGGAAATGCTTCCGAAGGTGGCGGCGTCGGTGCTTGCTGAATTTTGTGATGTTCTGTGCGAGAAAGGCGCTTTTGGGCTTGAGCAGTCTAGGCGGGTCTTGATGGCTGCCAAAAATCATGGTTTAAGGGTTAAGGTTCATGCTGATGAAATGAGTTGGTCTGGAGGCGCCGAGCTTGCGGCTGATGTGGGAGCAATTTCAGCCGAGCATCTGCTTTTTTCCTCTGTTGACGGGGTCAAAGCAATGGCCTCGAAGGGCGTGGTTGCAGTTTTGCTTCCGGCTGCCGCCTTAGGTTTGATGTTGGGACGGTTTGCTGATGCTCGATTGATGATTGACTGCGGCGTGCCAGTGGCATTGGGCACTGATTTTAACCCGAGCTGCTTGGTTGAAAGCATGCAATTGATTGTTGCGTTTGCGTGTCACTTCATGCGGTTGACGCCGGCTGAAGCCATAACGGCAGCGACCATAAACAGTGCTCATGCAGTCGGCAGAGCGGGCGATGTCGGGAGTTTGGAGGTTGGCAAGAGAGCAGATGTCGTCGTCTTGGATGCGCCTAATCACAAGTTCCTCGGCTACCATCTCGGGGTGAACTTGGTCGAGAAAGTGGTTAAGAACGGAAGAGTCGTTGTTGATAAAGAAGCAAACCCAAGCGAGATCGTTCACCTTGAAGAATGAAAACAAATAGAGAAGAGATAGAAGTCTATTACACTGAAAAATCCAAGAAACATAAGTGCCTTACTCAGCCTGTCTACTTTCATTTGACTCCCTTAAGACAAAACTGTTTATTGTTTTAGTAAGACTATGGGTTAATCGTCATTTCTGAAGAAGAATCAAGATATTTGCCATAGACTTGTTCGAATCTTCACTCCTTCAGAATCTGCATAATCCTTGACTGTCTGAGGCACTTCCGTGTCATTTGCAACATAGATTATTGCCTCTTTTGCCTTTGTTTTTTCTGCATAAAATAGGATTTGGTCTATGTCTTTGGGTTCAAGAATAGCCTTGTCTTTTGCGTCAATGACCGCATAGACGTTTCTTTTTCTCACAACAAAATCAGGTCTTAAAAGCGACCTACCGACTTTCATTTCAACGTTCTCAAGAATTTCCCATCCTTCCTTTAGCGGAAAATTGTTTCGAATAGTCTTGTATATGTAAATTTCAAAATCTATTCCAG
>CAZCRE010000018.1:0-4849 GCA_964501075.1 uncultured Candidatus Bathyarchaeia archaeon
GTGAAGTTTATGGTGAGAAGGGAAGGTTGGAGAAGAAAACGCGGGTACTCATAGGGTTCTGTTGACTTTACCATGGGAGTGGTTAGCATGTTAACTGTAGTGGGACATAGTTAATTTTCCCCTTTGAATTATGGGTCTATCTTATCAAAAAGATTTCCTATGGTCATTTGAATATTCTGCTTCGTTGCATTTTTTGTTTTCTCCAGTTCTTCTAACTGTTTTTGTTTTTCTCTGATGCTTTCGACAATCTCTTTTTGTTTTTCACATGGAGGAAGTGGTATCTTCAGTTGAAGGATATGTTGGGGTCTGATTGCTGCATAATTGGTTGTCCCCTTCACAAAAGGGCTAATCATGTCTGCGTATGGACCGAAACGAATAACGAAATCAAAATATTCAGGCAATATCTTAGATGCGTCTAAGTCAAACAAAAAATAATGTGATGAAACTATGGAGTTTTCAAATTCCTTCAGTATGACTCCAAAGCCACCTAATTTAGCGTCAATTTCTGCTACTATAAACTGATTTGCCTTAGTTAGTTTCTGCTCTTTTGTCTTAATCTTCTTTCCAAGAACACGGTCTCGAATCACTACTCCACGACCATGCAACTGCACCGTTATTCTGGCATATTCCACTTCGTCATTTATGGTGATCGTTTCCTTATTCTCAGTCATAATTTCAGAAAAGGGAACAAACGGATATGTTGACGTATAGGTGCTTTGTGGACTATATGTTTTAACAAGTAAATCATAGTTCTTCTCTTCGATTTGTCTGATACTAACCTTCCACGATTTTTCAGAATCCACTTTGTCAGACCACTTAGCAAGCAAATCAGGTATGTCATTTTCTTCTATTTCGGGACGCAAATCACTGTTTAGGTCAAATCCGTCTGCCTCAAGGTTGTAGAACCACACTGATTTAGTTCCACTTACGCATTTTCGGAAAATGATTATGTTCGTTTTGTTTTCAGAGTACGGTCTGAATACGCCTCTCGGCAGTGAGATTATGCTTTGAATATCACAGTTTTTGAGTAGATACTGTCTGACTTTCAAGAGGTCTTTTCTGAAAAGAACTCCCTCTGGAATAACAATGGCTGCTCGCCCACCTTCTTTTAGGCTCTTAAGTATGTGCTGAATAAAGATTGCATCACCTTCATTGGATATAACAGCGTAGTACAATCCATACTCTGTAGATTGACCGTAGGGCGGATTTGCAAGGGCAACCCAATACTCATCGGTTACTGGATTCGCAAGACTGTCCATTTGCAGAATGTTAGTGTGCCCATCGCCAGTTAGAATCATGTTCATTTTGGCGATTTTTGCGGTATTGGTTAATTCTCTGCCAAAGACTGTTCCATCTTTCAGTTTCGCTATATTCTCAGATGTGTTTGCACATCTTTTCTTTATGTATCTGAATGCGGAAATCAGAAACCCGCCTGTTCCACATGTTGGGTCATAGACGGTTTCGCCAAACTTGGGTTCTACAAGTTCGATCATAAGGTTAACGATATGCCGAGGCGTGAAATATTCGCCGAGGTCGTTGCCAACGGTTACTGAGTCTTTGATGAAGTATTCAAAAGCATCGCCTTTAACGTCTGAGTCTGAATCTGCAAGGTTTATTGAGGAAAGTTTATCCACGATTGCTTTGAGAGTTTTTGGGCTTTTGATCAACAGTTTGCTTTGGAATACTTCACTACTATGATTGTAGTCGTGCACCAATTTGGGTAATACTGTGTCATTAATGTAGTTCATCATGGGAACTTCATCCATTTTCGCAAAGGCTTCCCATGAATATTGGGCATCAAGAACACGAGGTTCCCCATTCTTTTCTCTTTCATGTTCAAGTTCGCTTATCAGCTTAAGGAAAATGAGGTTAGCAAACTCGCTAAACCTCTCTATGCCTTGACGCAGTCCTTCCTTCCTCAGTAGGGTGTTTGCCCATTTGAATATGCTGATGAGCTCGGCTCTTGAGTGTTTGAGGGTTGGCGAAATTTCCGATATGCTGTACCCTTCTTGAGCAAAGCGAAGCAACTTCTTTTCGGTTATCAATTGTGTGATTACTATACCATCGGTCAGCAGTTCTTTTTGTGAATCAGTGTGCCATGATTTGAAGAATGCACCATCATAAGCGAAAACTATCTTTGCTCCGAGAGGAATGGCGTATTTTGCTACAGCCCACTGTATGGCTTGGTCTACGCTTTGTCCTTTCCTTTTTGCTTCAACAATTGCTATTGGAGAGTCTGTGCCAGACTTGTAGAGAACGTAGTCAGGGTTATTCCCTTGAAATTTATTATTCTGATCTACCGTTTTTGCCCTTTCTGTAAAAACATTGCAATTAGGCTTCGTTTCGTCAGTGACCCACCCGAGATTAGTAAGAATTAGATCTATCTCTTTTCTTGTTGCAGATTCTAAAGGACGAGTAAACTTACTCATTGTTTAACTCCTCCGTTTTTTTCAACGTACTCTTTGATTAATTCGGTTATGACCTCGTTCTTTTTTCTGCCACCGTGTTTTTGGATAACTATGATGCTGAATTTTTTCAGCAGATCTTCGTCAATATCTATGGTGGTTTTCGTTTTCACCATTGCTGTGCACCCTTTTACATATTTACCCACATACACTTATAAGTGTTTTGCCTTGTACGCGGGTACACAGTAAGCCTTAAATATAGCCATAGCCTTATACCCTTATAGAAGGCGATAAGATGATGAGCATAGAAGAACTTGAAAAACGGAGAGAAGAAAGAGGCTTAGAGATAGCCCACAAAGAAAGCCAAGTAACACGCATAGAAGAAACCCTTTACACCGTTCATTCTCAATCTGGAAATGGCAAATATACCGTTGCTCAAGTAGCTGATACATGGACTTGTGAATGTCCAGACTACCGTTTTCGTGGATTGAAGTGCAAGCACATTTTCAGCGTAGAATTTTCGATAGCACTAAGAAAGGTTATTGGAGAAGTTAAGATAGAGCCAATCGAGAATATTTCCGAGTGCGTCTATTGTGGCTCTTCAAACCTGAAAAGAGATGGCATACGAAGGAACAAAGCTGGAACGATTCAGAAGTTCTATTGTCGAGATTGTCACCGCTACTTCACGTTCAACATAGGATTTGAAAAGATGAAGCATAACCCTCAAGCTGTCAC
The DNA here is from genome assembly GCA_964501075.1 of uncultured Candidatus Bathyarchaeia archaeon. GTDB lineage: Archaea > Thermoproteota > Bathyarchaeia > Bathyarchaeales > Bathycorpusculaceae > CAZCRE01. The sequence goes on from CAZCRE010000018.1 coordinate 3,141, forward strand.
TTCTGCTATGCAACTGTATTTTAGCGGAGAATCTTTGAGGAACACGATGAAATCTCTGAAACTGCTAGGCGTGGAAGTCTCACATCAGACCGTCTATAATTGGATTCACAAGTATGTTTCTCTGATGACAGAATACGTTGAAAAGATCATTCCAAACGTGAGCGACACTTGGAGAGCAGATGAGCTTTACGTCAAGATTAAGGGTGATATGAAGTATCTGTTTGCTTTGATGGATGATGAAACTCGTTTCTGGATTGCTCAAGAAGTAGCAGAAACAAAGTATTCTCATGATGCACGAAAGCTTTTCCAAATGGGTGTGAAGGTCACGGGAAAGAAACCATTGACCCTCATAACTGATGGTCTTCGAGCTTACCATGACGCTTACAAGAAAGAGTTTTGGACATTGAAGAAAGAGACTAGAACAGAACACGTTAACGCTATCAAACTTTCAGGTAACATGAATAACAACAAGATGGAACGCTTGAATGGCGAGATCAGAGATAGGGAGAAGACTATGAGAGGCTTAAAGAAGAAAGACACACCGATCTTGACGGGCTACCAGCTTTTCCACAACTACATTAGAGGCCATGAAGGGCTAGACGGTAAGACTCCTAGTGAAGTTTGCGGAATCAAAGTGGAAGGAAACAACAAATGGCTTACACTCATTCAGAATGCAAGCCAACAGACGAAAGTTTACAAGGAAAAGGAACAGTCACAGACTTGACAGAACCTAAAAACAAAACATTTAATACCCGACGAGCCGATTCAACAAACTCTATGACATTTTTGAAGAAAAACGAAGAAAAATGGCAGAAAAACTGGGAACAGAGCAGAGTTTTTGAAGCCAACCCGGACAAGAACAAGCCGAAATTCTTCGTCACCTTCCCATATGCTTACATGAACGGGCCACTACACGTAGGCCACGCTTTCACTGCTTCCCGTGTAGACGCGTACGCTCGCTTCAAGCGCATGCAAGGCTACAACGTGTTGTTTCCTTGGGCATGGCATTGGACAGGTCAGCCGTTGGTAGGTGCAAGCGAACGCGTCGCGAAAGGAGATGTGGACTTCATCAGAGGTTTAAGAGAAATAGACGGCGTGCCCGAAGACGAACTCAAGAAATTTGTGGATCCGCTTTACATGGCTACGTACTACACGAACGAAGGGCGAACAGCCGCGAAGAGAATGGGTTTTTCCGTAGACTGGCGCAGAGAGTTCAACACTGTGATGCCGACCTACCAGAAATTCATCGAATGGCAATATGCAAACCTGAGAGCCCTTGGTTATGTCACGAAGGGCACACATCCGGTTGTCTGGTGCACGAAATGTCGGAGCCCAACAGGAGACCACGACCGACAAGTCGGCGAAGGCGTCACACCAGAAGAATACACTCTCATAAAATTCAAGCTGGACAAAGACACCTTCTTACCTGCTGCCACCTTCAGGCCAGAAACCATCTACGGCGCCACGAACATGTGGATAAACCCAGACGCAACCTACGTTGAAGCCCAGGTCGACCATGAAAAATGGGTAATAAGCGAACAAGCCGCTGAGAAACTGAAAGAACAAGGAAGAACCATTAAAGTCCACCGCCCGGTGAAAGGCAGGGCATTGATAGGGAAGACTTTTGAAAACCCAGCAACAAAAGGCAAACTGCTAATCCTGCCAGGATGGTTCGTGGATTCTTCCCAAGCCACAGGCGTCGTCTACAG
>CAZCRE010000018.1:4949-12976 GCA_964501075.1 uncultured Candidatus Bathyarchaeia archaeon
GTACTGAAAGAGAACTGCAGAGAGTACTCTGGAAAAAGAGTCAGCGATGTCAAAGAGACGCTGATAAGAGACTTTAGAGCCCGCGGAATCGCAGATTCGATGTATGACTTGCCGCAACCAGTAGCTTGCCGATGCATGACTCCATGCTTGGTCAAGGTTCTCCAAGACCAGTGGTTCCTGAATTACTCGGATCTGGAATGGAAGGAAAAGGCAAAGCAAGCCCTCGGAAAAATGAGGATTTATCCTGAAACAGCCAGACCATGGTTTCTAGCGGTCATTGACTGGCTGAAAGAATGGGCATGCGCGCGGACAACAGGGTTCGGCACGCCTCTACCATGGGGCAAAGGCTGGATCATCGAAACCTTAAGCGACTCCACAATATACATGGCCTTCTACACGATAAACAAGCACATAAAACAACACAACATAAAACCAGAAGCCCTAACAAAAGAAGTGTTCGACTACTTCTTCCACGGCAAGGGAAAAGCTGAACAACTAGCCACAACGACTGGAATCAAAACAAACGTACTGAAAGAAATCCGAGAAGAGTTCCTATACTGGTATCCTGTAGACCTCAGAGTGTCAGCAAAAGAGCTTGTTCCAAACCATCTGACCTTCTTCATTTTCCACCACACAGCACTGTTTCCGCCAGAACACTGGCCCAAGGCCATCGGAGTAAACGGCATGCTGATGGTCGAAGGCAAACAAATGCACAAATCAAAAGGAAACTTCGTAACCATGAAAAATGTCACAGAAAAATACGGCGCAGACGCCATAAGGTGCGCTTTGCTGATGGGAGCCGAAGGCATGGAAGACCCAGACTGGAGAACCGAAAACGCCAAAGACACTCAAAGCAAGCTTGAATCCCTCCACAATTTCGCAAAATCCATAATAGAAAACCCAAAGACAAACGAGAACTCTCACATGGAAAAATGGCTGACAAGCGTCATGCAGCACCGCGTCACCGAAGTAACTGAAAGCCTTGAACAAATGAAAACCAGAACAGCCTTGGAAACAGCCCTGTTCGAAGTCTGGAACGACTTCCGCTGGTATGCCCGAAGAAAAGGAAACACCGGCACGAAGGCGATATACGAAGCCTTGAAAGTGTGGCTACGACTGCTCGCACCATTTGCTCCGCACATCTGTGAAGAATTGTGGAGTCAAACGAGTGAAAAGGGTTTTGTCTCGCAGGCTGAATGGCCAAGACCAGATGATAACCAGATTGATGTGGTTGCTGAAGAACAGGAGAATCTCATAAAAGAAGTCATCGAAGACACCTTGAACGTTCTTAGAGCTACAAAAATCGTTCCGAAAAAGATCTGTTACTACACGGCTGCCAAGTGGAAGTGGAAAATCTACCTCAAAGTGCTGGAGAAGTCAGCACACGGTGAAGCAAAGATAAATGAGCTGATGAAGGAACTGGCGGCCGACAAAGACTTGAGAAGCAACATGAAAGAGGTGGCAAAATTCGTGCCAAAAATGGTGAAAGAGACAAGTGGAATGCCTAAGGAAAGGAAGCAACATCTGTTAGAAATCAGAATGCTTGAAGAGAAAGCAATAATCGAAGACGCTAAGAGCTTTCTGGCTGAGAGATTCAAAGCCCAGATTGGAGTCTACGACGAGGAAGGAAAATGCTATGATCCCAAACAGAAAGCTAACACGGCAATGCCTTACAGGCCAGCCATTTACTTGGAATAAAGAAAAAAGGGGTTACAACATCCTTGATATTGAACTCAAAGTGCGATTGTTGACTTTGATGTGGTAGTTCCGCCTTCCACTACTAGTCGTCGTCACGAAGAAATCCTTCTCTTGATCAAGCTCAGCACCGTACAACATGGCCAGAATCGTGCGACAAACATTAACCGTCGTTAGTTTATCATCTTCAAGTTTCTTCTCAATCTCTTCCTGCAGAGTCCTCGGATTAATCGTGTAAACAACCTCAGAACCTTGTCCGGTCCTGTAATAGCGCATCTCCATGTCTTTCATGAGAAACTCTACTATCTCGTAATACGGCCTTTTCCGATTCTTTATTAAATATATATAGTTCACGAGAGGAACTGGAACCTCAGACACTTGATCCTCCCCCATGACATAGAATCTTTCAGTTATTTAAAAGGTTTAAGGAACATTCTTCTTTAGAGAAACTAGCACATTCACAGACAGATAAAACTATATCCGACATTTTACATCACTGTTGGCGGGGTCCGTAGCGCAGCATGGATAGACAAATCCCAGAAAGCGCGGCGGCCTTCTAAGAGCAATGTCGAAGATAGCCGCAGGTCCTGGGTTCAAATCCCAGCGGACCCGCCAAGCTTCAAATCCAGCCTCTTGATGAAACAGCAGACATCATCTTCCTTGCTCGCAACACGAACGGAAATTTTAAATTGCCAAGTCAATAATAAATGAGGGACATGATGATATTTGATTTATCGATGTATAAGGGATGTTTATGAGTACACACGCAGAAGATTTGAAGTTACGGTTAATGACGATTGAACTACTTAGAACAGCAAAGTACAAGAGAAACATAACGTACCGCGAATTGTCGTCAAAGACTGGCCTGCCAGTTACTGTTCTGAGCAGATACGCAAAAGGGCATGTTCTTCCGAACACGGCCAGAGCCAAACAACTGTGGAGAGTTTTAACAAAACTCGTGGGGTTAGAGCCTGAACTCCGCAGCAGAATAAAGTTCGACGAAGATGGATATTTTGACAACACTGAAATAATTGGCGACTTCAACATACTCCAACAGGCAGCTAATCATGCGCTTGCCAACTTTGCCGGAAAACGAGTGACGAAAGTCTTGACAGCCGCCGCTGATGGCATCCCGTTGGCTACAATGGTTGCGAATTCTTTGGGAGTGAATCTTGTAGTTGCCAAGAGAAACAAGGAAGTTGGTGTCAAAGCTTTCTTAGAAGAAACCTATGTTCTGGGCAGGGGGTCGGGCGTGACAATGACGCTTTACATTCCAAAAGAAATACTGAAAAAACGGGACAGCGTGCTCATCGTAGATGACATGATAAAAAGTGGAGAGACGCAGGTAGCACTTGTGAATCTGGCGCGAAAAGCGAAAGCTGAGATTTCAGGAGTGTTCTCACTGGTTGCCGTGGGCGAAGAGTGGAAAAGGAAGCTTAAGCCATCCGCTGACTTCATGATAGAAGTCATAACCTACGTCAAAGCACCCTACGATCTAACCCCACACTACTAAGACCGAATCATTCAGGTCTCCTCAGAGCATACTCCGAACGATTTTATACATAGACCGAGATAGAATGGTTCATGAGGTCCACGGATTGAGAACAATCGAATGGCTCAATGGAACAGTCAGAACAGTAGACCAGACAAGACTCCCCCAAGAAACCGTGTTTCTGGAAATGCGAAGCAGCAACGAAGTCGCTGAAGCAATCAGAACCATGAAAATAAGAGGGGCACCACTGCTCGGAGTAGCCGCCGCCTTCGCACTGGCCTTAGCCGCATACAACTCAAAAGCAAGAAATAGAGAAGAACTGATGAACGACTTGGAAGACGCAGCGAAAACTGTAAAAGGAACGCGTCCGACGGCCATCAACCTCTTCTGGGCGCTAAACAGGATGCTGGAGAAGGCAAGAAGCTTCAATGGAAACCCTAGAGATCTGTCCTTGTTTGTGGTCGAAGAAGCAAAGCGAATAGCTGACGAGGATGCGGCTGTGAACCGTTTAATAGGCAGGAACGGTGCCGAACTGATCAATGATAGTGATGTGGTCTTGACGCACTGTAACGCCGGGGCCTTGGCAACCGTTGAATACGGCACGGCTTTGGGAGTCATCAGAGCCGCGTTTGAACATGGAAAGAAAATCAAAGTCATCGCAACGGAGACCCGGCCGCTACTGCAAGGTGCAAGGCTCACGGCCTATGAGCTTAAGCGCGACGGTATACCTGTCACGTTGATAACTGACAACATGGTTGGTTATGTCATGCAGAAAGGTCTTGTAGACAAGGTCATAGTTGGAGCTGATCGCATTGTGCAAGATGCAGTCATAAACAAGATTGGAACTTTCACAGTTGCAGTCCTGGCCAAGGAGCACCGTCTACCGTTCTACGTTGCGGCGCCAAGGTCCACGTTCGACCTAGATCACAAATCCTCCGACGTGATCATTGAAGAGAGAAAGTCTGAAGAAGTCACTTCGATCGGCTCACAAAGAATCGCTCCAGAAGGAGCGAAAGTTTTGAACCCGGCTTTCGATGTGACCCCACTGAAGTACGTGACAGCCATTATCTGTGAAAGCGGCATTTTATATAAGGAAGATTTCCGTAAGTTTAAAGCCAAAAACCCGGAGTGAAAAAGAAAATCCAGATTGGTTGAGAACGCAAATGGGTGAAAACAAAGAAAAAACATCTGAAACCTCTGAGCTTAGAATAAAGGGTCTACTCTCAGAAAAAGGCGTCAAAATCCCCAAAAAGCAAAACATGGATGAACTTTCCACGAGAGGATATGGCACACCTGAAGATGATGGATTGCTACTCACTTTTTATGAAGCCCTTTACCTGTTGGACAAAGGTATTCTTGAAGTTGAAGAAGAAAAAGGTCGAAAAGCTGATTTTCAGAGGCTACTGCAGTGTTTCGAGGATGTCGACAGGAATGCTTGGCCCATGTATCTGGCCTACAGGGATCTGAGAAGCCGAGGGTACGTTGTTCGTGAAGGCTTCGGTCTCGGTGTTGATTTTCGAGTTTACGAGCGAGGCGATTACGGGAAGGACACTGCCAAGTACCTGATTTTGAGCATACAAGAGGGAAAACCCATCTCACTTGAAGACCTAGCGAAAGCCTTGCAACAATGCCATAGTCTGAAGAAAGAGTTGGTTCTAGCAGTCATGAACCGCAGAGGAGAAGTAGTTTACTACTCAGTTTCCAAGCTTGTTTTAGCATGATGGAGAAGTGTCGAGATGACCGAGTTCAAGACTGTTCGCGGAATGAGGGATTTCCTGCCCCAAGAAGCGCAAACTTTGCGATACATTGAGGCCAAAGCTCGAAAAGTTGCCGAGCTTTACGGCTACAAGGAGATCATAACGCCAGTCGTGGAATCATATGAATTATTATCGGCTAAGACAGGTGATGAAGTTCGGTCGCGGATGTTTGCTTTCAAAGATCTAGGTGATCGTGGCGTGGCTCTGCGCCCTGAGTTTACGGCTTCAGTTGCCAGACTGGTTGCGACATCCATGAGGAACGAACCGCGGCCATTCCGACTGTTCAGCGTGGGCACAATCTACCGCTATGATGAGCCGCAAAAGGGACGTTACCGGGAGTTTTGGCAGTCAAACTTCGAGCTTATGGGTTCAAACAGACCAGAGGCAGACGCTGAAATTCTGATGCTAACAAACAGCTTGTTAGAAAAAATTGGACTCAAAAACTACGCGTTCAAGATCGGGCATGTTGGAGTACTGCGGGGAATATTCAGTCAAGAGAGAGTCGAGGACAAAACACAGAACACGGTCATGCAGTTGATGGACAAGAAGCAGTATGATGATGCGCTGGGAACTGTTCAGAACGCTGGGGTTTCAGAATGCTGCTTGAAAGTCCTTCGGAGACTCGTCGAGTTAAAGGGTGACAAAATCTTCGATGTGACGGACAAAATAGAAGAGTGCATCAAGGATTATGAAATGGCAGTGACGGCGACAAGAAACCTGCGTGAAATTCTCAAGCTTGCCCGACAGGGCGGATGCAATGCTACCATGACTGTTGAGGCTGGATTCGAAAGAGGCCTTGAGTACTATACAGGAATGATCTTTGAGGTCTACGTGCCTGATCTTAACATTGCCTTGGGCGGAGGCGGAAGATACGATAGGCTCATTGAACTGTTCGGAGGAGCGCCAACGCCCGCTGTAGGAGTCGCACACGGGTTGGACAGAATATTGTTGACGATGAAAGAACAGAAGCCTGTGCTGAAAGGAGAAGAAACGAAGAAGGCTGTGATAATTCCAATTGGAGACGAGTTGAGAGGAGAAGCACTAAGGATCTCTCAGAAACTGAGAGAATCAAATCTGAACGTGGAAGTTGAGGTTATGGGAAGAAAGATGGCTAAGGCTTTGGAAGACGCTGACAGAAGAAACTTTGATTATGCAGTGATTATCGGTGAAAAGGAATTGAAAGAAGGGGCAGTGGTGCTCCGTAATCTGAAGAGCAGGGAGCAAAACACTCTGAAGATCGAAGAATTGAAAAAGAGAATAAAGCAGGGCACAAAGACGAACCGACTGGGAAGTCAGTAATGGAAGAAGCTAACATTGTAATTGTTGGAGCGGGAGTCGTAGGCCTAGCCGTAGCCGCAAAGCTTTCAGAAAAATATGAAAGCGTGTTCATCTTCGAGAAGAACTCGAGGTTCGGACAGGAAACAAGCAGCCACAACAGCGGAGTAATTCATTCAGGTATCCATTATCCTCCAGGGTCGCTGAAGGCTAGGCTATGCGTGAAAGGCAATTCGATGCTTTACGAGATATGTGAAAAGTACAAGATTCCTTACAAGAAACTGGGCAAATTGACTGTTGCTATCGAGGAAGAAGAAATAGAAGAGCTAGAAACTTTGAGGCGAGTTGGAGAAGCCAACGGTGTTGAAGGCTTACAACTGCTGGACCGAGAAGGGGTTAAGGAGTTTGAGCCTAACGTGGAGGTTGAAAGAGGGCTTTACTCTCCTTCCACGAGCATAATCGAGCCTGACGAGCTAATGAGTTATTTCTACGCAAAGGCTCAAGAAAACAACGCCGTTCTGGCCACGAAGACTGAGGTCACTGGATTGCGAAAAGTGGAAAATGGCTTTGAGGTTGCAGGAGAAAGTGTCGGCGAAAAATTCAAAGTCACTGCGAAAACGGTTGTCAACTGTGCAGGGTTGTATTCGGACAAGGTAGCTGCGATGACAGGACTGGATGTTGACAAGCTTGGCTACAGACTGCATCACTGCAAAGGTGACTATTTCAGGCTGGTCGGCAAACCTCCTGTCAAGATGCTGGTCTATCCTGTTCCAAAAGGGCCCGGTCTTGGGATTCACTTGACGCCAGACTTGGCTGGGACAGTGAAGCTTGGACCCAACGCATACTATGTGGATAAGATTGACTATGAAGTCAGATCAAGCGAAGAGGAATTTCGCAAGGACGTGGAAAGGTTTCTACCCCTCATTAAGGATCGTCAGATACAAGCGGATACGGCAGGCGTCAGGCCGAAGCTGCAAGGACCTGGAGACTCGTTCAAGGATTTTGTGATAAGGCATGAAGCTGACAGAGGCTTGTTTGGGTTGGTCAATCTGGTAGGAATGGAATCCCCGGGCCTCACGGCGGCGCCTGCGATAGCTGAATTTGTTCTTGAGATGTATGAAAACCAGGTTAAGAGATAGAAGGTGTGCCAAAGTTAGAGAGGAGTACCTACGTTTGTTTCTCGGTCTCGACTTTTCTGTAGAGCCTCTTTATGTGTCGCAAGACATTCGCCAAGAACCCTTCCTCTTGGCTGTATGCTCTCTTCATCCTAGCCACGTCTCCGCTTTCTTCCACTGGCTTGCCGTAGAAGAGATAAGCTACTACCTGTCGGGCTCAATCCGTGGCGCGCGATTTGGCTATCGTTTTCGAAAGAACTCGCGCAACGACTTTCCAGAAAACGTGAAAGAAAGCTTATATCGCCTTTTAGGCGCTGAAATCTGTCGCAAGTCTGCTGGTTAACTCATGAGTGTTGCGAAGCCAATTCTCGAATATGTCAAAACGATCAAGACGCAAGCGGAGATTCTTCGCTCTACGAGCACGTTCAGAAGGTTTCTCAAATATCACAGACCCTATTTACGTCTAATCGCAGTGACACTTGGACTGACCATATTTGCAGCATACCTGTTTTCATTGGAGCCATTGTACACAGCACAGATAGTTGATCAGGTCATTACACAAGGGAAATCTGAGTTGTTGCTGGGCTTGGTTCTGAACATTGTTTTTGCGGTTGTAGCCTTTGGAATAGTCAATTTTTTCATGACATACATGCAAGGATATCTAGCACAGATGGTTACAAGAGACGTTAGGTC
>CAZCRE010000018.1:13076-17648 GCA_964501075.1 uncultured Candidatus Bathyarchaeia archaeon
TTTACCTCGCGACTTTGGATTAAGACTATGCCTTTGTTTAGGAAGATGATGCTTATACTCGGCAAGCTTGGGGCATACATTCAACAGAACATTATAGGTATGAAAGTTGTGCGCATCTTCAGAAGAGAAGATGAGCTGGATCAAGGCTTCAAACAGGTTGAACAGGAATTTGTGGACACTGCAATCAACGCTGGAAGAATCCAATCCAAGTACATGCCTTCTGGACCAGCTATTCTGACTCTGGGCATAACCATCGTGTACCTTTACGGGGGGAACTTGATAGCTGCCCCCTTGGCTCTGTTGACAATAGGGCAACTCACGCTTTTTTCTAGGTACATGATGCGATTGAGTTTTCCCTTGCGTGACCTAAGCATGCTTTCCGGCACGTGGATAAATGCTTCAGCGGGTCTTGAAAGAATATACGAAATGATGGACATTCCAGCAGATGTGGAAGACCCTGAAAACACCAGAGAACTCACCATAGAAAAGGGCACGGTAGAATTCGACAACGTGACTTTCGGATATGCCACGGATCGACCTGTACTGAAAAACGTAACCTTCAAAGTCAACGCCGGCGAGAGAATCGCCATTCTCGGAGCCACAGGCTCCGGCAAAACATCGCTGGTGTATCTTATTCCCAGGTTCTATGATGTTAATGCTGGAAGAATATTGATTGACGGCAAAGACGCCAAAAGCTACAAGATTTCGTCTTTGAGACGCCAAATAGGTCTTGTCTTGCAAGACGTGTTTATTTTTACTGGCACGATCAAAGACAACATTGCCTTCGGTCAGCCTGAGGCGCGCATGGATGACATTGTATCGGCAGCGAAGCTCGCCAGAATACATGATTTCATAATGACCTTGCCAGATGGATACGACACAATCGTAGGGGAAAGAGGTGTAACCTTATCTGGTGGGCAGAGACAACGCATAACCATCGCTAGGGCGCTTTTGACGAAACCGAAGATTCTGATACTTGATGATGCTCTTTCCTTTGTAGATGCCAAGACGGAAAAGGAGATTCAAGAAGCTCTTGAAGAAGCAATGAAAGGCAAGACGTCTTTCATTATAGCTCAGCGGCTTTCAACTATAAAGAATGCGGATAGAATCATGGTTTTGGATAGTGGCGTAATCGTCGAGTTTGGCACTCACAATGAGCTTATGGCCAAGGACAACGTGTACAGGCGCATCTATGAAACGCAGTTTCTCGAGAAGGCGCCGAAATATGTTTTGGAGGCTGGCGCTGAGTAGATGTCAAGCGGTCACGGTGTTTTCTCAACAAGAAGCGAAGAGTCCAAGAAAAGGACGACTCCTGACTGGGTCTTGATTCGCAGAGTCTACAACTATGCAAAGCAGTACCGCAAGAGCTTGGCTATTGGAGTCACAACCATCATTCTGGGCGCTTTGACAGGGCTGGTGTCGCCTTACCTTCACAAGATAGCTATAGACCAGATAATTCTTCCCAAGAATCTCGCGGGTTTCATCTGGTGGATACCAGTTTTCGCGTTTGTAACTCTGATGAACTATGTGCTTCAGTACGTCCAAGTCTTTCAGATGCGCACAGTGGGCGAAAATGTTGTTGCGAAAATGCGAGATGAAATGATCTCCAAGCTGCAGAAGATCTCGCTTAGGTATTTTTCAGAAGGCGAAACCGGAAGAATAATGTCCAGACCCACAAATGATGCAAACAACGTTAGAATATTCCTGAGAATGGGATTAACAAGCATAATCACAGACACCTCTTCCATTCTGGGCTCATTTTTCATAATATTCGCGCTCAACCCGAAGCTCGCGCTCATAGCCGTTGCCATCCTTCCTGCAGCGCTGGGGTTTGCGTGGCTTCTCGGGAAATTCTCAAGAACCGCATACCGAAGCTCTCTCACTACTCTTGCAGGCTTGACAGCAAAGATGCAGGAGAACCTTTCCGGAATGAAAGTCATTAAATCCTTCGTGCGAGAGAAAAAGTCCTACGATGAGTTCCTTGATACACAGAACAAAAACGTCAAGGCGAATCTCCATGCCACCAGAGTCTCCGCAACCTATCAACCCTTCATTTTCTTCATGAGGATAATCGGCACAGCTCTGATTCTCTGGTTCGGCTCATTGATGGTCATTAATGGAGAAATAACACTGGGCACGATCGTAGCGTTCATTGAATACCAGTTCCTCTATTTCATGCCACTCATCGATCTCACAGTAGTGTACGATCAATACCACTCAGCTATGGCAGCCATTGAACGGATGTTCGACCTAATAGACACCGAAGTGGAAGTGGAAGACCCACCAACGGACAAAGCTATTGAAATAGAGACGATAGCCGACGTGAAGTTCGAGAACGTCACCTTCGCATATGACCCTAAAGTTCCAGTAGTTAAAGATGTAAGCTTCACGCTTGGCGCATCCAAGAAGCTAGCGATAGTCGGACCAACAGGTGCGGGCAAGAGTACTATCATTAACCTGCTGGCTAGGTTCTATGACCCTGTTGGTGGCAAAATTCTGGTCAATGGTTATGACGTTAGGAGTATCAGGATTGACACCTTGCGAAAGCATATGGGCATTGTCCTTCAGGATTCATTTCTGTTTCCGATGAGCGTAAAGGACAACGTGAGGTTTGGGAGGCCAGAAGCGACAGATGAGGATGTCGTTGAGGCAGCCAAGGCCGTTGGCGCACACGATTTCATAATGAAGCTTCCAGGAGGATATGACTACGTCATACAGGAGAGTTCATCAAACATCTCGATAGGACAGAGACAATTGATAAGCTTCGCAAGGACTTTGCTGATGAACCCTCGGCTCCTGATTTTGGATGAGGCAACTTCAAGCATTGATCCTTACACCGAGTTGGTGGTTCAAAATGCACTCAGAAGACTCCTTGAGAACAGATTAGCCATAATAATAGCTCACAGGCTTTCAACCATACGCCTCTGTGATGAAATCATCGTTGTTGACGAGGGCAGAGCAGTGGAAAAAGGCACCCATGCGGAACTCATGAAGATGGACGGCCTCTACAGCCAATTCTACAGGATGCAATTCAGAGAAGAAGGCCTCGAAACGACGCCTGTTGACGCTTAACACCCATCACCAACACGCGCCTCAGGCTGGTGTGTTCGTCTTGATACCCTAGAGAAAGAGACATCTTCAGCAATTTCTTTTTGTTGTCGGCTCGACCAACGGCTAAGAACAGTGGATGCATGTACATTTAAATAAAGGCGCGAAAACCATACTGAGCCAAATGAAAAAGGTCAAAGCGTTAGCGCTCTTATCTGGTGGGCTGGACAGTACACTAGCCGTGAAGCTGGTCCTAGACCAAGGCATAGATGTTGAGGCAATAAACTTCGTGACGCCTTTTTGCCTCTGCGGGAAAGGCGGATGCGGCGCTGCGGAAGCGGCAAAAAGGTTCAACATACCTTTGAAAGTTATGAGCGTCGGCGAAGACTATTTGAAGACCATAAGAAAGCCAAAATTCGGATATGGAAGGAACCTGAACCCGTGCATTGACTGCAGAATTTTCATGCTGAAGAAAGCCAAAAGATACGCGAAAGAAACAGGAGCCGCATTCATTCTCACAGGTGAAGTCCTAGATCAAAGACCCATGTCTCAGCACAGGAAAACCCTAGAATTGATAGAGGAGAAAGCGGGTCTAAGAGGAAAGATCCTGAGACCCTTGTCCGCAAGACTATTGCAAGAGACCGAAGAGGAAAAGAAAGGACTGGTGAACAGAGAAAAACTCTGGAGCATTGAGGGAAGGTCCAGAAAGAAACAGATCGAGCTCGCTGGGAAATTAGGAATACAGGACTATCCGTGCCCAGCTGGAGGTTGCTTGCTAACGTACAGGGAATTTGCTGACAAGATGAGAGATCTGTTCAAACATAAGAAGAGCGTTTCATTCAAAGATGTTGCTTTATTGAAGGTTGGAAGGCACTTCAGATTTGGGAAAAACAAGATAATAGTTGGGAGAAACGAAGGCGAAAACAAGGTTCTGCTCCGAATGAAAGAAGCAGAAGACTACTGCTTTGAAGCTCAAAACTGTGGAAGCCCCGTCACGTTGCTCCAAGGGCCTAAGACGAAAAAGGCAATTGATTTAGCCGCTCGCTTGACAGCTTACCATTCGGACCAGAAGACTGGACAAGTACAAGTAAGACTTGACAAGAAAAATGAAGGCAGATTGCTAACAGTGCCTGTGCCAAGTAGGAATGAAGTGGATCAGGTGAGAGTCGCTGGACAAACTCGGGCAGGAAAGTAGGCGGGTTTTTGTGGTTGAAGAAGAAGTGGGTCAGGTGAAGAAGCGAGCGCTACGGGTTTAGCTCCAGAAGTCAAATTGGCACAGTTCTAACATGAATCCTCGTTACTGATCTGGCATTCACAAGCGTTTTATCATTGTTGGAACTCTTGGTAAACATTCAACGTCTCTATGTACGTAGAGTGTGAAGTGGATTTCATGACTGAACGATCTGTTGAGTCAATGGCAGGAGTTGTTATCGACCTGAAAGAGAAGAAGCCGATACGAGTTTTGCACGTTGATGACGAGCCCTGCTTGTTGAAGATAGCCAAACAATGCTTGGAAATGGAAGG
>CAZCRE010000019.1:0-17476 GCA_964501075.1 uncultured Candidatus Bathyarchaeia archaeon
AAAAAAGGTGAATAGATTTGAGACAAAACAGAAGAGTGGTTAGAGAGCGAAGATAACTGCCTGTTGCGTAGCTCCATAGTGTGTGGTTTGTGGTTGGCCCGCTTGAAGAGGAGAACCCACTGTGATTCAAGTAGTGATGGAACATCAGCCACCAATCAACGTCATCCACGCTCGTCGTTGCAGTTTGGTTGGATGAGTGTGGGGCTTTAGCAAGCTGGAGTGGAACTATCGAAAGTACGAAACAGAAAACCATGATGCAAGCCAAAACACGTTTGTATGACAAATCGATTGCCAAATCACATCAAGTTAAACTACTAGTATAATGCAGAAATCTATCAAGATTTGTGTCACTCTATTATAGAACAAAACTCAGCCAAGCAGAACCCCTCGCGCCATCAATCTGTTCAATATTCAGTCATTCCGCAGCCGCACGCAAGCACATAGCTTGCATTTCATGCCAAAACCAGTAGGCTTTTGTTTGTATCAAGAAGCCGCAGATCCTTATGAGGTTCGCAAGCCTGCCCAAGTTAGCCATCATCATGTGGCTTACGCATGCATCTTTTTGGTCGAACGGAAGATTATGTGAGAAGCAGACTTTGAATATGTTTGCCAGAAAGACAACCTCGTCTACATGAAAAGGAAATGAAAAACCATGCATAATTGCTCTGAACCCCGCATAATCGTTTTAATAAGGGAAAATTCACCTCTAATACTACTACCAAAAAAGGCAAATGAACAATGCTGATTCAAGAAGTGATCCTAGAGAATTTCATGAGCTATGAATACGCTAGGGTACCTTTTAAATCAGGCGTAAACATAATTTGCGGGCCTAACGGCTCAGGAAAGTCATCGTTGCTGCTTGCCATTTCAGTCGCTCTAGGCCAATCCTACACTGAACGATCCAGAAAACTGAGCGACCTGATACGTTGGGGAAAAAGCCAAGCCCGCATCACACTAATCCTAGACAATGCCAAAAGAGGAAGCAATCGACTCGTTCCAAAGTACAACAAGGATCAAATCTTTCTCACACGCGTGTTGAGGCGCGATGGCAAATACTGGTTTGAGCTTGAGAACGGGGCTGCCACCAAAAATGACGTTGACAGACTGCTAGCCAGATTGGGCGTTGATCCAAACAACATCCTCATTATCATGCACCAGAGCATGGTTGAACAGTTCACTGTGCTTTCTCCTCAAGAGAAGCTGTGCATGGTCGAGGCGGCCGTGGGACTAGAGGCTTACCGCGAAAACGTGTTGCAGGCACAGAAGAAGTTGACAAGGACGCTTAGCCAAGAAGAATCCATGAGCAAACTCTTGGAATCAGCAGAACAGACACTCAATTATTGGCGAGAACAATACGACAGGTTTCAACAGAAGAAACAGTTCTTGACCAAGAAGAGGTTCTTAGAAAGAGAGCTCGCCTGGGCAGAAGTTGCCCGAAGAGAAAACATGGTCAGTGACTTGGAAACACGCAAGAAGAAGAAACAGGATCTGCTGAATCAAACCAAAGAAGAAACGGCAACCGCGAACGGCAGCCTGAAAGCCGAGCAAGACGAGCTTGAAAGACTAAAATATGAACTGAAAACACTTCTCAATGACCGTCTAGATCTTGAAGGAGGAAAAGCTTCAAGGGAATCAACGATTTCGCTATGTGAACAGCTCTTGAAGGAAACAGCAATACTCGAAGAGTTCGCTCAAAGCAATAATTCATCACACCAGAGTGGGTCACAGCCTAACGAACCCTTGTCAAGGCGCCTTAAGCTTCTGAGAAGCGACACTCTCAGAGAATTAATCGAAGATTCAAACCAGAGTCTTTCAAAACTGAAGACAGGAATAGACGCAAACCAGTCCAAAACCGCGAATTTGGAAGAGCAGACTGAGAAAATCAGGAGTCAGTTTTTGGAGACGCGAATCAGACTGGCACTGCTTCAATATCGCCAAGAAGACGCCATGGCTGGCATGGAGACACTAGAAGGGGAGCTGAAAGATGCGAGAAAGCATTTGGCAGACTCCGTGAAGGAAGCGGAGCAAAGCGGCCCTAGAATCGCAGTCATAAAAAACACAGGAGAAATCCTAGATGAACTTCGAGTCACGGAAGGACATTTAGCCGCGCTTGCTGACGTTTCAGAAGACATAGAACGGATGTATGAATCCTATTCAAAGCTCTATCTTGAGTTGAAAGAAAAAGCGCAACTCGTCACCGAAAACCGCGAGAAAACTTTGGAAGAAGTAAAGACAAGAATGCAGTCGTGGCGGACCGTGATTCAAAGCCTTCTTAATCGCGCCGACCTTGAATACCAAAAAATACTGATGCAAACACAAGCAGTTGGAGAAGTGAAGCTTATCAACGAGCAGGACATTGAAGCCGCTGGACTAGAAATCCACGTGGGATTCAAAGGAGGCAAACCAGTTCCGCTCGACGCATACACTCAAAGCGGCGGAGAAAGGACAACCGCAACCATGAGCTTTCTACTGGCCCTACAACAACATGTTCGATCGCCCTTCCGCGCGGTTGATGAGTATGATATTCACATGGACCCGAAAAACCGCGAACTCATCGCCAAGACACTCATCTCCACGGTAAAGGACGCAACCGCACAATACGTCGTAATTACCCCCAGTCAAATAACGTTCGCAGCAGAACAGACAAACATAATCACCGTCCAAAACATAGAAGGCAAATCAATAATCAGAGAGGTGGCCTAATGCAGTCAAAAAGGGAACGAGAGAAACTCGGCAGAGAAAAACTATCAAGCATAATAGAAACATGCAGAGCAGTTGAGCAGCGGTCGCTTGACCCCTTCCTCATCGACATCGACGGCAACATCAATGAAATCAAGGAATTCTTTCCAGAATGGACAATCCCTGAAGACCTGTGCTTAGACGCTGAAACAATACATCATCTAGCATCCGTGATAAAACTTCAAGGCGAATGGGTCAAACACCGCTCAACATCACTCTATACAGACCCATTCCTATTGGAAGAAAAACTCAAACAGATGCGTAAAGAAGAAATCGCCGAAACTTTCGCGCAAGCTTGGCACCCAGTCATCGAGTTTGAACAGATTTCTCTGCACAGCCTAGCCGAAGCTATCAGATACTGGAAAAGCCTGTCACCATTAAACGAAAGATGGAAAGAGGCCCCACCATTCAAGGTTGAAAGGAGTTTTGCCAGCCGAGAAGAACTCGTGCGACAGAAAATTCTGAGCGACGAAGCCTTCTCCGAGGAACTTGAGAACTTCTGGCAAATACTGACGCGAAGCATAGCTGAGAAAGGTGAAAACGGGAAGATTCCATACTGGGATTTCGTCGGGGCAGAAACATACAAAGAAACTGTGCAGAGAGCATTCATGACAAGCTTCCTAATCACGTACGGTTACGCAACATTGGAAATACATCCGTTGGAAGAAGAGATGTTTGTCAAATCAAACGAAAAGCCAGAAACCAAAGTCAGCAAGAAGCAGCTTGTCTCGATACCCATTGCAGTATCAATGGAAGACTGGTCAAAGTGGAAGAAGGGAACTCTCAAATGAGCAAAAGGAAAGCGATCTATGCTAGCAAGCTCAAACGGGCCACGCATCTACTCTTCTACAAAAGACACAGGAAGCCTGGCGTTAAAGGGTGGGAACTCAGAAAAGCCCTGGGCTCAGACTATCCCAAAGTCCTGAAAATTCTGGACGATTACCTGAAAGCACTCGATCTGCAAGTCAAGACAGTTTTTGAAGATGAGAAAACCATTGAGAAGCCAGATCTGGAGCAGATGGATAAGGCT
This sequence comes from uncultured Candidatus Bathyarchaeia archaeon, assembly GCA_964501075.1. GTDB lineage: Archaea > Thermoproteota > Bathyarchaeia > Bathyarchaeales > Bathycorpusculaceae > CAZCRE01. The sequence continues at coordinate 3,770 of CAZCRE010000019.1, forward strand.
AGATTCTACATAACTTTGAGAGGAGATTTGACTCCGAAAGAAACCAAAATGATAGGGTGGCGAATAGATGACCTTGCAGGGCTAGCCACCGCGATATCCTGCATAATCTCGAAGAAGGGAAAGGCTACACGAAAGGAAGTTGAAGAGCTCTTGCGAGACAAGCTTCCAGGATGGAAGGTCAGTCTTAACATTGACCGATACATACGGTATGGATACTTGGCGCAGGATGAAAGTGGGCAGTTGTATCTGGACTGGAGGACTCGTGCAGAAGTGGATCAGAGGGCGCTGGTTGATCTGCTCTTGAAAACCGAGACCTAAACACGTACGCTTTATTTTCTTATCTTGTGATAGAGGAAAGCTATAAGCACAATTATGAACAGTGCTGCAAGAATCAGTAGCGGGCTACCCAGAAATCTGTCTGCCAAAGTCTCGTTTTCAGCCCTAATTTGACCGGCTATCAGGATAAGTGCCAAAAACGAAAAACATGATTCACTTTGTCTCTTCATGCATAAGCCTCTTGACGCTAGGTTATGCTGACATTCTGGATCTGGAAGTATCTCTTAGAAAGAAAACGCAAGCGCTCGGCGTTTTTCCCGTTCTTCCCAATGGCTACGCCTTTGTCTTTCGGGTTGACGGTGACAACGGCTATTCGTTTTCCATCTGGTCTTTCGCTGACTCTGACTTCTTTGACGGCAGCCGGTTTCAAGGCGTTCTTGATGAATTTCACAGGATCCTCTGAGTATTCAATTATCTCGTGCTTCTTCCCCGTCATTCTTTCAAGGGTGTGAATGTTTCTTCCGGCTCTACCTATTGCAACACCAATTTGCCCCTCGTTGATAATGAAGATGACCCGTCCCTGTTCCTCATCAATTATGCAGTCTTTGGCGTTCGCGTTTGTGATACTCTCGAAAAGTGCAATGTAGCGCATTTCGTTGCTAGTGAATTTTATGCCGCTTGTCATTCGTCTCCTCCAATGGATTCTTCTTGCTCGGTTTTCTCAGTCAGTTTGAGAATTTCAGAGTCTCCAGGCTCTCTTATACTTAGCGCTGACACTATGAAGGGTCTTTCGCAGACAGCTGCCAAGTCTAAGGCTGAGCTTCGAAAAATTATGAATGGGACTTCTGAGAGTTTGCAGTAGCGTTCTATGGCTTCTCGCATGTTGTTGGGGCAGTTAGTGGCTAGAACTACGAGTTTAGCTTTTCCTGTTTTGGCGTTTTGCAGGGCAGAACCAGTGCCAAAAGTGACTTTACCTGTTTTTACTGCTGTTGCAATTGCCTTATCTACGTCTATCACTTCTTTTTCTCACCTTTCGAGTCAAACGTTGACATGTATAACTCTACTAATCCTGTGCCAATTGGAATGGATTGCCCGACTATTACGTTTTCGGTTACGCCAGCCAACGGGTCGCTCTCTCCTTTGACTGCTGCCTCAACGAGGTTTGGCACAGTTATTTCGAAAGCGGCCCTAGCTAAAACGCTGGACTTTTTGCCGCTTATACCGTGTCTGCCTATTTGCTGTACTTCACCTGTTGAGGTCATCATGTCAGATACGAGCATTACGTGGCGGACGTCGACATCCAAGCCTTGCTCTTCCAACACGCCCCTTGCCTCATGAATTAAAGCATTTCGGGAAGCTTCTATCCCAAGAGTTTTGGCTATTTCATGAACGTTGTTTGTCGTGGTTCGCGCAGTGTCCACTCCCTGAACCTCAAGGACTTTTGGTAGGTTTGAACCATCTGTCCTAATAACCCACTCACCATGCTCTTCCGTGACGAGCACACGCTTTATTCCAACCACACCCTTCACGTGGAATGAAGGAAGCTTATCATGCAATTTCTTAAGCGCGTCAGCCTTTTTAGGCAAAACATGCAAATTGTGGCCCTCCATCTTGGCAGTACAATCGTGATCCTCCAAAGTTCTCCTCAAGTCATCTACTGTAACTTCCCTATCGTCCATCATGGTCTTGTTAAGCTCAACCACTACTTCCTCATGCATTGGATCAATGTATATCGCTTGGGCCAAGCTTTCGATTGTCGTGTATACCATGTTTCGTGCAATCTTCACTGCGGCTTCTCTGCTCTTCCTGTGTTCCTCATCCAAGTTAATAGTCATAATCGGGGTGGAAGGAATTTTCCTTGCATCCACGATCTCGATTAATCGCGGCAAACCCAAAGTGACGTTCTGCTCTCTGACACCAGCATAGTGGAACGTTCTAAGAGTCATCTGGGTTCCAGGTTCACCTATTGACTGAGCAGCCACTATGCCCACAGCCTCGCCTGGCTCCATCAATGCCTGCTTGTACCGTTCTACCGTGAGGCTTACTGCTTTATCAACTCCAGCTGAGCTTAGGTTCGCCTTTGTCAAGTTCTGCTTAAGTTCATCTATCAGGATCGGCGTGAGTGTGTCCTCGACTTCGTTCAATCGTTTCTTGATGTGTTCAGTTGATGCAGGCTTAGCTCTCTCTTGAGCTATTTTCATCTGCTCGACGAGTCGGTTTACGTTAACAGCTTTGCCGTGATCACTTTTGGCTGGGTCTATACCGTCTTCTCCGTATCTAAATTGAATTATATCGCCAGCTGAGTTTCGGACGGTTCCGTCATACTCTAGTCGAATGTGTTCAAGTGCATTGATCAATCTCCTCTGCATGTAGCCGCTTTGTTGTGTCCTAACGGCTGTGTCAACTAATCCTTCTCGCCCACCCATTGAGTGGAAGAAGAATTCTATTGCGTCGAGTCCTGTTTGGTATGAGGAATAGACGAATCCCCTAGCTTTGGGTGTCGCGTCGCCGGCTTTGAAATGTGGGAGTGCACGTCCCACGTATCCTCGCAGTATTCTCTTCCCTCGGACTGACTGCTGTCCCACGCAGGCGCTAATCTGGCCAATGTTGAGGCTTGAACCTCTTGCGCCTGTCCGGGTCATCACAATGCCTGCGTTCTCGAGCGTGAAGTCTTCATCAGCTATTTTCCCTGATTCGTCTCTTGCCTTTGCCAATTCATTCATAACATAGATTTCAAAAGACTCTTCAAGCGTCTGCCCGGGTAGACGTGGGAGAGTGCCTTTATTGTAGCTATCGATGAACTCCAGAATCTTCTTTTCGATTCGGCCCATGGTCTTCCTTATTCTGTCGACTGCTTTTGGAGACAGAACCAACTGATCATATGAATACGTGAAACCGTACATGGATATGTAAAGCTTGAGCAAATGGGTTATCTTGTTCAGGAATTCGCGTCCAGCTTGTGTTCCATAGTCCTTTACTATCCTGTGAAGAAGGCTCTCAGATTGCTCAGCTCCTATTGAACGCCTATCGATGACCCCACTGACGAGTTGACCATTCTTGACAACCACGTACGCATCGTATTTGCAGTTTTCTTCTTCACACTTGACACAGCCTTGGCAGATGTTTGCTTTCAAAGCGTAGTTCATGGTTTTGGGTAGGAATACGCTGAAAATCTGCTTGCCAGTCCATAGTGGTTGTGGCTGTTTGAGCTTGGGTTCTGGTAGCGGTCCATCATAGCCCGCGCCTAGCAATAGCCTGTCTACGTCACCCTTTGTCAGATAGGTAGTTCTTCTTGTGAAGAGATAAGCACTAGTTATGAAGTCCCGGATTGCGCCTATTATTGGACCTCCAAATCTAGGTGAGAGTATCTGGTCCTGAACCTGCATCAGTAGAAGGGCTTCCGTTCTTGCCTCCTCACTTTGTGGGACGTGCAGATTCATCTCGTCACCATCGAAGTCTGCGTTGTAAGGAGGACAAACGCACAGGTGTAAACGGAACGTCTTGTAAGGCAAAACGCGCACATAGTGTGCCATTATTGACATTCTGTGTAGCGAGGGTTGTCGGTTGAAGATGGCTATGTCGCCATTTTTCAAATGTCTCTCTACGATGAAGCCTAATTCTATGACCTCAGCGATCTTCTCTCGGTCAACCACAAACTCCAGTCTTATACGTTTGTTGTCGGGCCGGATAATGTATAATGCACCAGGATACTTTTCGGGGCCATTCTTGACGAACTGCTTCATTTCTTCAAGATTCCATTCAGTGACCTTTTCAGGGACTGATAGTCGCATTGCGATTTCAAGTGGAACTCCGACTTCGTTTATGTCGAGGTTAGGATCAGGAGAGATAACAGTGCGTGCGGAGAAATCAACTCTTTTTCCTGATAGGTTGCTTCTGAATCTTCCCTCTTTTCCCTTTAACCGCTGTGACAGGGTTTTCAATGCTCTTCCAGAGCGATGCCTTGCCGGCGGTATGCCTGATGCTTCATTATTGAAATACGTCGTCACATGGTACTGCAGCAGTTCGGATAGGTCTTGGATGATTAGGGTTGGGGCTCCAGCATCCATGTTTTCGTTTAGCCTTTGGTTGATACGAATTATGTCTACTAGTTTGTGTGTCAAGTCATCTTCGGAGCGTATGCCAGATTCCAGAGTTATGGATGGCCTTACATAGACAGGTGGTACTGGTAGAACTTGCAGAACCATCCATTCGGGCCGTGCAGCCTTCGGGTTGAAACCCAGTAATTCAAGGTCTTCATCTGGAATGCGACCTAACCTTTCTCGAATCATACTTGGTGTCAGTTGCTCTGAACCGCTCTCAGGAATCTGTTCACTGAACTTTGTTGGTTTTTCAAAGGTTATTTTGTTCTGAATCGCGCCACAGTGGGGACACTGTTTAGTTTTGGTTTCCTGAAGTATCAGTTTGTATACTTCATCCGGGACAAGCCCCAGAAGCTGACGAGTCTTGTCGATTCTGGCACGCGCCTTGCCCGCAGTCTCGTCTGGGAGCAAGATACGCCCACAGTTTCGACATGTTGCTCTTAAAAGTTCGTGCATTATTTTCGTAAATTCTATATGCACTATGGGAACTGCAAGCTCGATGTGGCCAAAGTGACCGGGACAGCGGATGGATGTGCTTCCACAGGTTTTGCATCGTTGTCTTGGTTCGAGAGTTCCAAGCCTGCCATCCATCAATCCAGTTGTAATTGGCGCCCCATCTTCATCGTAAGTGTCTGGCGTTTGAATCTCAGCGACCGAAAGCTTGCGCACTTCTTGCGGTGAGAAGAGACCGAAGTGGATTTCATCAACAACTTTATGGATTATTTCCTCTGCTACCATACTAGGCTTTCTCCTTAAGCTTCAATTTGGGCTCAATGCAAAGGCTCATCAGTTCTTGCAGAAGCAGCTTGAAGGCATATGAAACTATTACTGGTGAGATTTTTGCTTTGTCATCACAGAGTCTACAGACGTATTTTCGCTGTTTCATATCATAATAAGAGATTTGTCCGCATGTTTCACATATGTAGAGAGTGTATTTGTCTGATTCTTCGAGCAGTCTGTCTCGAAGAAGCATTGCAGCACCATGACCAATTAGGCAGTCACGTTCCATCTCACCGAATCTCAGGCCACCGCCTCTGGCCCTTCCCTCAGTAGGTTGCCTTGTCAGCATCTGCACTTGTCCTCTGGCTCGAGCGTGCATTTTGTCAGCAACCATGTGGTGTAACTTCTGATAGTAGACAACTCCAATGTAGATGTCTGCCACGAATTTTACCCCTGTCACACCATTATAGAATACTTCGGCGCCCGTGTGGCTGAAGCCGAGTTTGACTAGCGTCTTTCTGACTTCATCAGAAGTCTCATTTGAAAAAGGTGTGCCGTTAACGGGTCTTCCCCTTGCGGCAGCGACCTTTCCGGCCAGCGACTCGATAAATTGTCCAATGGTCATTCTTGACGGGATAGCGTGTGGGTTTATTATTATGTCAGGCACTATGCCAGATTCAGTAAAGGGCAAATCCTCTTGAGGAACTATCAGGCCTATCACACCCTTCTGTCCGTGTCGAGAGGCAAACTTGTCACCCAGTTCTGGAACGCGTTGGTCACGAACTCTGACTTTTACGAGTTTGCTTCCTTCACCTGACGCCGTAACAAAAATGGCGTCGACTGTTCCTGTTTCTGAAGGGCGCATGTCGACAGAGGTGTCTCGCATGGATGGTCCTTTCACTTCGAACTCTTTGTATTCTTCTAAGAATCTTGGAGGACTTATTCTGCCGATTAATACGTCGCCCCCAGCAACGCTTGATTCTAAGCCGATAATTCCATCTGGCTCAAGCAGTCGATAGTATTGTTCTCCGCGAAAACCACGTGTTCCAGCTTCGGGGAGAGTGAATTTATCCTTGAGCCCACCCAGATATTGGCGGCATTCTGCTTCATATATCCGGTAGAATGTAGATCGCCCCATCCCCCTCTCGATCGATGCCTTGTTGAATATCAAAGCATCTTCCATGTTGTAACCCTCGAATGAGAGAACTGCAACTAGGCAGTTCTGACCCGAAGGCCGAAGCTTGTAACCCATCGTTTCCATTAGCGCAGTGTCCACTATAGGCACTTGTGGGTAGTGTAAAATGTGCGATCTTGAATCCACGCGTTGCTGGAAGTTTGTCGCATAAATTCCCAAAGCTTGCTTGGCCATTGCTGCTTGATACGAGTTGCGCGGTGATTGGTTGTGCTCTGCGTATGGTATTGTTGAAGCACAAATTCCAAGAATAGTATAGGTCGCGATTTCTGAATGCGTATGTTCTGTTCCTATTTCTTCAGGACTTAGAGCGATGTATGCGTCTTCTTCTTCTTCGGCATCAAGGTATTCGACGATGCCATTTTTGACGAGGTCCTCCCATGACCATTCTCCTGACTCAATACGCTTGAAGTGTTCTGGCTGAAGTCTCGAGACTCCATTTTCTACGATTATGAGAGGTCGTCTCACTCTTCCCTCATCGCAACTAACGTAGAGTTCATCTCTTTCGCCGTAGATTTTCGAGAAATAGGCTATGTTCACTTCAGTTGAGATTTCACCACGTCTGCGACTCATTCTGAATTCGCGTGCCAATTCGTTTGAGGAATTACAGTACCCAACAAGACTGCCGTCAATGAACGTCTTCGCTCCTGAGAGTTTCAAAGAGTCGTTTGCTTCGTGTATTGACACGACGCCCATGGTCGCAAGCAATTGTCTCATCCGCTCAGGATTCACGCCCACGGAAATACATGCTGACAACGCCAGATTCTTGACCAAACCACAGTTGGATCCTTCTGGTGTTTCATTCGGGCAAAGCCTTCCCCAGTGCGTTGCGTGAAGATCTCTTGCTTCAAAGTTCGGTTGGCTTCTGCTTAAAGGTGACTGCAACCTGCGCAGGTGGCTTAGGGTTGAAATATGGTTTGTTCGGTCCAGAAGCTGAGTCACACCGACTCTGCCTCTTCCCCAGTTTCCGGTTGCTAGCGAGTGTTGGAATCTTTCAGTTATTATTCCTGGACGGACAGCAGCTGAGACAGTTATGATTGGCCCTTTTACACCTATGCGTTCCAGTTGGTACTTTATGTCCCTTGCCAAGTTTCTGAATGCTATCCTAAAAAGATCTGCTAGCATTGGACCTGCAAGTCTCAGTCGTTTGTTCTTGAAGTGGTCTTTGTCGTCAGGTTGTCTTCTTCCCAGTTTAAGCTCAACGGCTTTGCATGCCATTTCGCCTAAGAAGACAGCCTTGTCTCTTCTATTTTGGCTTGTTCTGCCGATGTGCGGCAAAAAGTTCTTGTCTATTGCGGTCTCAGCTTTTTGAACGCGGTATTCTTCAATTTGTCCATGCGCAACACGGTTTCCTATGAAAAGAATAGCGTCCTTTGGGTTGTCTACGCCCAATGCTTTTTCAAAAGACGGATCCAGCTCAGCCTGCAGTTCCTTTTCAAGAGATACGGCTTCTGCTATGTCTTTGTCCGATTCGAGACTCAGAGCGCGCATCAATACTACGAATGGAATCTCTGTCGGCACGCCTGGAATTGAGACATATATGGCTCCATCTGGCTTCAGTTTCAGTTCTATTCTAGCCCTGAAACCTACTGTTGTTGAGAATATCTTGGATTGATATATTGGTGTTGTGCCCTTGTCGTCTATATCTACGATAACACGGTTTGGGGCTAGATCTTCCATGGCTACTATTACTCTTTCGGAACCATTGACCACAAAGTAGCCGCCTGGGTCATCAGGATCTTCTCCACACGTTACCAGTTCTTCTCTTGAAAGTTGTGAAAGGAAGCATAGTTTTGACTTCAGCATTACGGGTATGTTGCCGACGTAAACGAGTTCAGTGTCTTGCTCTCTACCGTCTATCACTGGAGTCATTTCCAGCGCTACGGGTGCAGCATAGGTGAGGTTTCTGAGTCGGGCCTCAAGAGGATATATTTCGTGTTTTGTGCCGTCCACTTCTATTGCATACGGACCTGTTATCCTCGTTTGCGGGTCAATTATCCAGATCTGTCCCAGCTTGACCTTGTACGGGCTTTCTGGAACTTCAATCGAAATTTCTCCAACCTCATCTATCACTTCTTGCAAGCCACGATCAATAAACTCGTTAAAAGAGCCCAGATGTTGACGAACCAAGCCTTTTTCCTTGAAGAATGCATCTAGCATAATACGAGTATCTTCTTTTGAAATCTCAGTCAATCTAAGTCAACTCCAACGACTTGACACGTGAGCTCTTGGGAACAATCTTACATGATGTGGATTTTCTCAAATCTTTGATTTCCTCCGACTGAAAAATGATCGCCGATATTTGGAACTAGCATCGTAAACTACGTAGCTGGCTAATAAACTTTTTGTACAGCAGTCGGTTTCTGTGTGGCTGGCGCTTTTCGCTCCTAGATCTGAGTGGGTTATCGCACAAAGTATTTGTTATGCGGTAGCAGACAGAGTTCGGGAGCAGAATTGGAAGAGCAAGAGTTCAGAGCAGCTATCGTTTGGCTCATCGCGAATGGGAAGACAGAAGAGGCCCTCGAACGGCTTGCTAAACATTACGGTGTCTGTGTACCCAAATTGAAGGTAGGACTACCAAAAGGACATAAAGTGAGAACGCTTGGGTGTTATGACGCGAGAACCAAAACCATTTCTGTTTTCCATAGTAATGCACTCAAAGAGCCGTTCGTAGTCCTCCATGAATTTTATCATCATGTAAGAACGGGCATAGACACCAGACATAGAGGAACAGAGAGATACGCAAACGAGTTCGCTGGAAAATTCATTCGGGCATACCAGTCGTTCGTGGTGGAAAGTTTGGGAAACAATTAATAAGAAAGGTTGAAAAGTCTCTATTTGTGTGCAGCGGTCGCCAAGCTAGGTCAAAGGCGAAGGACTCAAGATCGGGCGCTAAGGGTTTGGAGAGCCCCCTATGAGCCACCCTTTCCCGTAGTGGTTCGCTGGTTCAAATCCGGCCCGCTGCACCAAAATCTCTGCTTTTTCGCATGTTTCCGGTGGCTTTCTGTTGTAGTTTAGTTGAACATTTCTATGGTAACGTTTATATTACGATTCACGATTTGTTGTGCTTGGCAGTTGTGGTAATGATGAAGAAGTTCAGAGCAAGTTCAGCAAGCAATAGTGAAGAATTGAACGTTGAGATGATCGTGGACAGTTTTTACATTTACGAGACCTTGATACACAGAAGGCCAACATGATAGACTACTCGGCTAATCTCGACATGTTTTGGAACAGATAACTGAATAGGAAAAACAGAGTTTCCTTTGGTCATCCAATAGGCAATTGAACGTCGTTCCTCACGGTCAGTTTTTCTCGTTCTTAGCGCAAGATGAGTCAGCACTGCGTAGAGGATGAGATTCTAGGCGCAGCAGATTAGGCTTTTTGAAATGTGAAATCACTGTGTGAAGCTAAGCAAACAATATATCGAGCATGTTGATTAGCAGATTTTCATAGCTAGCTGAAAGGCGTATATTAGTGAATTTGGCCGAAGAAATACGCAGGCTGAGTAAAGAGAAGAAAGCTGTGATTTTGGCGCACAACTATCAAAGGCCTGAAATCCAAGACGTAGCAGACTATGTGGGTGACAGCATAGAGTTGAGTAGAAAGGCTATGCTTGAGAGAGATGCGAAGCTGATAGTCTTTGCAGCTGTGGATTTCATGGCTGAATCTGCGGCAATTCTGAATCCGAACAAAAGAGTCTTGCTCCCGACTCTAGGGGCGCGCTGTCCAATGGCTCAAATGCTTAATGTTGAAGAGATTAAGAAAGCAAAGGCCCACTACCCCGATGCCCCATTGGTCTTGTATGTTAATACTTTGGCCGTGGCAAAAGCGCACTGTGATGTTTGTTGTACGTCCGCAAACGCTGTGGAGATCATAGAATCGTTAGATGCTGAAACAGTGCTTTTTGGACCTGATCGCAACTTGGCTGAATATGTTCAGCGGAAAACTGGAAAAACAGTTATCCCCGTTCCTGAGTGGGGGTTTTGTCCAACTCATTTACTTTTCCAACCTGAGGATGTTCGAGTGCTTAGGATGCAGTATCCAGATGCGGTTGTCATGGCTCACCCGGAATGTAGCCTTGAAATGCAGAAGGTGGCTGATTTCGTTGGAAGCACTTCTCAGATGTATCATTATGCAATGAAAAGTCAGGCCGAGACTTTCATAGTAGGTACTGAAGAAGGGCTCCTGCACCGCTTAAGAAAAGATAATCCTGGCAAGAAGTTTGTATTGGCTTATGATGGGGCTGTGTGTCCGAATATGAAACTGAATACACTTGACAGGCTTTATGTGGCATTAAAAGAGGAAAAGCACTTGGTTGCCGTTCCTGAACCTGTGGCCAAGAAAGCGAGAAAGGCATTGGAGAGAATGTTTGAGGTAACGATCTGAGAACAGGCCGAAGCTCTTCCTGATTTTGTACTAGTTCTGTTTCGTGGCATCAGCTGCCTGATTCGGGTTATTCCTTAACAGAATTTGGCAATTATGAATGGAGCGGATTGAGCAAGGCCTAAGGTTAATTAGTGGTTTCTGGCGATTCTGGAAGAGGCGCAGTGAAGCGAGGAAGAAGAACAAAGATGGGCAACCACGAACAGTTTATATCAGACGAAGAACTGAAGCGTATAAGAAAAGAGAAACTGAAAGAACTCGTGGATTCTAAGGGGGAAAAGCAAGAAGTGGCAAACGAGCCTTTACATGTGTCTGATGCAGACTTCAATGATATCGTGAACAAAAACACGTTGGCCTTGATCGATTTTTGGGCGTCATGGTGTGGGCCGTGTAGAGTGTTGGCACCGACGATTGAGGAATTGGCAAAGGATTACGCTGGTAGAGTTCTTGTCGGTAAGCTTAATGTTGATGAAAACCCAACTACGGCAGAACGTTTTCAGGTTTTTAGCATTCCAACGGTGCTGATAATGAAAAAAGGAAAGGAAGTTGATAGAATCGTTGGATGTGTTCCAAAAAATAATATTGAAGCTGCTTTGAAAAAGCATTTAGGATAGGATAAAACATGGATACTTCTGAACGAAGAGTGATTGGGGCCTTGCTGCTCCTTCTGGGCGTTTCGTTTCTAACTGTAAGCATTTACACTGGCCAGATGAACGCCATGATAGAACTACTGAAGATACCTTTCCGCTAACCTTTTTTTATGTGAGCCAGCATACGCGGCGTTGGACTTTTTTGCATCCTGCTTGATTGCGAGGTTTTTGATGAAAACTTCAAATATCGTAAGCAGAGTTAATCGTACTATGGGGTAGTTGTCGAGTTGTGTCCACCTGAAATTGGTTATCAAAGCGCCGAGGCGGATGCTCTGCTGGAATCTGCCAAGCTGATGATGGTGTCAGCGAGGACCGCTCCAAAATCCGCGGGAATAGATGACATCGTAACGTTGATTGTTTACGGGAAAGAAAAAGACGCTATTGCTGATGAGATGGAACACATAGCAAGAGATCGTGCCCTTGAGGTGTTTAGGCGAGATGCTAAGAACGTTAGGGATTCAGAAGCCGTTATTTTGATCGGCGTCAAAGGTGGCAGAAGTTTTGGATCAAACTGTGGAGCATGCGGTTACAGAACTTGCGAGGAGTTTGACAAAACAAGGAAAGTCAGGGGTGAAGATTTCTTGGGTCCAACGTGTCTGTTTAAGTCACTGGATCTTGGGATAGCATTGGGTTCTGCGACAAGAACTGCAGGCTTGCTGAACGTTGATAATCGCATAATGTATCGTGTTGGCACGGCTGCATTGAGGTTGAAGGTGTTGGAAGAGGCTACAGTCTTGATCGGTATCCCAGTCTCGGCTAAGGGCAAGAATATTTACTTTGACCGTGCCAACTGATGATCATTGGTCTTTGCTTTGCATCTTTTCGTACATTTTTTCTAAAGTCCATCGGATGCTTGATCTCAGTTCCTTCAGACGTTCTGCGTCAATGTTTTTGATCAGTATCTCATGGATCGTGTCGCCTTCTCTGAGGATGTTGTACGAGAAGATCCTGTCTGTTGATAGCTGTCCTGCTCTGGCCAGTTCGCTGTCTCTTTCTTGCATTTTGACTAGGACTCTCTCAACCAAGAATTGAGCGAATGGTGGCGTGTTGACGTTGAATTTCTTGTCTTCTGCGGGAAGCACACGTAAAGAGTTCTCACTAGTGTGAAGAATGGCGAGGAGTTCGCCTGTTGCAGCGTTGAGTGGGACAACATTTTCAGGAGTAGTCAATGGTTCGGCAGAATATCCGGTTTCTGGGGTGATTTCTTGCTTAGGCGAAGCTTCTTGGACATAAGCGGTTTTTCTAGTTATCTGAGGGTGCTTGAATCCTTTTTCAAGTAGAATTGAGTCTACTGTTTCAAGCATGGCCTGCGCATCTTTGAGTTCTGTTTCCAATTGCTCCACTTTTTTTTCGAGGTTCCCTTTGAAACCGACCAGCCTTTTCGTTTTCTCGGCGTCAGATTCATCGACCATTTTTCTTCACAAAGAGTATCATAAGTAGCTTTTCCTTTATCAAGCCTTTGAAGATAAATGCAACTATGCTACTTCTTTGACAGTGTACTCGTCTGGATTGATTTCTGAGCTTGAAGCGATGGGAACAGGCTTGATCTTGGCTTTTAATTCGTTCTTGAGGAAGCTTTCGAACTCTTTGAACACTGGGCTGTCAGTGTCGTTAAGTCTGGTACACAGGCCTTTTCCTTCGAGGATTTGACTGAGGTCATAAAGGGCTATTTTGCTTGAAAAGCTAGGGTTCTCGTAAACGAGTTTGATCATAGTTTCTGACGGCTTTTCCGAAAACAGCCATGCAGTGTATGAAGCCTCAACGACGCGGTAGGAAAGACTCTCTCGGACTATGCATTTCTTGCTCGTGACTATTCTTTTGAAGGAAGAAAAAGAAACATCTTTAGTACAGAGAAAATTGTGATAGCACTCGTCAGCTTCAACCCAGTCTTCATTCTCGGAGGTTTTCCAGCCTCGACCCTTACATGAATCCTTAAACATTCGGAGAATTTCCCATATCTTGGGCATTTTCATCATCACCACGACCTTCCGACGGAAGTATCTTCTAGAACAATGTTCTATGTCTCAGCGATAAATTTAAACCTATTTGTCATATTTTCTGCAAAAGTGTAGGATTGCTTGCTCGACTTTTAGAAACTTGAAGACATTTAGGGTTTTTTCCGACAATTTTACGGTAAAATCCTGCCTCATAGAATGACGAAAAACGGCCGTAGAAACCTACGTTTTTCCGACAATAAAGGATAAATCATACGAGCACTTAATCTTTGAAATGGAAAGTGGAACCTTGCGGTTCAAGAGCAATGGCTTTCCGCTAGACGCCATAGACATGGGGATTTTAGAGGCACTGCAAACAGACGCGAGACAAACCTACATGTCCATAGGCAAACAATTGGGAATAGCCCATTCAACAGTCTACGACAGAATAA
>CAZCRE010000020.1:0-17367 GCA_964501075.1 uncultured Candidatus Bathyarchaeia archaeon
TTCACAACCTACAACGTAACGATTCCTGAGGGGCTCGCAATCATAGGCTTGTACTCTATCGTTACCGCGATATTGGGATTGGTGCTCTTCGAGAGAAAAGAGTTCACCTGAGCGAGAACTGAAATACATGCTGCAGCAGCTAGGCGAACGAATGGCCGATAGAGCACATAACTCGAATTCAAGCAAGTTGCTCAGGTGGAAAAGTAAAGTGCAAACGAAAGCAAACCTAAAGTCATAGACATGGACAAAATCATGTTAGATGTCTCTGAGAGACTTGGACGCTTTGGAGAAACAGACTTGAACACCCTTTGCTCAAAATGTCCTTTCTTTCAATTAGCTCCGTGAATCAGGCGTAAGAACGCGCGGAAAAGATGCAGAATAGAACCTAAAAGACCATTACATTTCCACAAGTGTAACGACTTTCCAAAAGCGCGCGCGAGATAGACGAAGATCCTGATAGGATAGTACCTATATCCCTTGACAACATTTGGAAGAAAGAAGGCCATGTCAGCATTAAAAAATGGATCTGAACCCTTTTGGATATTGGTCCAGTCGGGCCCGCCATTCCTTTGTGCGAATCTGTCCTTTTGGAAGGGTCTGCAATTCGGTTGACCAAAGCAATAAAATGGCACTATACGTGGCGTTTCTTGGTTCTGGTCACTAGAATGCACAACGTACTTGTTCAAGCGACGGAAACGCTCTTACGTCGCTTTCACCCGGTTCTCAATTCGCGCGCTTTGGCATGAGAGACGTTGCTCTGAGAATGGGAGCCACCAGAGAAATCCACGTAGTTAACTGTGACTGTGGGGACGTGTGCTAATATCAGAACCCTGCATAGGGTTCTGGTGCGTCTTAGGGTGATGAAAATTACTGCGAGTACCAATAAGAAGATTCTGTTTGATTAAGGTACATGAAGAACTTGTGATATGACACTATATATGCTAATAATATGCTATGGTACCAATTTAAAAAACTGTTCAGCAAGTTTAAGCATTGTGCTAGGAACGATTGGAAGCATTAATCTGTAGTATTCTGGATCATATCTACATTGGTCGCAGCGATTGCGCAGTATTTCATAGCTTCCAAAAAGTGGTCTCAAATTACGTTCTACAAAAATTTCTCGTTTCCTATGTGCACCAGTATGCTCGCCAGGATTGGGTTCAAATCCTGGGAAATTAGGTATTGATTTATGTGCATAGGCATCGATACAATGAAGTGCGGAGTAGAATGAACAAGTCACGACCCAGTCAGGGAAAGTCTTATCACATTGCAACTTTTCAGCTAAATTCTTGTCATGAGCCGCTTTTTGCTTATGTTCTTCAGTTCCATGTTTCTTGACCATAGGTAAAGTTGCCAAATGGCGGTCTTCCTCATTTTATGAGTGGTTCTAGCTCGTCTTTGTTTCTGCCATAAAGTTCGACAACTTTAACATCTACGTTTGTATCGGGGAAATATTCAAGCAATCGTGCATAAATATCATAGATCTTTGCTTCAGCTTCAAAGTTTGTGGTTTCTATGTATGCACGGAGACTCAACAGTCCCTCTTTCTTTATGCAGCTACAGTCTTTGACTTCAGGAATTTTCACGATTCCTGAAAGAAACATAGAAGAAGCTACATCATAATCGTTGGAAACTCTGAAACCGAATCTTCTAAGATCTACTACTTGATCAAGAACCGATTTGAAGTCTAGCCGAAAACTCTGACGGAACTTCTGAAATAGTCCTACGTTTGGAATTGCTTTCGTTATTAATAGATTCTGACTCATGTTTTCATTCCTTCCAGAAGCTTGGTCATTTCTAAAGATACCGTTCTAAGTTCCTCACCTATAGCAACTTTCTCAGCAGCAGGCAATGCATCGAATGTTACCAATTGCGACTGAATCAATGTCATTTTCAAAGTCAAATCAACTAGGGATTTCAGTTTTTCTTCTGGAGCTTTATCCACCAAAATCGCAAGGAATGCTTGAGGTTCTTCTCCAGCCTGATGAATAAAGTCATATGCGCTCTGGCTTTTCATTTGTAGCTTGCCTGTCGCTATCGCAAATGAACCTAGTTCTCTTAGAGAATCTATTGCAGCAATCATAAGGGGGAGAATATCGGTAAGTGCTACTTCGCTCATAGCTTCTTTGAATTTATCAAGATCTATCTTTTGTTTGGTTTCTACGGTCATCTTTCTCACAAGTTGTTAATAGTAAGTGACACACTATCAGCCTTCTGAATTGTGTATATGAATTATTTCAGCTTTTGCTCTATAGATAATGCATGTCGTCCTAATAGATTAGGTTAGCGGATACGGATACGGGATACTGTTAAATCTTTTGTTGTGGTAAGCTCCGTCATGTACCTTAATCGAACAGAACCCTGCATAGCAAGAGATATAAGATACTGATTGATTCGTGACATTTACGTGTATTTACAATGAGTATCTGGAAACTCCGTTTATCTATGGTAGGCACCTTAGCCGTCATAATTGGGCTTTCAACATTGGTGTTCGGAGTAGTTCTGACGCTGTTCAGTACTTTTGATTTGGTGACGCTGGGCGTCTTGGTCGTTGCTTTCAACATATTTCAGTGGCTCATGTCACCGTATCTAGTTGGTGCTCTTTATCGTACGAGAGAGATATCGCGAGATGAGAATCCGAAACTCCATGAAGTGGTTGAGGAGCTTAGCAGGAAGAGTGGAATAAAGAAGCCGAAGCTTATGCTTGCACAGATCCCGATTCCGAATGCATTCGCGTATGGGTCGCCGGTCGCAGGCAACCGAATTGCCGTCACTGACGGAATGCTGAAAGCGCTTAATCCAGGCGAAGTTGAAGCCGTCATCGGACATGAACTCGGGCATCTGAAACACAGAGACGTTCAGGTAATGATGTTCGTCTCGCTCTTACCAGCCTTGTTTACCTATGTCGGCTATTCTCTCATGTTTTCAGGCACATATGGCAGACAGAAAAACCAAGGTAGTGGCGGAGCAGCGGTAGGCATTGCTCTCATGGCCTTCTCTTATGTTCTAACAATATTCACACTTTACCTAAGCCGAACTCGAGAGTACTACGCAGACAGACACAGCGCCAGCACAGTCGAGGGCGGCTCGCAAAAACTATCAACTGGACTTGCAAAGATCGTCCAAGCGAGCAAGAGTATGGGAAGGAATAGAAAGGGAAAACAGAGTCTGACTTCCTTCAAAGCTCTTTTCATCACTGACCCCGATCGCGCAGAAATAGATTCCATAAGCATTTCAGCTGCTGCATCGTCCAACGACCAAGCCCTCGTACAGGAAATCCTTTCGAAAGGAGTTACGATGCCGGACCGAATTGCGGAAGTCTTTTCAACACACCCCAACATCGTCAAAAGACTGAAAGCGCTTTCAGAACTCGATCAATAACCAACGAAGCACCTTCAGTCGCTCCTCACATTAACAAAACTGTTAAACATGACCAGCTCAATTCCTATAGCAAAGGCTACACGTGACCCAAATGCAGAACCAATCAATCTTCTCCCAAATCGAGAAACAAACGAATCAAATGATAGAAGCTCTCAAAGAACTCGTCCGCATTCCAGCAATAGCTCCAGAAAGCGGCGGAGAGGGCGAGCTGAAGAAAGCTGAAAAACTAGTACAATTGCTGACAGCCATGAAGTTCGACAAAATAGAGCATTTTGACGCAAGAGATGAAAGAGTCCCATCGAAAAAGAGACCGAACATAGTCGCATACTACAATGGAGAAGACAATCAAGAAAGACTGTGGATAATCACACATCTGGACATAGTCCCGCCTGGA
Organism: uncultured Candidatus Bathyarchaeia archaeon; assembly: GCA_964501075.1. Classification (GTDB taxonomy): domain Archaea; phylum Thermoproteota; class Bathyarchaeia; order Bathyarchaeales; family Bathycorpusculaceae; genus CAZCRE01. Next base: position 3,776 of record CAZCRE010000020.1, read on the forward strand.
GAAGAATCATCATGGACCATAACGAAGCCCTATGAACCCGTCGTGAAAGATGAACGAATCTACGGTCGCGGCAGCGAAGATAACATGCAATCAATGATAGCGTCCATATTCGCCATCAAGACTCTGCAGGACTTGGGCATCAGACCCAAAAGAACGGTAGCCTTGGCATTCGTAGCTGACGAGGAACAAGGAAGCGAGTATGGAATCCAACACCTCATAAAACAAGGACTTTTCAGAAAAACCGACCTAATCGTAGTGCCAGACAGCGGTAGAGAGGATGGAAGCTTCATAGAGATCGCTGAGAAGAGCGCTATCTGGTTCAGAATAAGAACAACAGGAAAACAAGCTCATGCAAGTATGCCTGCAAAGGGCCTGAACGCTCATCGAATAGGAATGAAATTCGCGCTGGCTCTTGACGAGATGCTGCACAGAAAATACTCAAAAAGAAACGAGTATTTTGACCCACCTGAAAGCACGATTGAGCCAACGAAGAAAGACAAGAACGTCGAAGCCATCAACATCATCCCTGGGGAAGACTTCGTCTACTTTGACTGCCGAATACTTCCTGAATACGACATAAGCGAAGTTGAAGCTGACATCAGAGAACTAGCTAAAGAGTTCGCGAAAAAGACGAATGCCAAAATAGACTTCGAATTATTGCATGAGAGTGTTGCCCCTAAGCCAACAGACCCAGACGCAAGAATAGTTCTAATGATAAAGGACGCAATCAAGGAAGTCCGAGCCGTTACGCCAAAGGTCGGAGGAATAGGCGGGGGAACATGTGGAGCGTACTTCAGAGAAGTAGGGATTCCGGCAGTCGTCTGGAGCACAATAGATGAGATAGCACATCAACCAAACGAGTACGCCAAAATCAAAAACCTTGTCAGTGACGCGAAAGTGTACGCGTTACTCGCGGTATCCTAGATAGCCTATGTTCAAGTGTTCATATAGTCGTAGCCAATAGCCCTTTTCAATCTGCTTCTGGGACTCGAAAAGGTTATATGGATGGATAATCCATCCAACACTGATGAACACCAGAAACCTTGCGGTAATAGCCATTCTAGCTGCTCTCTCGATAGGAACCAACTACGCCATGATCTCGCTGTACAACATCAAGTTGATGGATCTGATAGTGTTCATAGGGGGATTCTGCTTTGGCCCTTTGGTCGGCGCTTTGATTGGTATTATCTCATGGGTGGTCTATGGAACCCTGAATCCGCTAGGTTTCTCAATGAACATATGGTTGGCAGCGATGCTTTCTGAATCGATCTATGGTATTGTGGGAGGCCTCGTGAGGAAAGCTCTGAGCTCATATGAAATCGCTAGTCCTACACATGAACGAATCAACACGTATGTTTTCTTCGGAGCCGTCGGACTGCTACTAACACTTACGTATGATGTCATCACAAACATCGTGTTCGGGTACTCATTTGACCTTCCTCTCCTCTTTGCCATACTATCAGGGTTCGTGCCTTTCGGACTCATTCACGTAATGAGCAACGCTGTATTCTTCGGGTTCGGGTGCGTTCCTGCAATTAATGCGATATCAAGTCTAACTGGAGGCAAAAAAAATGGCGTTTCTAAGAAATAAGTGGGCGATCTGCGCTTTTCTGTTCGCAAGCTGGGCCATGACTACAACATTCTTGGCTGGTTACTATTGGCTGCAATACTCAAGCGCGCTCCAGACAACGAGTGGCATTTTGATCCAAGTTAATGTTGGAGTAGACTATGGCAATGGCAACAGAACTTGGAACAATGGCACAAAAACATTAACAGGCGTTACTCTATTTGACATATCGAAGCAAGTCTTCAACTTGACATACAGCGTTGGTATTTATGGCACCGAGGTAACCTCGATCAATAATGTCCAAAAACAAGGCTCATACGCGTGGACATATTGGACGTGGAACAACACACGCCTTGAATGGTCAATAGTCTGGGAAAATGCGGACTCGTACAGAGTCAGCGATGGCGAGACTATTATCTGGTATTATGAAAATGCTTTCGATCCTCCACCATAGTCTCACCAAACCAGCGAGACACAATAGAGTGATTTCACGGCCAACACAGCAAAATGATTTTAAGTCAATCCGAGCCATACATGAATAAATCATCTGGGAGTCAAAACCTTGGAAGAGACTTCGCGCATACTGCTGCAAGCTTGCAGAGAGGGCAGAAAAGCCTTGCTGGAAACCGAGGCAAAAGCAGTGTGCCAGGAATATGGTATTCCAGTTACAAAGTTTGAGCTATCAAAAAGTGAAAATGAATCAGCAAGATTCGCCGAAAAAATCGGATACCCTGTAGTCCTGAAAATAGTGTCCCCCGACATCATCCACAAATCAGACGTAGGCGGCGTAATAGTCGATCTAAAAAATGCAGACGAAGTAAAAGCCGCCCACAAAAAAATAATCGAAAACGTCAGAAAACACAAGCTCAAAGCCAGAATAGTCGGCATACTAGTACAAGAAATGGCGCCATCCTCAACTGAGATCATCATCGGCTCAACCAAGGATCCACAATTCGGCCCAGCAATAATGTTTGGGCTGGGCGGTGTATTCGTCGAGATCATGAAAGACGTAACCTTCAGAATTGCTCCCATAAAAGAAGATGAAGCCTACGAAATGATCACAGAAGTTCGAGCCTACCCTCTCCTAACAGGCTACAGAAACTCCCCACCAGCAGATATAGATGCCATAGTCAAAATACTCTTGAACGTCTCTAGGCTAGTCACAGAGCATCAAGAAATCAAAGAACTCGACTTGAACCCGATAATGGTCTATCCGAAGGGCGCGAAAACTGTTGACGCGCGAATAATACTGGAATGACGAAGCATGTCCTGATCGTTCATGCTGCCATGGAAAAGTTGTTGGAGCCTCAATCGAGAGTAGACCCAATCAAACAGGTTCCTTAGTGGGCAAAGAGGAAAACAATGTTGTCGGAAAAACAGAAAATCGAAGAGCTGAACAAGCAACTCTCAATTTTGAAGGAACAGAAAGCCAAAATCGACGCGGAAGCAAACGAACTGGGCGAAAAACGTGACAAGCTCAACCAGCAATTTCAGGGAATGCGCATTGATGCTCAGAAGCTTAGGGATGGAAGAGATGGAGCCAACGAAGAAGTCAGGAAACTCAAAGAAGAACGTAACGAAATGAAAATAGGAATACATGAGAAAATCCAAGAGTTAAGAGGGCTGCGCGAAGAAGCATGGTCCATGGCCAAAAGGAAGCCTCCAAGAATCCTTCAGTCACTACAAGAAGAGTTTGAAAGTATCGAGTGGAAGATACAGACCACGCATTTGAGTCTTGAAGACGAGAAAATCCTTATCGAGCAGGTCAAGCAAATAGAGACACAAATAAACGTTCACAAAAAGCTCGGACAAATCAATCAAAAAACCGCTGACCTGCACGCCCAGATCAAGACGTTTGAAGCCCGAAGCGAGCTTTGCCATGAAACACTAACAGCTATAGCTCGAAAAGGCCAAGAAAACCATCAGAAAATGCTGGCGAAAATTGAAGAGTCACGAAAAACCAAGGCATCTGCTGATGCGGTGCACCAATCCCTTATGCAAGCAAGGGAGAAAGCAAAGCGAATCCGCGAGGATATTGTGGGAATTGTGAAACAGATACGCTGCTTGAAAGATAGAATCGGTCAGGAAGAGAATATAGAGAAAACACGGAACGAAGAAACAATGCGGAAAATAATCGAGAAGCAGGCAAGAGAGAAACTCAAACGTGGCGAGAAACTGAGCTGGGAAGAATTTCAAATACTGGCAGAAAAAGGAATTGGAACACAAGATTAAAGTTAGACATGCCTAGAATGATTTGGAGAACAGAGAAAGAGAATGGTCAACGCAAAAAATGAAGAAAAGCAAAAAAGAATTCTCATCTTGTGTGTGGACAGAGACGACGATTTGGAGAAAAAGGCAGGCGTTAAGACGCCTGTTGTTGGTAGAAAAAAGAACCTTGAAGCCGCAATCAAGCTGGCTCTAAGTGATCCCGAAGAACCAGACGCGAATGCGATGTTTGAGGCAATGCGGATATATGACAAATTGAAGAATGAAAGTAAACCTGAAGAAGACTTCGAGATTGCCGCTATTTCAGGATCTGAGATTGGCGGTGTCACTGCAGACAGAAAAATAGCTGCAGAGCTGGGACAGTTGCTGGATACTTTTTCTGCAACGGAGATCATCTTGGTCGTGGATGGATACTCTGATGAGGCTGTTCTGCCTCTCATACAGTCTCGCGTGCCAGTGACGTCGGTTAGCAGAATAATCATAAAACACAGCGAATCAATAGAAGAAACAGCCGCGCTCTTCTCACGATACCTAAAGATGATCTGGGAAAACCCTCGCTTCTCACGTCTACTCCTAGGCGTGCCAGGGTTGCTAATTCTTGTCGCAGGGATACTTTCCATTTTCAACTTTCTCTCCATTTTTTGGATATTCTTCGTACTAATCCTAAGCACAGTGATGGTCGTAAGGGGCTTCGGCGCCGACAAAGCAGCTAAAAGCTTCTACAGGTGGGTCAAAGAGTACTCTCCTCCACCCCTCCGCGTTCAGATTTCAGGGTTCTCAACAGGCGCAGGAGCGCTATGTATAGTAATAGGCGCATATCTGGGGTGGACAAATGCGTCTATTGCCTTGCCTCACCCGGTACCATCTGACTTTGCGGGATGGCTCTCGGTCCTACCTCCGATCACTGGCCACTTCATTCAGGGATCTATGGATCTTTTGGTCGTAGGCGTTTGCGTAGCCTTGCTCGGAAGAGCTATCCGCTGGTATCTTGAGCACGACGCGAGGTTACTGCGCAATGCAGCTCTGATGGTTACTGTCGCTTGGTCAAGACAAATACTCGATGGCACTTCTGTCGTGCTGACCGGAGGCAACTACGATAGGCTTGTCTTTTCCGTAATCGTGGGCATTCTAATAGGAGTAGCTTCAGTCCTTGTGATATTCGTGATCCACAGATCTTCTGAGGGATTCTTCAAGGACACTGAAGAGCATGCTGAGGAGTTTGGAGAAGACTGAAATTGGAGTTAGCAGAAAGACAGGTCTTAAGAGATTTTTTGAAAGCGCGAGGTCTGATTGATGTTTAAGACGATTCTTTCAGCTGCAGGCGTTTACAAGGCTTATGAGAAGTGGCTGTGGCGACAGGTCAAAAACGGTGTAAAACCTGAACACATAGCCATAATTCTGGATGGAAATCGGAGATGGGCGACAGATAAAGCTCTTAACCCATGGACTGGTCACGCAAAGGGCGCCGAGAAAGTTGAGAAACTGGTTGATTGGTGTCTCAGATTGGATGTCAAGTCAATTACACTGTACACTTTTTCGACGGAGAATTTCCAGCGCTCAAAAGGCGAAGTTGAGGAGATAATGCGCATTGCAGGCGAGAACTTTCGGAATCTCCTAACAGATGAGCGTATACACAATAACAAAGTTCGCGTCAAAGTCATCGGCCGATTAGGCATGTTACCACCAGACCTGCAGCAACTCATAACCGACGTTGAAAATGCAACACAGAATTATGATGAGCATTTTCTGAACTTCGCCTTTGCATACGGAGGAAGAGCTGAGATTGTTGACGCTGCAAAGAAAATCGCAGAAGAAGTGCACGCGGGCAAAATGAAGCCTGAAGAAGTTGATGAGAAAACGTTCGAAAAATACCTGTACACTTCGCATCTTCCCAAGCAAGACCCGGATCTGATCATAAGAACCTCCGGCGAAGAGAGGCTGAGTGGGTTCTTGCTTTGGCAGTCTGCATACAGCGAACTCTGCTTCTTAGACGTGTACTGGCCCGATTTCCGCTTGATAGACCTCTTGCGGGCTGTTCGTACTTTCCAAAACCGCAAGAGACGATTCGGCGCGTGACGTCAGGCTCTTCTGTGGGCGCTCACTATTGACAGGACATCCCTGTCCTTCAACAAGTAATCTTCTCCGACTCTCTTTTTCTCCCTCGCTTCAACTGCGTAGATGAAGCCTTGTCCAAGCTCGGTGTGGATCAGATAGGCAAGTTGCCGAGCTGTTGTTCCGTACGGTACAAGGTACGCGTCTGGCAAAACCTTTCCGTCGTGATTAGACAAATGTTCGAGGTCTTCAACTGGAAAGACTGTGATCATGTTCAGGAGCTTGTAGAATGCTGTGTTCACGGCTTCTTGAACGCCAGTGGACCCGTTTTTCAGAAGAACCTTCTCCCTTATTGTTTCTAAAGCTTTGGTCTGCGTGTCGCTGAGCGTTTCAGGTTTCAATACTTTGAAGTTGCAGTCTCCGGGTTTATAGTCTATCAACTGCTTTTCTGCTGCTCTTCTCAATGCAAGTTCCGCTTCTGCACAACAAGGAACAACGATGTGCCCTGACTTTTTCAGCTTTTCTAGGTTGTCTTCGGCAGATGGCAGATCCATCTTGTTTGCACCAATTATCATTGGCTTGGCAATCTGCCTTAGGGTATCGACAAATTTCAGAAATTCCTCCTCGTTCCAACTGGTAACTTTTTCGGTGTGCCCAGTTTTTCTAATTGCTTCGAGAAGGTGGTTTCGCTTTATTGATAGGCCACTTAGGCGTTCCTCTAGCATTGAAAACAAGTCTTTTGATTCAGCTTCGACGGTTCTGGCGATCTTGGGCCAATCTTTTTTTAATATGTTTGCCATCCACATTGTTATCTCGTGTTCTAGGAACTCCACATCTTCCATCGGATCATGTTCACCTGGCTTGCAAAGTCTTCCTTCGCAGTCAGTTCCCCCAGAAGCGTCAACGATGTGAATCAGCGCATCTGCTCTCCTGATCTCGTCTAGAAATTGGTTGCCTAGCCCTCTTCCTTCCCATGCACCCGGCACTAGACCCGCGCAGTCGATGAACTCTATAGGAATGAGTCTCACCCCATCAAGGCAGAGCGAATTGGATGGGTTGTCTTTGACGCCAAATTCCTCATGGACGCATGGCGTTCGGACGTATCCGATTCCTCTGTTGGGCTTGATGGTTGTGAAAGGGTAGTTGGCAATCTCAGCGGGCGCTAATGTTGATGCGCTGAAAAACGTTGATTTACCAGTGTTGGGTTTTCCGACTATTCCGAGTAATCGTGAGTAGGATTTTTGCATTTGCGGTCCCCAAAACGTGGGCGTTAATCTCGTTATCCAATAATTCTCTTTCCAAGTTCTATATTGTTTTTGCTACCAAGTTTGTGTCATCTCGATCGTCTTGCGAGGAAAACCAACGTGCAAACCATAATGACAATAAGAATACTGACGTATGTGGCCATCGTCTTAACCACGACCATCCACGCTGTTCGCGCGGCAGCTTCAGCTTCTTGGGTTGAGTCTAAGAGTTTTGAGACCTCAGAGTTTTCAATTCCTTCGACAAGCGCCATTTTGCTTTCAAGAAATGATTGCTCCGATCCATCTGTCTCGGGGCGAAAAATCAAGGCGCCTCCAAGCAATTTAGCGGCTGAAATGGCGACTTGTGCTTGTCTCATTTTCTGAACTGTTTTCAGAACGTCTTGCATGAACGTATTGCCGTTCAATTCACTGGCCGAGCAAGATCTCAGATAGACCGTTTGTGTGTCTTCAATTTCTGAATCCTGAGTGCTGTTAAAGACGTAGTTTGCGTATGACATCATTTCAGGCTTTCCTTGGATTGACGCGAAATGTCTGCAGTCAATTGAGTTGAACAGTCGCCATGTGGCATCAACTGGCACCCAACCATAATTTTCCAAGAAATACTCAGACCACATATGCCCATCTTCTGTGCTTTCGCCCACGTAGTGGAAGACGAAGCCTGCTTCAATCCTTGCTGGTATACCCACCGCTCTGCACAGTGCAACGAACAAGCAAGAGTATTCAGAGCAATCGCCCACTCCATTCTCAAAAGCCCATAAGGCTCCCCGCTCCTCATCTTGGACAGCATAATGCAGATGCTTAATTACGAAGTCATATATTCCAACCACTTTATCATAGGCACTCGTGCATCCACTTGTGATGCTCTGGGCTTCTGCAGCTATGTTTGGGTTGCCTGACTCGATCAAGGGCTCCGGCTGAGTATATGTTCTGTACAGTTCTGAGTCTCTGTTGTAGCTGCCTGTCTGGTTCGGGTCGATTATGTAGTTGGAACTGAAAGAAAGAACTTGATAGTCTACTTCCATCGTAATGCTGTCTCGCGGACTTATTCTTATGTTCTCCCAGAACGCATACGTGTTGTTTGAGCTGTCACTTAGGATTGTGGGTTGCCCGAAGGTGGATGAAACCTCTTGAATAGCGGTGTATTGGTGTGCTGTCTCGTTTCCAATTAATGGAACTGTGAGTCGCCCATCGGTTATCGCCTGGGATGTGGGGTTACGAATCTGAATATTGTGCTGAATGCAACCCGCGAAAGCGTCGGTTACTTCATACTTCAGGAAGGTCGAACTTGTGGCTTGACCGACCAACGAATATTGCAGGCCAAAAGGAGTGCAAAGCATGAGGCCTGCAACCAGACATGTGAGAACCTTGTTCTTGTGCGCAGATTTCGGTAGCATCCTTCTCTTCATCTTTCGGAAATCATAAACTAATATAAAAGCGTCTGGGTCTATAACGACTGAAACGAAAAGGCTCTTGGAAGTGAAGGCGAGTGACATTAGATTTGCCCAAACAAAAACTTGCTGAAATGCTCAGAAAAATGGTTGAGATTCGCTTTTTTGAGGAGAAAGTTTTCGAGTTATATGGCCAAAATCTCGTCCCAGGCACTATTCACCTGTATGCAGGAGAAGAAGCTGTGGCTGTTGGAGTCTGCAGCGTTCTTGAAAAAACGGATTACTTAACAAGCACCCATAGAGGGCATGGCCACTGCATAGCCAAAGGAGCTGATCTAAGTCGGACAATGGCTGAAATTTTGGGGAAGCAAACTGGCTACTGCAAAGGCAAAGGCGGATCTATGCACATCGCGGACTTCGCTATCGGAATGTTGGGAGCTACAGCGGTCGTCGGAGCTGGATTGCCCATAGCCGTGGGCGCCGGTTTGTCAGCAAAACTGAGGGGAACGAAGCAAGTTGTGGCTTGCTTTTTCGGCGAGGGTGCTTCAAATCAAGGGACCTTTCATGAGAGTTTGAATATTGCTTCTGTGTGGGGATTGCCAGTTGTTTTTGTGTGTGAAAACAACCTGTATGCCATGGGGACGCGGCAATCAAGAGTTATGAATATCGAGAATATTGCTGATCGCGCATCAGCTTATGGGTTTCCGGGCATGATGGTTGACGGGAATGATGTTGTTGCAGTTTACGAAGCATCTGCTATTGCTGTGGAAAGAGCCAGAAGATGCGAGGGGCCGACGCTGATCGAATGCAAAACGTATAGACGCAGGGGGCACTCGCGGGTTGACCCTGCCAAGTATAGACCAAAGGATGAGGTGCAAGAATGGCTTGGCAAGGATCCAATCAAACTTTTCAAGGAACGACTCATTCAAGGGAACATCTTTTCAGAAGGCGAGATCGTCAGTGTCGAGAAAGAGGTTGAAACCAGAATCGAAAAAGCCGTTAGATTTGCTTTGGATAGCCCTTTTCCAATGCCGACAGAGGCGTTGCAGGATGTTTATGCTTAAACGGGAGGTTTGGATATGCGAAAGATAACCTATCGAGAAGCGATTCGTGAAGCACTGAGGGAGGAGATGCGAAAGGATCCAAGCGTGTTCCTGCTAGGTGAGGACATAGGGAGGTTCTGGGGTGGAGCGTTTAAGGTTACAGAGGGGTTGGCAGAAGAATTCGGAGATGATCGAGTCAGGGATACTCCGATATCCGAATCGGCAATAGTCGGAGTTGGCGTTGGAGCCGCAATTACGGGCATGCGCCCCGTTGCGGAGATCATGTTCGGAGATTTGACGGCACTAGCGATGGATCAGATCGCAAATCAAGCAGCAAAGATAAGATACATGTTTGGTGGGCAGGCAAAGTGCCCGCTCGTAGTCAGAACACCTTTTGGGGCTGGCGTAAACATTGCTTCACACCATTCGCAAAGTCTTGAAGCATGGTTCATGCACATTCCAGGCCTATTTGTGGTGATTCCCTCGACGCCTCAAGATGCTAAAGGTCTTTTGAAAACAGCCATAAGAGGGAATAACCCAGTCTTCTTCTGCGAACACAAGCTTCTATATCCTGTTGAAGGCGAGGTTCCTGAGCACGATTATACGATACCTTTCGGTGAAGCTGTTACGAGGCGAGAAGGCTCAGACGCCACAATCGTTGCCACCTCATACATGGTCCACAAAGCCCTTGCTGCCGCTGCCATGCTTGAGAAAGAGGGCTTAAGCGTGGAAGTCGTTGATCCCAGAACCTTAACGCCATTAGACAAGCAAGCTCTAGTTAGATCAGTCAAGAAAACTGGACGATTGATCATCGTAACTGAAGACTGCAAGACCGCAGGTGTGAGTGCTGAGATAGCAGCAGTAGTAGCTGAAGAAGCCTTGGACTATCTGGATGCGCCTATACGCCGTTTGGCTGAACCAGACACGCCGATACCATTCAGCCCACCACTTGAGCAGTATGTGATACCTGATGAGAAATCTATTGTTAAAGCGGTCAAGGAAGTTGTGTAGCATGGTCACTAACGTTGTGATGCCCAAGCTAAGTCTAACGATGAAAGATGGCATGGTTGGCAAATGGTACAAGAAAGAAGGTGAAATTGTAGACAAAAACGAGCCAATCGCCGAGATAGTTTCTGAGAAGGCCACCTACGATTTAGAAGCACCAGTTCAGGGAGTTCTGCGAAAAATCCTTGTCGAACAAGGCTCCAATGCTCTTGTCAACCAAACTTTGGCTGTCATCACAAATCCCGACGAAGGTCTTTCCGATGCAGACTTGAAAACGGAGGTGCCACAAGCAGACACTGAGACTGAAAGAATACCAGCTTCGCCTGCCGCTAGACGTTTAGCTAGAGAACGCGGGATTGATCTATCACTGGTAAAAGGCACGGGGCCAGAGAACAGGATTTCAGAGCAGGATGTTGAAGGCTTTATCAGTCAAAGCTTTGGAGTGCTACCGAAGATTAAGGAAAGAATTCCCTTAACTGGTTTGAGAAAGACATCTGCTGAAAGAGTTTCTGCAAGTTTCAGAACAGCTCCACACAGCACGATAGTGATGGAAGTTGACGTTTCAAAGGCGTTGGCATTACGTGATAGGCTTCAAGTTTCCTATACGGCAATACTCGTAAAGATTGCGGCACATGCGCTAGCCGAAAAAAGGATTGTTAACTCGTCACTCGAAGGTGAAACGATAAAGGTCTTTGAGACAGTGAATGTGGGCGTAGCAGTTGCTACAGAAAACGGTCTGATCGTGCCGGTCGTGAAAGATGCTGACAAGAAATCTATCAAAGAGATAGACGCAACCGTGAAGGAGTTGACCATAAGAGCCAGAGAAGGAAAGCTATCAAAGGAAGAAATTTCAAGCGGCACCTTCACGATCACAAATCTAGGTATGTACGGAGTCGACTTTTTCACGCCTATAATCAACCCGCCCGAAGCTGCCATTTTGGGTGTTGGAACTGTCAAGGAAAGAGCAACTGTGGTTGGCGGAAAGGTTGAGAGCAAACCTACAATGATGTTGAGTCTGTCATATGATCACCGAATTATAGATGGGGCACCGGCAGCTGAATTTCTGCAAGCGATCAAAGAGAGACTTGAGAAAATCGATACTGAGTAAGAAATTGTGGTGTACATGAATCTATTTGGTCTATGAGCGGTCAACGCGGCAGTTTCTGGAGGCCGGTCAAAACTTCGTCGGTGTCTTCTGCTTGGCTTGGAAAGTTTTAAGTGTCTGTTGATTGACAAACGATTGAACGATAATGAAGGTCGCGAAGTACTACAACCAACAAGACGTAAGAATTGAAGAAATGCCTGTGCCTGACATCGGGGAAAATGAAGCGTTAGTGGAGATGAGGGCCTGCGGCATATGTGGCTCAGACCTTATGGAATGGTATCTCAGACCCCGTGCACCCTTAGTCCTTGGACACGAGCCTGCAGGCGTAATCTCTAAGCTCGGAAGCAGAGTGAAGGGTTTCAAAGTTGGCGACAGGGTTTTTGTGCATCACCATGTGGCTGACCTAACGTGTCACTTCTGCAAGCATGGAGATTATACTCTCTGCAAGCAGTTTCATGAAACGAACATACAGCCAGGCGGTTTTGCACAATATTTCAAGGCTCCAGCCCCGAATCTGCAGCTGGACACCTTAAGAATCCCTGACGAGGTTTCTTTTGATGAAGCGACCTTCATAGAGCCAGTTGGCTGCTGCCTAAGAGCTATTAAAAAATGTGATATGCAACGGGGAGACACCGTGGTCATAATTGGAGTCGGAGCCACAGGATTGATCCATGTTGCACTATCCAAGATATATGGAGCCTCGAAGACTTTTGCAAGCGACTTCTTTGACCATCGATTGAGTGTTGCAAGAAAAATGGGCGCTGATGTCGCAATCAACCCTGAAAAATGCGATTTTGTGGAAACTGTAAGAAACGAAACTGACGGTAGAGGCGCGGACATATCGATCGTGACTGCGCCGAGCATAGAAGCTTACAGAACTGCTTTGAGTGTTTGTCGCAAAGGCGGTAAAATCTGCGTTTTTGCGCCGACAACCCCTGGTAGTTCTCTTCAAGTAAGCCCAAACGAACTTTTCTTCACTGAAATTAAGATAATTCCCTCTTATTCAACGTCACATCTCGAAACCAGAACCGCTCTGGAACTCATAGCGTCTGGAAAACTGAACGTAAAGACGCTGATAACGCACCGTTTCAAGCTTACTGAGGCTCCAGAAGCGTTCAAGACGGCAATAGAAAGCAAAGATTGCTTGAAAGTTGTGATTCACAACGAGTGATAGATAATGAAGGCAGCTATGCTCCACGGAGTAAAAGACTTGCGGGTTGAAGATGTCGACGTGCCCGGCGTCGGCATCGGGGAAGTTCTTGTCAAAATCAAGGCGGCTACGACATGCGGGACTGACGTTAAAATATACCAGAGAGGTTACGTTGAGAAAATCATAAAGCTTCCCACGATTTTCGGGCATGAGTGGGCAGGGGAAGTTGTTGAAGTCGGAGAAGATTTGGACTGGCCAAAAAAGCGAATGAGAGTTCGCGCCGGAAACAGTGCACCTTGTCTACATTGTAACATGTGCCAGAAGGGCAAGTATAACCTATGTGAGAACATGATTTGGCTTTGGGGAGCTTACGCTGAATACATCGAAGTTCCTGCACGTACAGTTCTGGTGAACATGCAAGAAATCCCCTCACATGTTTCGTTTGAAGAAGCAGCCATAACAGAACCCTTGGCCTGCGTGTTGCATGGCGTCGAAGAAGCAAACGTGAAGCTAGGCGACACAGTTGCAGTCATAGGTGCAGGACCAATAGGCTTACTTCATCTTTTGACTGTGAAGAAAATGGGCGCTGAGAAGATCGTGGTGATAGACCTAGTTGACGAAAGATTGAACGTGGCAAAAGAGCTTGGTGCAGATGAAACAATCAATGCTGGAAAGGAGAATGCGGTCGAGAAAGTGCAACAACTAACAGGGGGGTATGGCGCTGACATCGTGATCGAAGCAATCGGATCACCTGTCACATGGGAGCAAGCATTGAGGCTTGCCAGAAAAGG
>CAZCRE010000021.1:0-16948 GCA_964501075.1 uncultured Candidatus Bathyarchaeia archaeon
AACAGTCTTCTAGAAGAAGGTTCTGAAACTTAACAACAGAAGATAACCTCACAAGACATTTAACCTCCACTATATGAGTAATGAATATCTGCGGGGGATGCGCCTACGGTTTCGAAAATCTCTAGTATTCTAGAGATGCTCAATGATGGAAAATGGCACAAGCTGGCTGAGATACAGCGAATGGTTAAAGCTGATGAGGATAGCATTCAACGCATTGTCGAGTTTTTGAGCAAATACGAATTCGTGACTGTGGATCAGACGGAAGGAAAAATGAAGCTTAGCGAAGTGGCAATGTTCTTGGCCCGAACGTCTACTGCATGAGGGTCATTAGGCCCTTGTAGGCCCTCAGGAATTGTCGGCCTTTATCAGTCACTTCCAGTGATTCATTAGTTGAGCCGTTCCTTTGAACATGGACTAGGAATCCTTGAGTCAACAGGAAATGCAGGTAGGATTTCAATTGCTTAAAACTGAGGTTGCAATGGTACATCAGATGGGTTTTCCTACCTCCGCCTAGAGAAGCGTCCAGTATGTCTGCGATGATATCTAGACGTCCGCGATGGCTATTGCTCTCGCTTCTATCGTCCCTAATCAACAAGTTCACCCAAGCAGCTCCTACTGGTAATGGAATTAGGAGCCTCCTCTCCCCAAGACAGCTAAGGAATGCCTTGATTTAAATGTTCTGAACGCTTAAAACTGCGAAAACGTTGAATTTGAAAAGACGAAAATGGGGGTGAGTTTGTGTATTGTCGCTTTAGAACAGAATCTTTCTTAGAAGTTCACTGTCTACGTTTTTTTCCATAAAAACGCTTACCGTTTTCTCGTTTGCGGTTAGGACGAGCATCTTGACATTCTTACCTTCAACTACGATGCTTTTGATGCCGCCCAGACCACATATTTGGGAGATTTCTTCACAGGCGTCAACAATTGATGAAGAAAGAAGAGCATAGTCCATTATTTTTGTGGGGTCATCGAGATCTATTGATGCATATGTGGAGTTTCTCATTATGTAACCCAGTACACCGTTATGATTCTTAAGGGTCTCCAGTTTCTTCCGCAGATCACTTTCATGCACTACGCCCTCTATTATTGCAGGGGTGCCTGTTGCGGCGGTTTCACGCTCTTTTTTCTTCACCATATTGTTGTTGTCTCCGTTATTCGGTTATTGGTTTGGCCTTGACGAGTTCGCCTTTTTTGATTTCCAACGCGTTCAGTATTTTCTCAGGAATCTGTATGACGCCTTTCGCTGCTTGTTTTGAATCTTTTATTGGTTTGACCTTGCACTGGACGGTTTTTCCGTTGAAAGCCTCGATTTCAACTTTTTCGCATTGTTTGTCTTTGCTCGTTTCTTGCCATTTTGCCAGTACTTCGTTGTCTATGTGCACTGTGTCGCTTTTTGCGAATATGCCTTTGAGGTTTTCAACAATGAATTGATGGGCTGCGTGTCCGTTTCTTGGTCTGGTTTCTTCTATTGATTGTTGAGAAGGCGTTTCCATTTGGTGTGCCTTGGTGACGTCTTTGGCTTCTGTGGAGAATGGCTCCGCTTCAGTCTCTGGGATGTTGCCTGTGGAGAAGGCAGGGGCGATTTTTTCTAGCAAGTCAAGAACAGTGAGAATGAGGGTTCGCGACACCATAACCATTTGAGTGTTGTTGGGATCTTCTGAAGCAACTGTGACGAGGTAGAGGCTGTTTAGATTAGAGATGTTTGCTGTGGCATTGGCGCCTTCAATAGTTAGGCTGTCGACTCCACCTATAACGCTGGCTCTTCCCATCGTTTCGCTGAACGTCTCTGCCATTTTGGCGACGCCTTTTTCAGCGATGCCTGCGTTCGAAGCCATTATTTGGCCGGTTTCGTCGAAAATGAACGAGTTTTGAATGCAAGGATAGGTTTTTCGGATTTCGTTTAGAGTGTTTTTTAAGGCAAAAAGGCGGAGTTCCTTGTCCATGTTTCTGCTTCCGTGCGGGGTTGTCAGGATATTTTGAAGAGTATGCGGCTTGGAACTCCTTCGTGCTCTACGACTAGGTACTTTAGGCCCTCAGTGTCTCCTACTTGATCTAGCCATTTTAGTGCTTCGCGTGATTTTTGCAGCATTAGCAGTCTTTCTTGGTGGCTTCGCACGACTTCCTCTATGGCTGTCAGTTCGTGGAAGGGATTCGCATCTAGTATGATGCTCAGGTTGCCTACTGGTATTTCGCCGAGGCTTTCGGTTGCGGCCTTTTTGCCGGCAAGTTTCATGACGACTTCGCGGATCTTCTTGGATTTCTCGGCCAAGGATCTGATGTCGTCTAGCCGGCGTAGGTATTCGCCTAGTACGCTTTTTGTTTCGGAGATTTCCTTCTCCAGTGTTTCCGCTATTTCTTCTGCTGAACTGTATTCTTTTATTTGCACGACCATGTGTTTATACCTCCAACGACGAACCAAGAAAGGGAAAGTTGAGAGTGGTGTTTCACCCTGCCCCCTATCCCACAAACGGGAATCTAAGGTGCGGCCTTTATGTATGGACCGAATATGTTGCCCTTCGCTGTCATTGTCGTGAACTCGTACTGCACTCCGGGAGTGTACGTACTATTGACACTGAACTGTGCACTGTATCCTTTGTCAAGCGTGACCGTATTTGTTCCTGTTGTGAAGAGTGCCCATGCGCCGGTCGTCTTGTAGTAAATGTTTCCGCTGGGTGCTGTTCCGTCTACACGAACATCAGTAACGGTAACACCCGATGAACCTGTGTTCTTGACCGTGAAGTTGAAGTATCCAGTGCTGGGCGAGTTCCACGTGTAGCTAGTGAAGCCCAACTGCTCAGTGCCCATGAAGTTGAAGGATAGAGCACCCATCCACGCTGCGACGGCTATGCTGACTGCGACTGTGACTGCGATGAGTATGATTGATGCCACTACGGGGCTGAGGGCTTTCGCGTTCTTCAATATCTTCATTTCTTTTTTATCCCTCCTTTTTCAGGGTTGCTGAAATAGTTAGACGAAGCCCTACATTTAAATCTTACGACTTAATACACAATATTGGTCATTTGTAAAACAGTACAACAATAGAAACTGCGGCGAATACCGGCTAATCTACAAGAACACGCCGAAAAGAACGTGAAGGGTTCACAAGAGCTGTGCCGAATCTAAAGACCTAAGTCATCAAAGAACTTTAGCAACAGCTTCGCGGCCTTCTCACCCAGCTCCGTCTTCAAATAGTACTTCTTCAACGGATCAATACGCTCGCTCTTGGCTAACCCCAAACCCTCGATTTCGATCATCCTAGCCCTGAAAGTGCCATCACTCAGTGTCAAATGATTCTCGCGCATGAACTCCTTCGCTTCTTTCCATTTTCCACGATTCATGTGAAGCAGCATAATGCAATCTATGGCATGGTCCTTCTCCAGCATGGCCTTAATGGTCGCAAACTTGGGATCAGTAAGGATGCGTTTAACCTTCTCCTCTTCTCCGCTTTTCACCATATTCATTCACTTGACCTTTCCTTTCTGCCTTGAATATAGCTTGAACTCCTTAAAAGATTTAACCTATATTACGATAAGTGACACATGTCTGGAGACATCTCCATTCAGACACCGAAATATGTTCACGGCACGCGCCCTATACATGGAACGATTGTTCTCTCAAGAACCTTCCATCTAATGCTTAAGCGCAAAAGCACATGATGTGAGGATGACAGAGCTTTTGACAAGTCTTTTAAGTTCTGTGCTTTGATAGAACGTGCATGGAGAAAGGGTCAGTGTTTGTCTCTCCTATTACACCTAAAAGCCTAATTGTAGCAAGAAGAATCGCTCTTCGACGGAAAATCTGGTTCAAGACGCTTTCGAGAATTGAACGTGCCCAAGTGGATCTAACCATCCAAGTCGTGCGGAAAGTACAGAGTAAGGTGCTGAAGAACATACTAACCAACATTCTACAGAAGATCTCCAGAATCGTTGAATCACAAGGCTCTTGCCTAGAGAAGAACGTCGGAAGATTAATGGCTAGAAAACTAAGCCTAATTGCCACTTCTTGGGGTCATAGGTCTGCAGAGAATTGGCCTCAGGATGAGGGCTTCGTCCAGTTTCTAACGATAAATCACATGCACATGTCAAAGACACTAAAAGTGTAGAAAATGGGAATTGCGCTATTTCAACGGTTACCATGCAAGCGCTCGCTAGGGCAAGACGATGAATAAAGAACCTCTCATAGTTGCTTGCATCCCCGCTTTCAATGAGGAAAAGACAATTGGGAAAGTAGTGCTGCAAGCTCAGCGTTATGTCAGCAGAGTCATTGTTTGTGATGACGGCTCCACGGACATGACGGGGGAGATCGCTTCCCGCTTAGGTGCTGATGTAATCAGGCATGAGCGAAATTTGGGTTACGGTGGAGCAATTCAATCTCTATTTAGACGCGCAATAGAGCTAAATGCTGACATTTCAGTTACTTTGGACGCTGATGGTCAACACGACCCCAAAGAGATTCCAAACGTCATAAAACCAGTTCTTGACGACGTTGCCGACATTGCCATAGGATCCAGATTCGCCGACAGACGCTTAGCGTATGCCATCCCATGGTACAGAAGAGCCGGGATAAAACTCATCACGAAGCTCGTCAACAACGCTTCAAGGCAGGACATTCAGGATACGCAAAGCGGATTCAGAGCCTACAGTCGCAGATCTCTTAGAACACTTAGTGCATTTGAAAACGGCATGGGAGTCAGTGCGGAAGTCCTTATCAGCGCAACGAAGCGAGGTCTAAGGATTTGCGAGATTCCCTGTTCCTGCAACTATGGTGAAGACATGCGAACCTCTACGCAAAATCCAGTGAAGCATGGCATTGGCGTTGTGGCATCCATTCTGAAGATCGTCATCGAGGACAAACCTTTGACGACACTAGGGCTACCCGGGATAATGTGTCTGATAATAGGAGCTTTCTTTGGAGTCTGGGTGCTTCAGATCTACACAGTGGAACGCCAAATAGTGACAAACATTGCTTTGGCTTCCATAGGTTTCATAATGATGGGATTTTTCTGTCTGTCAACAGCAATAACGCTATACGCAATCTCAAGACTTGTAAGAAAAGCAGGCAATAGATGATCACATCCAGAATTGAGGCGCACGGACAAGACTCGCCTCACCGTTCCCGTCGACGCCAGCGGTCTCACGCTACGTGACTCTGACATGGCTAAGAGGAACAGGTCAAAAACCCTGCAACACCAGAAAAAGCTGGGCACTGATGAGTTCAAGCCTCAGAAAAAACAAGTAGCTGTGTTTGTAACACCTCAGATTTTGTCAACAGATCATGGAGGTGGAATCAGGGTATTTGAGGAGGCAAGAGCATTGTCCCTTCACGGCAGCCACACCATTTCAATGTACACGTATGGCTTTGGCGAGTCCTCTGAGGATTTGTTGCCCTCTTCGACATCTTTGAGCAGAATATGGTTCACCCCGAAGGCTTTCTCTGCTGGACCCACAGCACATCGAATACACATGGACGTGCAGCTTGCTTTGAAGTCAATTTCCTCGTTACGATGCAAGCCTGACATCGTTCATGTACATGCTCACGAAGGTGTACCAATTGCAAGGTTTTTGAGCCTTTTGGACGGTTGCCCTTTGGTATTTGATATTCAGGGAAGCACGGTTGACGAGGTTGCTAGAGGAGGGCTCATTAGAAGTGGAGGTTTCACCTACCAACTATTGTGGCGCCTTGAACAACTAGTCAGCAATATGGCAACAATACTGATCAGTAGCAGCCCCGCTATCTCTGAAATTCTCATCAATCAATTTGGAATAGAGAAGCAAAAGGTAGTCACAGTATTGGATGCTGTAGACACTAACATTTTCAAACCCCTAGGAAAAAAAGCGGAACCTGTCAAAGATTTGAGAAAGAAACTTTCAATACCTGAGAATAGTAGAATCGCTGTTTATGTCGGCAGCTTCTCGAAACTGCAGGGAACTGACATCTTGATACATTCAATTCCGAATGTTTTGAAAAGTAATCCAGATGTTACTTTTCTTCTAGTTGGAGGAAAATGGAATGTTCGCTACTACGAATCGATGAAGAAACTAGCAGAGAAGCTCAACATAAGAAAACATGTGGTGTTCATCCCATCGGCGGATTATTTTAGAGAGTTGCCCATCTACCTGAGCCTCGCAGACGTTGCCCTTGCGCCGAAAATGCATTCTCCTCAAAGCCACGGAAAACTGCCGGTTTACATGGCCTTCGGTCTTCCCACAGTTGTCTTTGACATTCCGATCAATAAGCTCTTCCTCGATGGGCTTGGCATATTCGTCAACAAAATTAGCCCTACAAGTCTGGCTGAGGGGATTGAATCAGCCTTAGACGAATACGCAGATAACCCGGAGTTTCGATTGAAGCTCAGGGCTCGGGCGACAACACTTTTCTCCCTGAAACGATTAGCAACTGATCTGGAAAACGCCTATCGAATAGCGCACTCAGCGGCCTAGTGACGGCACGGGGTTGTTCAAGCAAAATGATTGATGAAGGTGGCTGCAAAATGCTATTTAGTCTAGCATGCGCATCAGAAGGTCGCAGAATCCTTTGAAAATCATGTTTGTAACCCCATATTTCGGTTTCTCGGGAATGATTTCAGATATGCTAGCGGGTCATCTGGCCAAGAGAGGCCATGATGTTGCGGTGGTCGGATATCTAAGACCCAGTCGCAGGAACTTGTTCTCGGAGGAAAAACGTAGGCTAGAAGAAAAGAACATTCATTACTATTTGGCTAAAGCAATCAGCATTTCAATTCCCAATTATGTGACCGAATTCCCTTTTTTTCTGTCTTTCAAGCAGTTAGTGGAGGAAGTGCAGCCAGACATTATCCATATAAACTGTCTTCCGTTCTTCACAAGTTATCAAGCTGCTGAGATCGCAAAGAAGATCCATAAAAAGAGCATACTTCAGGTTCATGGCGTCATCGCAGAACGAGGGCTTTTCTTCAATATGCTTCAAGAACTCTACAGTTTTACATTCGGAAATCTCACATTCCATAATGTAGACAAAGTGGTCTGCTTGACAAACGGCGATGCTGAAAGAATTTGCAGATATGGTTGCCCATCAAAGAAGATTGACATCATCCCAAATGGTGTTGACGTAAGCGAGTTTCATCCAACAAGCCACGAAGAATCAGGCCTACTTTTGTGGTGCGGAAGGTTCGTCCAGCAAAAAGGACTCGAATACTTAATAGACGCTTTGAAATGCATTGAAGCAAAAGAGAAGCCTATCACAATAAAACTCATGATGACAGGTGATGGCCCACTTTTTTCAAAAATATATCAGCTTGTGAAGAAAAATGGACTTAGCAGTAGCGTCCTCTTCATGGGGCGCGTTCCCCGCAAGGATATACCGATCCTTATGAGCAAGTCATCAATATACATCCTACCTTCCTTGAATGAAGGAATGCCATATACTTTGCTTGAGGCCATGGCATGTGGGAAGACCGTGATTGGCACGAACATATCTGGAATCAGAGACATCATTACTCATGGACATAACGGTATTCTTGTTCCACCGAGAGATCCAGAGGCCCTCGCCAACGCTATTCTAACATTGTCAGGAGACAAGAACTTGAGAAGGACTTTGGGCCAGAATGCCAGAGAATTGATGACCAGAAGATACAGTTGGGACACGATAACTGCAAGAATGGAAAAAGTTTACGAGGAAACATTGGCTGGCGCGCGCTGCAAGACAGGTCGGTAGTACCTCATTTGAATGTCAACGCGCGTTTTGGTCGAACGAGACTCTGTTGCCCGGCTCATTTCATTGGCATCATTGTTTTCGTTGTTCAACGTAAATTCAGTTTAATCTTCAAGAATTGTGTGAAGGAGCATGCAGTCACATCTGCCCTTTCACGTGCGACTTGTCCCCTTGATTATCCGCCTCTTGGAGCCTGAGAACCGGTTGTTGCATCTCAAGCAAATCTGTGGTAAGGGCAGGGACTTGTTGATTAGTCTCCTTCTTAGATCAACGAAAACCTGGCTATTCCAAATTTCCTTAGAACTGAACATGTTTACATGCCCTTCGGAAGGTGGAAATATGGAGCAACATGGAAATACACACCCGCCGCCGGCTATTGTCAGAACTGAGAAGGGAAATATACATGCTCTGATCGTAGATGTTCGTTCGTAGAGTCTGGGCAAGAAGATCTTGATCTTCGTCTTGGGGGATTTGACGGCTTTGACAAACTCAACAACCTCGTCGTCATCCGCGTAGAGGCATTGGGAGCCACCAAATCCAGGCAAGCCATAACAGGTTAGATTATTAAACCGCACCTCATCAACTCTGAGAGATTCAGCCAGTTCAATGAAAGCGGGTATTCTCATGAAGTTGCTTCTGGTGCACACGTAACTCATCTTGATCTTCAGTTTCTTTTTTGATTTATTGCGTAACTCCACCAGTCTAGCGGTGTTTTCGACTAGCACTTCAAACATTTTTGGCGGTACATTATGCATAGAATGATATTCCTCTGCATCTGAGCCGTTGAAACTCACGTTGACGGAGTTTATGTATTCTAGGATCATGGGAATATGCTCTTTCATGAGCAAACCATTTGTGAAAAGCTCTGTGAAAAGACCTCTCAAGGAGGCTAAACGAGCCATTTTGAAAAGGTCCTTATTAAGCAACGGTTCGCCACCAGAGAATGCAACTGATACCAGGCTTTTGCTATATTCGTCTACAATACTGGTGAAGTCTTTGATGGTAAGATCTTCAGGCATTTCATAAGACTGATCTAAGAGCTTTGCATTGACCACAGCGCAGATGGTACATGAAACATTGCATCTGAAAGTTATGTATGTACTCAATTCCAATGGTCTATAGGCCAAGACTTCCTTTCTGGGCAACATCTTATAAGCTATGGCGTTCGCCAATCTGCCTGGATTCAGAAGCTTGGGCGAGGAAAAGAAGATAGTCATAGTTTGTCTTGCCGATATCTATCATTTTCTGGGTATATACTTTTAACGCAGTCAATGGTCTAGCTGTTGATTCCTTCTAAGTGGTTTTTGAAGAAATATCGCCTCTTCTCGCTTCTCTTTATGCACTTCAAGTGTGATATTGAAAATCGAATGATGCTTGCGGTCTCGCTTGTGCCTTTCTTTCCAGTTTATTTATCGATATTTGGCATGACCTATGACAGTGCATGTGGGAAGGTTTTGCGTTCCATAAATAGAAAAATACGAGTCATGGAGCAATTAATACGGAAAGACTGCGATAGTGTGACCTAAACAAGGAAGATGACGAGTCAAAATGCGTATAGGATTGATTGGATGTGGCGCGGCAGCGAATCTGCATATGCTTGCCTATAAACACTTAGAAGACGCAAAGGTAGAAGCCATTTCAGACCTCGACATCAAAAGGGCTAAGGCGTTTTCTAGCAAATACGGCATTCCAAGAACGTTCACAAAATACGGTGATTTGCTTAAAATTGAAGGCTTGGACCTAATCGACATATGCACTCCACCATCTACCCATGCAATCATTTCCTGCGAAGCTGCAAGGTTCGGATACCACATCTTGCTAGAAAAACCAATGGCGAGAACCACTGCGGAATGCGACAGGATAATTGCAGAATGCAACAGGAGAAATGTCAACCTTTGCGTATGCCACAGCGAGCTTTTCAACGTTTCTGTTCAAGATGCAAAATCGGCCACAGACTATCAGGTCGTGAGATGCGTACGTTCAGCGAAACCGCACTCGTCATGGGTAATGAATCCAGAAGAAGGTGGAATGCTTTGGGATTTGGGCGTTCACCAAGCTTACCTGCAGCGATATTTCCTGGGAAATATAGTCGAAGTCTGCGCCACTGGCAGCAGAGCGGGCGACATGTCTTGTGGTGACATAACGTCTGTTCTGAAATCATCAAACGGCAATTATGGTATAATGGAACTAAGGTGGCCACGAGGACGCAACGAGCATTTCCTAGAACTCTTTGGCATGAATGGGATAAGGAAAATAGATTTGTCGTGGGTTCCAAAACAAGAAGAGTTTGATATATATAGCCACAACCTCTTGCTTTCAACAAAAGAATACATAAAAAGAGTCCGAAGTGGCGTTAGGTTCCTCTTCTCTCCCAAAGTCAGACAAAAACTAATTACGAATAGTCTTCACCTTGAGCTGATTAGAAGATATCTTGAGAACATTAGGCGTGGGCAACCCCCACCTGTCAAACCCAGCGAAGGAAGAGAGGCGGTCAAGCTACTTGAGGGGATTGATTTCTCGCTTAGAGCAAGAAAAAGTGTAGAACTAAGGTAGAGTTGCTTGGGGTCGGATGTGTAACATCGACTTTAAACATGATTGTCGCTATTCATCTTTGCGATTAGTCAGCCACAGCCTTGAGACATAGTAGCTCGTCTGAATCAGAGCCTGTATGACGCTCATGCAGCACGTCAAAGTGTACTTCATTCCGCAATCTCTTCGAACGTAAACAACCAAGAAGTAGCTGCTTAGTTTTAATCGGGTTGGAAAGTTTCTTATTAGAAGGCTCACAGGGCTGTCGTCTGTTTTTGGTGGAATTTGCTTCTGAACTATCCATATACAATTCTTGCATTTGTTGTCGCATGCGAAGCTTTCGCACAGCGATGAGTAGAAGATTGGATAGCTTTGGTCGAGTGGATAGTGCAAGAACTGCTTGCTTAGCTTGTCTAGTTCTTCTTTGCATTCACCATCTAAGATCTGTCGGGTGCTGAAATAGGCGAAGAGAGGTGCAGCCAGTAAGTATCTCCAAACGGGTCTCCTTTGATACTCTCTTATTTTGCGCCAGTTGAATTCCGGCGTTGACTCAATTATGGCTGCCAAATCAGACACGTCCTTCAGTTGTATGTACCCTTCTCGGAAAGCATGTAAAGCCAGAGTTAAGACCATGTCTTCTGGCGACATGACTAGAAGCCGAGTACCGTCAATTACTTTCGCTGTCAGTGTTTCCCAAAATCCGCTGATTGGCGGATACTGATAGAAGTATCCGATTCCCGGTAGAGACACGTGAAGTTCGATGTTGACATCGACTTTGAATGATCTTTTGCACATTATGGTGTGATAAACTGGGTGCGCATTCGGAACTCTTCTGAAGTCCATGCTGCCAAGAACCTTTTCTGCTTTCGCTCTTTCCTTTCCATTGGGGAATAGCAGATCTACGTCCCGGAAATCCCTTGAGACACCATTGGGATATGTTGTGGTGGCTAGTAGAAACCCCTTAATGGGCGTGTACACAATCTTGTGCCTGGATAAGGCAGTAACTGCTTTCTTAGCTTCGTGCTGTATGATCAGGTTTGCAATCAAATGCTCATGGTATGCCTTTTTCATGTTTCTTAGACTGGACTCATGTTTCGTTTGTTTGGAAAGTTTGCTGAGGGCCAGCGTCAGATTCTCATAGGTTTGAAGGAAGATTCTATTTTCAGAAGCCTTTTTTATGAAATAACTCCAATCAATGTCTTCTTTCAAAATATCAAGTATCTGAACGACATGCCCTTCTCGCAACGTGGGGACTGTGCACAACAGAAGCAGCTTATCTTCTAGATACACTCTAACCGTCATTCAAGAATCCTGACAAGTTTTAAAAGCATTTTCTTCGAACTAGTCATCGCCATGAAAGTTTTATCAGGGATTCCTTGGCAACTAGACTGGAACATTACCGGATTGTCCAAGCGTCTGACTGAACAGTTCACCGAAATAACCAAGCGAAGCGTAGAAGTGTATCTATACACTCCTGGTCGGAGAAGGAACCTCGACAAGTTCAGAATTCGCCAAATTCCTATTCGCACGCTTAAAGATGAGGATCCTATCACATCCATATTGAACTCGATAGGCTTCAGTCATGCCTTTTCCAATATAGTAGAAAAGCAGGATTACGATTTACTGCACTGCTTTAACACGACTTCACTTTTCCTAGACAAAAGACCATTCATGTTGCAAACAGTACATCCACCATACGAATCCATACGCGAAATCATCTGTTCGGAATATCCACGAAGTAAGAAATATCTTCGGAAACTCGATTACTATGATTTCGCTGCAACTCTTGAAGAGAAAGAATACGCGAAGGCAACAATGATAGTAGCGTCCTCAGAAATGGCGAAAGAAAACATCGCACGGCACTGCGGCATCAAAAGAAAGCTGATACGCGTGATCCCCGCAGGCGTAGACCCGAGTATTTGCAACATGAATTACGAGAAAAGAAAGTCTGACCTGAAAGCTATCCTTTTCCCCAACAGGATCTCGGTACTCAAAGGTTTTCATTACGTTGCCGAGGCTATGAGGGAAATAAGGAAGGCTTTTCCGAAGAGTGTGTTGATCGTAACGAACAGAATTGACGAATTTGAAAGCGATTTGTTGAAACGCGATATAGAGAAACTCCAAAAGATGAAAGCTGTCGCGCTAGTTGGGTATTTGCCAATACTGGATATTTACAGATACTACCGTATGGCTGACGTTTGTCTAGTCCCTTCCCTCTATGATGACTTGAGCCTAACAGTTCTGGAGAGCGTGGCACACGCGACGCCGATAGTAGCCACTGCAAATACTGGCTTTCCAGACGTCGAAAAAGTGGGTATTCAAGTGCCACCAAAAGATCCAGAATCAATTGCGGAAGCCGTGATCACTTTGCTATCTGATGACGAGCTTTATGCAAAGAAAAGGCAAAGTGCAGAACACGTAATCAGGGAATATTACTGGCCAAACATAGGGGAGAAATTCATGACGATCTACAACGAACTTGTGGATTAGCCGAGCTCCAAAAGGTACACTCCACGCATTCCTATCTGCTCGTCCCAAACTTCCTTTATCTCAGGAGATTCATACTTCTTCTTTCCAATCTTGGATTGCTTTCTACTCAAGCCCAAAACCTTTCCACTTCAAGAGCTTTGGGCCTACCCAATATTTATATTTTCTATCGGCACGATTTTCCCAACGATGGTTTGTTCCATGAAAGGAAAAACGGCGAAGTGCAGCTTAACTGTTGCTGGCGGGGACGACATGTACCCAGCTCTTAGAATAGGTGAAGAACTGGAAATAGAAACCGTCCCTCCCGAAGGAATTAGCGCGGGGGACGTCATAGTATTCAACAGGTGTGTTCTGATCGCTCATCGCGTTGTAGGCACTCTTAAGCGAGGTTCTGAATACTTCTTCCTGACGCATGGCGATAAATGTCCGTGCTTTGATTCACCGGTTCCCAGCCAGATTGTGATTGGAAGGGTTGTCGGAAAGTCTATACCGATGCTTTTCGCAACCCGTACCAAAATCCTCTTTGCAGCCATTCTATTATGGCATTCTGCAACGTGTCGCTTGTTGGGCAACCCAATTATGAGAAGATTGAATAGGATGGTCCTTCGCAAATCTAGTTTCCTGATACTGCCCTAGGAAAAGTTGGCGTGGAATGCAGGTTGCCATGCAAAGAAACTCGCACTCTAGTAGTCTGAGTGTTCAATTTTTTCATAGATCTTCATCAAGTTCTGAGCGTGCAATTCCATGGAAAATGAATCTTCAACGGCCCTCCTTCCTTCCGCACCGAATCTTCGTCTTTCACAATCATTGTCAAGAAGATATTCAATAGCGTCCGCCAACACCTCGGGATCACCGGGTTTTACTAGCAAACCCGTCTTTTGTTCCTTGATGAATTCTGGTATTCCACCCACATGAGACGCAATCACCGGAGTAGCTGATGCCATAGCTTCTATCAAGCATAGGCCGAATGGTTCTTGCCAGATTGAAGGAAAAACAAAGATGTCTGACGATCGATAAAGCTGAGGCATTTCGCTGTACTTAACATTGCTCGCAATTCTAGCGGATCTCATCCTGCTGACCAGTCTTCGGGTCTTTTTTTCGACTACCACCTGCCATTTCAGCGGATCTCCAGTGTCGTAGAGATAAGGCGAACCGGCAATGAGTGCCTCGAAGTCATGTCTCTTTTTCTCCAAGGATCTGATTGCTTTGAGGAAAACGAAGAGCCCTTTTTGCTTGTTCCATGCTCCCGCGTAAAGAACACGCATTAGGCTTTCTTCGTGGTTCGGCTTCTTTGGCTCAAAGAAATCTGTGTTTACCCCGTTATGTAGTACGAAGCATCTTTCATGGGGAAAATTGGGATGCTTGCTCAGAAAATCTTCCAAGAGGAAAGATGAACAGAAAGCAAAGAAGCTGTCTTTGTATTTGATATTGGCGACTTCATAATATGGCAATGTGACTAGGTTGTGCATGTGAATAAGCGTCTTGGGCTTGTTTGGAACCAAGCTTAGAAGCGGAGCGTTCATTCCATGAAGTACGTCTGCATCTTTGGCTGTTTCAGCGAACCACGCGTAGTATTTGCGACTTGATTCCTCACCGTACTGGAATTCTTTGATGGCTTCTATACATGGATGATCATCTCCAACATAACCTCTAACATAGAGTCTAGCATCTACTCCTCGTCTTCTCAAGTACTCAAGCTCGTTTAGTGCAATGCGTTCGACTCCTCCACACAGTTGAGGATTGACAACAGTTATTGGCGGAACCAGTAACGCAATCTTCATCCTACAACACCTTTTATGGTTTTGTAAAGCTTATTCAAATCTGTGCCTACATAGAGATTATAGCAGTTGCTCTTTTCTATGATTTTCAAGTAGGCTGCAAATGCTCTCTTCACTTGCCCTGAATTGGGCTGGAAAATAGCGCCTGCCTCCATCATGTAGTTCTTCATAAGAGATGGAAGCAGTTTGCTGGGCTCAATTTCCTCGCAAGAACTCCTTGTTGAATTCCACACATGAGTATGGAAGATCGCTTTGGGAAAAACTGGCTCTTGTTGAACACGGTACACATTCAACATATTTAGCCACCACCCATCTGCCTCTGCTACCCATGTGCTCCCATTATCAATTCCAGATGCCAAAGATGGAAACCTCTTCAAAGTATCCTTGTGGATCATACTTCTGAGAAAGAAAGGCAGAATAGAGTCTCCGTCTATTAATACGATGTCATCAGCAACCATCCGATACCCCTTCTCAAGCATCGAAAGCATGCATGTTGTTTTTCCCGAACCTGATACTCCACAAAAAACGATGGTTCCGCTATCGTCACACACAGCGGAGCCATGAATTGAGAAAATCTTCTTGTTCTCTAGCGACCCTATCAAGAACCTCTTAGTTATGAAGCGCACTTTTTCAAAAACAGAGCTCTTGAGTTCAACGTATATTTTGCTTTCAAAGTTTTCTGGATCTAGGATTATGAAATACTTCTCTCTTTCCAGAAGGAAGATCCGCCCTTTGTAGACATAGACTGACGCTGACGGGAAAACTATGGAATCGCGAACAGCATGTTCTGGAACTTCAAAACTCAATTTGTCCTTCACTAAAACAGTAATTCTTCCATCTGGCTCGTCAGCAGTATGGTCAATGTATTGTCCAAATTCTTTCGTCCACTCGGCATACATTGACTTGTCATTAGTCTTGAACTCAACGCCAACACCATAAACACGAATGTGAGTCTGAAGATGCATGAACACTATAACCTCTCTCGATCTTATCTCTCTCCTTTAGTAAAAGTCTTAAATATCGTTTTTCAGAAGATGGTTGGATGAAGCTGATTTCGAATGAGCAAAGAGATCACCAGCAAGACGAAGCCCAAGAAGAGCCCCGATGTTGCAGAGAAAACTGGCAAAGAAACACTGATTTTTGACGTAGTTGCTGGGCGCCTATACGAACTGAATGAAACAGGTAGAATCCTCTGGTCTCTATGTGATGGAAAACACGCCATTGATGACATGATGAAAACCATTAGGGAACAATATGATGTGTCGGACAGCAAGGTCAAGGAAGAGGTGTTTTCCTTTCTGAAGAAAATGCTAGAAGCGGGCTTGATCAGGTAACTATCCTTTCACCTTTTGCTCAGAAAATTTGGAAGAAATCACCCCCGAAAAGCGCGCCAAAATCCCAGATTGCTACAAAAGAGCAAACAAAGAGATGAAAGAACAATGAAACAGTATTCAATTGCCGTCACTATTCTTGCAGTTATTGTTTTCGATCTGCTTCTAGCGTCAAACGCGGTTGCTCCATTGAGGCTTATCTACGACATGTCCTTCGCGCTTGTTGTTTTCCCATTCGTCTACGTTTCAATCCTTCTAATAAGAAACAGAGAAATCCCCAAGATCGGTTCCCTTCTCGTCTTTCCAAAAGCATCTCTAGTCTTACCTATACTACTTAATTTGCAAGCGATTCTCGCAATCGCCTCGATGGATGTCCCTAACATAGGGTTCCTCAGTACCAACATTCTGATTCAAGGCCTGAGCAGTCTACTTCCTCTGTTGAGCTTTTCGCTTTTGTCAATTACAAATGGCATTGTTCTTTGCATTGCTGTGAAGAAGAAAAACGAAGTGTCAGCGTATGAGTTGCCGACCTACGCTCTTTGCATGGTCTCCATCGAGACTTTCCTATCTGTGTTTAGCTTTCATTTGGCTGGCATCATTGGAATCCGGCTGTGTCTTTTTCTGCTTCACATAGGGATCTGCGGAGCAGTCTTCTGGTTGCAACGCAAACTCAGAATAGTGGAAGTCCGCATAAACGTCAGCTTCTCGGACGCACTGCTGTTTCTGCTTTCTGTAGGCATTCTTATGATGGTTTTCATTCCTTTTGGCATCTATAACATATTTGGCGATAACTCCATCGTAGTAGGCAATGCTTTAAGCATTGCATGGAAAGGAAGCCTCCAACCATACTATGCTACCACTAGCTACTACAGTCCAATAGGAGGATTTGTTTCCATTGTCTCTGCTTATTTAACAGGTTCTAACAATATCCTTTCAGTTTTGAACATTCCATTCCTCGCATCGTATTTAGCGTTGCCATTCGTCGCGTACTCCTTCCTAAAGAAATTCGTCACAGACGACCCTAGGCTAGCCTTCATAGGTACAATCGCAGCCACTCTCATGGATGGCTTAGCTATCTTGCTCTTTCCTGTCTACGGTGGCAACCTAACGAACGACATAATAAACTGGCAGATA
>CAZCRE010000022.1:0-16468 GCA_964501075.1 uncultured Candidatus Bathyarchaeia archaeon
ATTGAAGAGTGATAAAGATGCTCGGCAAGTCAAACTCATGTGACGTTTGTGATCAGATCATCCGCTTTCTTGAATTTTGAAGGCTCATCGCCACCTATGCAAGAAATGTCCTTGTTAGACGATTTTTCGCCTTTTGTGATCATTATCGGGCGTGCTTGAACGACTCTGCTATGCAAAAAAACCATCCGACGGAAGTTGCCATGATGACGAATCCGACGACAAGTTACCAGAATCCGAACCTTCGGAAATATGGCTCAAACCTGGGCCAGTATCATCGCATGCGCCTTGTCGTAAGGCTCCAAGCGAACAAGCTCTTTTACGCGAAAACCGCGTTTCTGCAGGACTTTAACCTCGCTTTCATAGACTTCTGATGGT
The DNA here is from genome assembly GCA_964501075.1 of uncultured Candidatus Bathyarchaeia archaeon. Classification (GTDB taxonomy): domain Archaea; phylum Thermoproteota; class Bathyarchaeia; order Bathyarchaeales; family Bathycorpusculaceae; genus CAZCRE01. The sequence goes on from CAZCRE010000022.1 coordinate 376, forward strand.
TCCTTTGTCACATCTATGCTTTGGGCTTTTACGGCAAGCATGACCCAGCCATTCTTGTCCAAAAACACGTCTGCATTGTCTGCCAAGACTCTTGCCTGCTCAGGCTGCGCAATATCACAGTAGATATCATCAACTTTTCCCCGAATAAACATCGCGTACTTTTCTGGTAAACGTGCATCATCCAAGATCGGAGACATATTGTCTCTGTAGGAGCACACATTCTCAACCAAATCGCGTATGGATCTAGATGCGAACTCCACGCAGTAGACGTGGCCCTTTTCACCGACGATGTCTGAAACGTGGCTTGGGGTTGTGCCAGATGCTGCTCCAAGATAAAGAACTTGGTGGTTTGGTTTGATGGGAACATCACTCAAACCCTTCAAGATTGCAGCGGCCAATTTGCTTCTGAAAGCGTCCCAGACACGGTATTCAAAGCCTTCGAAACGAATAAGTCGTTCACCATAGACGTTTCTTCCCGGCGCCAAGTTTCTTGTTGCCAGCCTCTTTGATCCATCTTCGAGCACTATCTGGTATATCGCAGGAAACTGGGGATGAGGTTTGACCCTAACGTTCACGTCTGTGTTTTCTCCGATTCTTCTCTCTCTTGTCTCTCTCACTTGTTGGCTTCATGTCTTGAATGGGCGGTGGTTCAGCATATTTTTCGTAGATTTCGTCAATTCTCTTGTCTAAGCCAGCCTTCAGCTGATTTCCTATGTTTCTCTGACCAAAAGCATCCGCGCGGGCAGCTATCGCCAGCTTCCCTGCCAAGGCCCTCGCAATCTTCCCTCTCTGCCACCTTTTGGCGTCGTGCAAAAGGGTGTGTTGAAATATCATGCCATGTTTGGGCGGTCTTGTTCCTGTCTTCAGTGAACGGAACAAGGCTTTTTCTGCTCCCAAGACTTGGATCGTGCTCGCTGGCTTTTTGGCAAGGTTTAATAAACCACCCGAAATGGCTATCAAACGCGCTCCTAGAAGCGAACCGACTATGGCCTTTGTGTTCGGTGCGACTTCTTCCATAGTGTTGTCTAAGTAGTTCTCCAAGCTCTTCCTCGAATCATACAGCGTAAGAATGGCTTTGCAGAGGGATTGAATCTCTTTTAAATCTGTTTCTGAAACGTCAGCTCCCATCGATCTCTCCGCTGTCTTAGCTATGCCCTCGGACTTGGCCTCTGGAATGCCTTCATCCTTCAGTCTTTCAGCCGTAAAATTGTCTCGTTCTCCCAGACTAACGATTAGACGTACATATGTTTCGTGTTTCTCAATCAAACGATCCAGCTCTGGGAAATGTACTCCATACCACTCTCTTATCCGGCTCATAAGCGAGTTTATCGTCCTATCCAAGTCATCAAGCGTTTGAATAGCCTGCCCGACCACGAGATCCCTCTTTTCGATGGCGCCTCTAACTCGCAGCTTTGCAAGTTCCATTGTGATGTTGTGTGTCCATACGCTGAGCTCGGCACCATCCTTCACGAATCCAGTCTCAATTGCAAAATGCTCAATACGTGAGCGCATTTGCTCTCCAGCCGGGGAGGGCTTCAAAACCTCAACATTAACGCTCAACTTGGCTTGGGTTTCCTTCGCCAAGTTTGCGTTCTCAAAAATGAGGATGTCATAACCGTCTTTTTGAAGGCGTTTTATCAGTGAAACCACGTCGTCTGGCATCTTTCCAGACTCGATTCCTGCAAGGGTATTTGCTGCCAACTGGGCTTTCTTTGGAAACAACGCTTTGTCCACTAGCTCGTTTTCTTTGTTGAAAGCCAAAACTCCAAATGTGCACTCAAGTATTGTCGCTTTCATTTCTTGAACCTCGGTACTCACAGTATTCCTAGGTTTCATCTTATTAAACAATCGCTGAGAGGAAGGCGGCAGATTTCGCTCTGGATGAAATCCAGCTTCAGTCGAATTAGGTGTGTTTGCCGAAAGTCGCCAAGCTAACCCCTAGATGTTCTCCAAAGCTTGTTCCAAATCTTGGGCTATATCTTCAACATTTTCAATTCCTACGGAGAGGCGAACCAAGCTATCCGTTATGCCTGCCTTCAGCCGTTCCTCTTTTGGCACTACAGCATGAGTCATTGAAGCAGGGTGCTCGATTAGTGTTTCTACGGCTCCTAAGCTAACAGCAAGTGCGCAAAGCTTGACGGAGTTCATGAGTTTCACCCCGGCTTCTAATCCTCCCTTTACTTCAAAACAGATCACGCCGCCGAAGCCGCTCATTTGCTTTTTGGCTAATTCGTGTTGCGGATGCGACTCTAAACCCGGATAGTGTACTTTCCCGATCTTGGGATGTCTTTCCAAAAATCCGGCTATTTTCAATGCATTATCATTGTGCTTTTCCATTCTGAGCGGAAGGGTTTTGATCCCCCTTAGAGTGAGCCAAGCTTCAAACGGGGCAAGTGTTGAACCGTTATTCTTCAGTATCGGGTCTATTGTCTTGAGCAAGGATTTGGAGCTGACGATGATGCCCCCAATGACGTCGCTGTGTCCACTTAGATACTTCGTTAGACTATGTACGACTATGTTGGCGCCAAGTTCGAGGGGTCGTTGAAAGTAAGGAGACATGAAAGTGTTGTCCACGGCTGTGATGATATTCCGTTTCTGAGCTATTTTGGTCACTGCTCGGATATCAGTCATTTTTAGTGTTGGGTTTGCCGGTGTTTCTATGTAAATTAGTCTGGTGTTTTCTCGGATTGCTGCCTCAACTTGTTTCGGATCGGACGAGTCAACCAACGTAGTCTCAATCCCGAATTTTGGGAGAATATCAAGGAACAGCTTGGCTGTACCCCCGTAGAGGCAGTCAGTTGAGACAACGTGATCCCCTTTCTTGGCCATTGCCGTGACTGTTGTGTTTATCGCAGCCATTCCGGAGGAGCACGATCGCGCGTCTTCTCCGTTTTCCAGATCAGCAAGGTTCCTTTCTAGAGCCTTGACCGTAGGGTTCCCCAACCGCGTGTAGATGAACCCTTCTTCAGTGCCAGCGAACCTTGCAGCACCCTGTTCTGCACTTTTGAAGACGAAGGTCGAAGTTTCATAGATGGGAACAGAAACAGAGCCCGTGTACGGATCTGGATGCTGTCCAGCATGGACTGCCCTTGTAGCGAACCCTTGCTTGGTCATTTTTTCACCCGAAGCGTCAAGCTAACACTGTTTACTGAACCTCTATTTTATGTTTCTCTCGCTCAAAATGCGCGCGCAAAAAGCTCTTAAGACCGGATGCAACATGATAATTCAGTTAGCGGAGGAAGGGGGTTTGTCAAAAAGACTAGTCGTTGCTATGATGTTAGCTTTAGTCCTGATTGTCCCAATAATCCCGGCGATTCGTAATCAACCTGTTGAAGCAAGAAGTCTGAACCTCCCTGACCCGACTTCCAATACGAAGTCTGGGGAGATCAAATTGGACGGACTTGGAGACTCTACAACAGATGGAAATGCGGCGGACTTGAGTCGAGATGCACGTCCAGAAGAAAAATCGACTTCAAACCGCATCAGTTTTCAGAGTTATGGTGAAGACAGATTCAGTCTCACTTACTACTTCGCCTGGCCAAGAGTTGAGCATGCTTCCTCCTCGGATCGAAGTTCTCAATATTCTACAGTAGCCGTCGATGATTTGCCTAAGCTTGGAGAAGCAGGCTCGCCTGTTTTGCCATTCAAGACTGCGGGGATTCTGATCCCAGATGGGAAGCAAATTGCAAATTTCAGCATAGTTGGTGGTAAAAAAGATCTTCTGCCAGGAACATATCTTATAGAATTCGGTCACGACCCTGTCCGTCTGGACCAAGCTGATTCAGCGGATCCATCGCAGGCTGATTCCCAAAACGAGACGATCTACAGCTCGTTAGAACCTTTTCCTGGAACATTGTATTCTGGTTTCTCGGTTCAAAGAAAAATGGGTTACGACATACTCCTAATGAACCTTTTCCCAGTTGAATACATCCCGAAAACGGGAGGCTTGTTCTACTATGAAAATATCACGGTAACAGTGGAAACAATTTCAAAAACGGCAGCATACTCTGTATCCAGAAGATATTCGCCCCAAGTTGAAACAGTCAGAAGCTTTGTAGATAATCCTATGGTTATTCAACCAAATGATTCTGGAATGTTAGAGTCGACTTACCAATACGTCATTATTACCAGCGAAGAACTAGCCAACACACCGGGACCCTATAATTTCCAAGCCCTAAGAGACGACAAGATTTCCAGGGGAATTCCTACCCGTATAGTGACAACCGAATGGATCTACGCAAATTATGACGGAACCAGACCGGACGGAGGTCAAGATGATCAAACGAAGATTCGCAACTTTATCATCGATGCCTACCACAATTGGGGAACAATGTATGTTTTGCTCGGCGGCGACGGTGATGGAAATGGCACAAAAGGGGATACCAGAAACTCTGCCATCCCTCATCGTGGATTCTGCATAAGTCCATACGACGACAAAGACATTCCAGCTGACATGTATTATGGTTGTTTGGACGGGACGTTTGATTACAACGCGAACGGTTTGTATGGTGAACCGAACGATGGTCCAGGAGGGGGCGAAGTTGATTTACTGGCTGAAGTTTATGTCGGAAGAGCATGTGTTGACTCTGCTGCTGAAGTGCAAAACTTTGTGCGTAAGACCTTGGCTTATCAGAACACTCCTGCCAATGAAAACCTTCGGAAGGTATGGATGGTTGGAGAATGGCTTGGTTTCGGCGGCGTTGCTGAATGGGGAGGCAATTATAAGGATGAGATAAAGAACGGATCAGACGCGCATGGTTACAACACTATCGGTTTCTTGGATTCACCCTATGGAGAGAAATTCGACTTGTCAACTCTCTATGATAGAGATTATCCTGGAAACAATTGGCCAAAAACCGAAATAATCAACGTGATCAACAGCAACGTGAACTTGATTAACCATCTGGGCCACGCTTGGGTGGACTATGTGATGAAAATGTCAAATCCAGATGTCGACAGCTCACTTGTGAACGATCAGTATTTCATAGGTTATAGCCAAGGATGTTATTGCGGAGCTTTCGATAACAGAACAGGAACACCTGGGGACTATATGACTGATGACTGCATAAGTGAGCATCTAACTGCGGGAACGCATGGAGCGGTGGCATTTATCGCAAACTCAAGGTATGGTTATGGCGCGCACGCTAGTACGGATGGTCCTTCTCAACACTTTGATCGGCAGTTTTGGGACGCTGTCCTTGGAGAGGACTTGCTTAATGTGGGAATCGCAAACCAAGATTCCAAAGAAGACAACGTGGGCCGAATTGGCGAGTATCTCGATAGATGGTGTTACTATGAAATAAACCTGTTTGGCGACCCTGAACTCAAGATCCGACTGCCCCCTGTCCCTGACCATGATCTAGATGTTGATTTGCAGGTTCCCATCTATTCGAGGCTGGGTGATTCCTTATCTCTTAACGCAACAGTCCGCAATCGTGGCTTGCAAAATGAGTCCCAAGTGAAACTCTCTCTGCTGGTCGATGGTGCTGTTCTCCAAAATGCGACGATAGGTGAACTAGTCAGAGGGGCCTCATTCGCAATGGACTACATGTGGACTCCAACAACCGAAGCAGTCTACAACGTGACAGCTTATGCAGAACCAGTGCCCGGCGAGAATGAAACAGCCAATAATGCACAATCATCTAATATTCTCATGCATGCCGGCTCGTTGCTTATTGTGAATGACAATGACGGTTATTCCTTTATCATTGGAACAAGCCTAGCGGCATTCAGATCAGCTATACTAAACGCAGGACACAATTGCCTGGTCTGGAATGAATCGTCAATGGGCAATCCTCCGCTCGATGTTTTGACGAGATTCAATCTGGTAATATGGACTTGCGGCGATCATTGGAACACGGCAGTAGATCCAGTTGATTCTGCCAGTCTGCAATCATACCTTGATGAAGGTGGGAATCTTCTACTAGAAGGCGAAGACATTGGCTATGATCATCAGAGTGATAATTTTCTAGTTAAGGTGGCTCATTCAATCTATCGGGTTGACAACGCCAATTCATCGGGGTTGATCGTCGAGGCCCAGAATCACCCGATCACACAAGGGCTGCCTGCAAACTTCACATGGGCCTCCCATCCGGTTTATCCTGATGGAGTAGAAGCGGCAAATCTAGGAATAGAAATCCTGCGGTATTTAGGAACCAACTGGGCGGCAGTTACTGCATTTGAGGGAAAATCGTCGAAAGCTGCTTACTATGCTTTCCCATTGTATTGTCTTGGTACGATCGAAAGAGAAACCCTCGTAGCTAATTCAATCAATTGGCTCCTGAAATCACCGCGCATCTACAATTGGATTGACAGCAGGCCGATAAGCAATTCCTCAGAAAATGAGCGAAGCCCCGCGATCGCAACCGACAGCACTGGAAAGCTCTATGCCGCTTTTGAACACTACAACACTGCTTCAGGATTCTACGACATCTGGGTGTCACAAACAACCGACCACGGAAATACTTGGTCAACACTGCAAACAGTCTCTGGCACTCACAGTTTGGGTAACCCGTCAATAGCAATTGACGTGGGCGACAGCGATAATGTGTATATGGCTTTTGAACGTGAATGGACATCTGCTGACCATGACATATTCGTGCTCAACCGCGTAGGCGGTGCTTGGTTTGTAACACCTGTTGCGAATTATCTGGGGAATGATGATCGCTTTCCTTCGATTACTTGCGAATACCAATATGGATCAGCGGATCGACAATACATCTCATACGAGTACGTCTATTCTTACGACGATCGTGACGTGATGTTTGCCAGTTCCCAAAATGATGGCGCATCATGGTCTCTTAAGAAACTGCACGGAGGTTGGCCAGACTCTAACGTGCATTGTCAGACCAGCATCGCCACGACTCGTGGCTCCGATGGCAGCGACATTATTTATGTCGCATACAAATGGGGCGCAGACTACACAACAGCTTACGACATAGTTATCGATATATCCAAAGATCGTGGATCAACTTGGGCACAAAACTGGGTCTGTGACGAATCTAGCCGCGACAAAAACTGGCCCTCGATCGCAGCCACGCATGGTGGCGGCACAGTTGTCATCGCTTGGCAGGTCTATTGGGACTCGACCTTTCTGAATGATATTCAATATGCCTACAGCACAGACAATGGAGATTCTTGGTCCAACAGCTGGTTAGCTATGGAACCATATGTTGATGAGAAAACTCCGGCGGTCGCTGTCGATGGACAGGGGAGCACGAGTTCTGAAATGTACGGTCGGATCCACATAGCCTACTGGAGAGACACGCAAATATACTATTGGGAAGCGCCTTTCGACGCTCCATGGTCATGGACGCCGAAAGAAAAGGTTTCGGATCCGGCTGCCTACGCATCGGCGGTCTATACAAAACCATTCATAACCGTCTCCAGAACAGAAGACGGTTCATATCTGCCTGTCATCGGATGGACCGATCTCAGAGGAAGCAGCTATGACATCTACTACTCCACCAAAGCCCCTGCAACCGTGCATAATGTTGACACATGTTTGCACTACTTAACGATTCAAAAGGCAATTGATGCTCCTGAAACATTGGGCGGTCACACTATCATCGCTGATGCAGGACTATACTGCGAGAGTCTCATAATCAACAAGTCAATATCCGCCATCGGGGAGGACAGGGAGAAAACGATACTCGAATGTCCCACAAGCGCACAAAATACCATACAAATCTGCGCCGACAATGTCAATGTGACCAATTTCACGCTCAGAAATACCTACGGAAGCTTCACCAGAAATGTCGTGAATATCAATGCCTGCAACGTCAAAGTGAACGGTCTCACTATTCAAAGCAGCGGAACAACATTGCCAAACGACACTGGAATCTATGCTAATGGAACAAGTTCCGGCAACAACGTGAGTGGCAACATCATAACAGGCAACGGCTATGGCATTCGTCTTGATTCTTCTTCAAACAACACTATTTCTGGAAACAACATAACAAACAATGGGTATGGCCTATCCCTTGTCTTGTCAAGTAACAACAACATCAATGGAAACAACATAACAGCAAACAACTTGACTGGTATATACCTTTCTTCCTCTTCGAGCAACAACATTTCTGACAACAGCGTGGCAAACGACGGCCAATATGGCATCTATCTCTACTCCTCTTCGAGCAACACAGTTAGTGGAAACAACGCAACAGCAAACATCGGCGTTGGCATCTTTCTCGATTCATCTTCAAATAACACTGTCAGTTCGAACAAGGCGACAGCGAACAACAATGGCATCGATCTCTTCTCTTCTTCATGCAACAACACGGTTAGCGGGAATAACGCAACAGAAAACGGTTTTGGAATCTGTCTCTACTTTTCTTCTGACAACATAATCAGCGGGAACAACGCCACAGCAAACAGCGCCAATGGCGTCCACCTTAGTAATTCTTCTCGAATTATCATAACCGCAAACAACATCGCAAACAACAACAATGGCATCTATCTCTATTCTTCTTCTAACGGCAGCGTGAGCGGAAACAACATAACAAACAACTATGACGGCATCGGGCTTGTCTATTCTTCAAACAACAAAATTTCCCATAACAGCTTTGTCAACAATAACACCCAAGTTTATTCCAGCAACTCAGCGAATATTTGGGACTATGGTTATCCTTCTGGTGGAAACTACTGGAGCGATTACACAGGCGCTGACTTGCACAGCGGTCCCTACCAGAATGAGACTGGTAGCGACGGTATGGGAGACACGCCATACGTTTTTGACGCAGACAACACAGACCGCTATCCGCTTATGAAGCTTTTTCCATGGGGTCAGCATGACATAGGAATCACAGGCCTAGGCACGTCGAAAACCGTTTGTGGACAGGGCTATCTGACGAACGTCAGCGTAATGATGTTCAATTACGGCGAAAACGCAGAAACCCTCAGCGTGACTGCTTATGCTAATGGAACGATACCCATAGGAATGGTCTCGCTTGAATTGGCAGGCAGAACCCCTGTGACCGTCAACTTTGCTTGGAACACCACGGGCTTCGCCTATGGTAACTATTCGACAAGTGCCTACGCTTCTCCAGTGGAGGGCGAAACGGACACGGCTGATAACAGGTTCAACGACGGTTGGATTATTGTGACCATTCCTGGCGATGTTGACGGAGACTATGATGTTGACCTCTACGACGCAGTAAGCATCGCAACCGTCTACTATGCTCGAATAGGCGATCCACACTACAACCCTAATGCAGACTTGGACAACAATGGCATAATCAACATTTACGACGTCGTCATATGCACAGGTCGCTACGGACAAACAATCCCATAACCCCAGCGCGCGCTAAACACAGTGCATACTAGTATGTTTGAAAAAGAAGAAGATGGGAATTACTCGTTTCTTAAGTAGATACTCACATTGACAAGGCATGAAATCGTAGGTGGAAGCGGAAACCTTGCGTCATGGAAAAGGTAAATACGTATTAACTTAGTCTAATCTGAGTGAAGCAACGAGCCTAGATTGGAAACAGTTTGCGGTGAAGCATCCTTGAAAAGTAATCGAGTGGGAGTTAACATTGCTGGTTTGAGACTTGCCAATCCGACGATGCTGGCTTCGGGTATTCTAGGTTATTCTGCAGAATCATTTCAGAGCATTGTGAATGGAGGAGCAGGCGCCATCGTGACAAAATCAGTGGGACTCAAGTCCCGCATGGGTTACGCAAACCCGACGGTGGTCCAAGCGAAGTTCGGCTTGATCAATGCCATGGGGCTTCCGAATCCTGGCATAGACGGCTTCGTTGAGGAAATCCGTGAAGCAAAAGCCGTCTTGACAGTGCCTTTAATCGTTAGCGTCTATGGTTTTTCAGCAGATGAATATGCATCCGTGGCTCAGAAAGCGGTAGCTGCAGGTGCAGACGCATTGGAACTCAATGTCTCATGCCCACATGTTAGAGAAACAGGCTCAGAGATCGGGCAAGATCCGCGAATCTTGGCAGAAGTTGTAAGAAAAGTCAAGATGGCAACCAGAAAGCCAGTCATTGTCAAGCTGTCTCCAAACGTGACTGATATCGTCGAACTCGCCGAATCTGCCTCGCATGCTGGCGCTGATGCTTTGACCGCCATAAACACGGTGAAAGCCATGGCAATAGACGCGGAAACTGCCATGCCCATTCTAAGCAACAGGGCCGGCGGCCTTTCAGGCCAAGCAATAAAACCCATAGCACTGCGATGTGTCTACGATATTCGCGAGCGAGTAGAAGTTCCAATAGTCGGGTGCGGCGGCATAGCAAGCTGGCGTGACGCTGTTGAATTCCTCTTGGCAGGAGCTTCGGCGGTTCAAATTGGTACTGCGATAGGCGCAAAAGGTCCCAATGTATTCAGAAGCATAACAATCGGAATAGGCAATTATCTGAAGAGGAAAGGCTTCAGGAGTGTGAGCGAAATTGTCGGTTTGTCGCATCGCAAATAACCCGCTAAGAACCACGCCGATCTTGGGTATAAGAACTGAAAGCCAAACAGTGAAAACGTTCACCTTCAAAGATAAGGCCTGCGCTAGGGCTAAGCCCGGCCAGTTTCTGATGCTTTGGATTCCGGGTGTGGATGAAATTCCTTTGAGCATAATGAAAGGTGACGGTAACGGTGTGGTTGCGGTTGCTGTCAAGAAAGTGGGTGAAGCAACCAGTGCATTACAGAATATGCAGGTTGGGGAAGTCATAGGTTTGCGGGGTCCTTTTGGTAACAGCTTCTCCTTGAGAAGTGGCAAGGTGCTTCTGGTGGGAGGTGGAACAGGTGTTGCGTCTCTTTTGTCCTTGGCAAGGGAATTGGTTGGACACAGTTCGAGACCAGTATTTGTGATGGGTGCAAAAACAAGAGATGAGTTGTTGTATATTGATAAATTCGAGCAGCTTTGCGGCCGAGAAAACGTGATCGCCGCAACTGAGGATGGTAGTTATGGTGTCAAAGGCTTGGCGACGGCTCCCGTGGACCAGCTTTTGCAAAAAGATAGCTTTGACGTGATGTATACTTGTGGCCCTGAGAAGATGATGCGCGAAGTGCTAGCTTTGGCTAAGAGGCATAATGTGTGTTTGGAGGCTAGCTTGGAACGATTGATGCGGTGTGCGATAGGCGTGTGCGGTAGCTGTGTGATAGGTGGATACAGTGTGTGCTGGGATGGGCCAGTGTTTACGAAGGAACAGCTTGAGGGGTTTGAAGCGGAGTTTGGTGTTTCTAAACGGGATTTTGATGGAAGAAAAGTGCCAATATGATGATAAACTCGGGATAATCAGCGCTTGTGTTGGATATATCGATTTTCGGAATATGTCCTGTTTCAGAATATATCGAACGTCAAAACAAGCTATATATGAAGTCATACGATACGATATGTAGGTAAGTAAAACATGAAAACAGTTGAACACAAATACACTTGGGGAACAAGTCAAATGGAAACGATAATCAAATCAGACCACCGTATGACCAAACTCGAACCGTCTTCAAGGTCTAACAGGCTTGAACTGGAATACCTCAGCGAAGGATTGCCAATAATAGGAAAGCCCGCTTCATATGTTGAGGATTTCAACAGGTTCCTTCTTGAAGCTGTCGACGATGGACTATCTCCCTTAGGCTCAATTGCAAAACAGGCAGTCTACATCCACCTGAAGAAGAAATTCAACATCACTAAGGAGGACATTCCAAACAGAATTGGTGAATTCGCGGCTGCCATAGAGGAAATCTTCGGAGTAGGGGCTCAACTCATCGAGATCCAGATAATGAAGAACTTGTATGAGAAAGTTAGGCGCTTCTGTAGACATTTCCCCAAACAGGATCATTTAGTGTTCGGCGAATACGTGGAAACAACCAGATCATTATGCCATTTCTGCAGCAAACTTGCATGAAAAAGCATAGGCCTATGCTCTCAAGGTTCTAAGGTAAAGGTTATATTTCGCCAATGCTATTTCCGTATATTTGCGGGTGCCTAGGGATGCAAGGTGACCGACAAATTCAAAACTGATTCTGGTCAAGCCCTCACGACAGAGTATCGCCCGCTCGAACTTGAAAAAGAAATACGCCAATTCTGGGAACAGAACAAGACTCAACAAGCAGTGGCGAGTCTAAGAGAGAAAAATAACGAGGGTATCATAGGTTTTGTTGAAGGGCCACCGACATTGAACGGCATACCTCACGTTGGGCACGCTCGTGGCCGCATGATGAAGGACCTTCGCTATAGATGGAAAACGATGCAAGGCTATTTCATGCCGTTCTGGGCGGGATGGGACTGCCAAGGACTACCTGTTGAACTTGAAGTTGAGAAGTTACTGGGCGTGAAGAACAAGCGCGAACTACTGGAAAGAGTGGGCGAGGAACGTTTCATACAGGAATGCAAGAAAGCCATAATGAAGTACCATAAAGAGTGGGTTAGAATGGACACCATGCTTGGAGTGTCCATAGACCATGAGAAGGCCTATTGGACTTATCATGACAGCTACATCGAAAGAGAATGGCAGTACCTCAAACATGCTTGGGAACAAGGGCTACTTGAAGAAGGACATTATGTTGTTGCATACTGTCCTGGCTGCCAAACAAGCCTAAGCAGTGCTGAGGTGGGGTATGAAGACGCGTACAAGATGGTTGAAGACCCAAGCCTGTTCTTCAAATTCAAAGTATCTGACAGCGAAAACGAGTACTTCCTGGTTTGGACAACGATGCCGTTTACACTTGTCACGGACACGATGCTGGCTGTTCATCCAGAGGCTGAGTATACAAAGGTCAAAGTCAAAGACGAAACATGGATCTTGGTGAAGCCACGTGTCGAGCCTGTCATGCAGGAGCTGGGAATAAAGGATTACGTAATAGCAGAGACCGTTTCTGGCAGTAGCCTCGAGGGCACACGCTACGATTTCCCATTTAAGGACATTGTACCCAAACAAGCGGAGCTGGAAACCAAGCACAAGTTGGTGCACAGAGTCATCCTTGAGGATTTCGTGGATATTGACACGGCCACGGGTGTCGTACATCAATCACCTGGCAACGGTGAAGAAGACTTCTTCGCCGCGCGAAAACGTGGCGTGCCGATTTTTGCGCCTTTTGATGACGAGGTCAAATTCACCGGTGACGCAGGGTTCTTCAGCGGATTGTTTGCGAGGGACGCAGACGTAAAGGTCGTTGAGGAACTGCGAAAAAGAGGGTTGCTCGTCGAAATCAAAACAGTGAAACATGAATATCCAACGTGTTGGCGGTCACATCACAAGTTAGTATGGCTGGCCAGAAAAGAATACTTCCTGAAAACAGACAAAATAGGCTCGAAAGTGCTTGAAGCGGCTGAAAAAGTGAAGTACTTCTACGAAAGTCCAAAGAACCGCTTCCTCGCATTTCTGAAAGAAGGTAAACCTTGGTGCATCTCAAGAGAACGCGTCTGGGGAGCCCCCCTTCCGATATGGAAGTGCGAGAGTTGCGGAGCAAAGACGTTCGTTTCGAGCAAGGCTGAACTCGTCGATAAAGCCTTGGAAAAACCAGGAGAAGACTTCGAACTGCATAAGCCTTGGATCGATCGCATAAAGTTGAAATGCCCTGATTGCGGAGGAACAATGCGTAGAGAGGATTTCGTCTTAGACACTTGGCATAATAGTGGGGCAGCTCCCTATGCTAGATATACTGACCGAGAGTTTTCAGAGTACGTGCCGGCTGACTTTTTAACAGAAGGAATAGACCAGACTCGTGGGTGGGCAAATTCGCTTCTCTTGGAACATGTCATACTGACGGGAAAATCGGAAGCTCCGTACAAGGCGTTTCTGTTTCAAGGCCTAGCCCAAGACGCCAAGGGCAGAAAAATGAGCAAGAGCCTCGGAAACGTCGTGGAGGCAAATAAGCTGTTGGAGAAATATTCTGCGGACATCTGCAGATTCTACATGATGCGAAAGTGTTCACCAGTTGACTTCATGGATTTTGACTTCAATGAATTGAGTCGTCGTCCCTACCAGGTGCTCTCAACGCTTTATCACTTGAGCAGGTTTCTGCTGCAGAACGCCGAGTTCGACGGGTTTAACCCGAAAGAGCACAACTTGGCGTGGGCGATGCATGGAGATCTGCTGAGAAAAGCTGACCTTTGGTTGATGTCCAAGCTTCAGGAAACGATAGAAACCTACACGGAAAAGCTTGACACGTGCGAGTTTAACATTGCTCTAGCCAGCTTGGAAGACTACGTGATAGAAACAGTGAGCAGACTCTACGTGCCTATGGTTAGAAAGGAACTTTGGACAGACGACCCGGAAGCCCTCAACAGAAGATTAGCCATATACACGACACTGTGGCATGTTCTGAAAACACTAACTTTACTCTTTAACCCCGTTACGCCATACCTGTGTGAGGCTCTACACCAAAAGGTCTACAGGAAGCTTGATCCATCACTTCCAGAAACGATAAACGTTGAGGACTGGCCGAAGCCTGACAAGAAACTACGGAGAGAGGAAGTGGAGGACGAGTTTAAGACGTTGTTCGAATCCGTGTCTCTTGTCTACGCAACTAGACAATCTGCGAAACTGAAGAGACGCTGGCCCCTGAGCAGGATGGTCGTGGTGGCTGATGAGAAAACCTGCAAGACGCTGAAGGCCGTTGAAGAACTGTTCCTAGAGCTTACGAACGTTAAGACATCCGAGTTCTTGCATGAAGCTCCGCCTTATGTTCAACGAGAAGGCTGGATTTCTGCTGTAGGAGGAAGTTTGCAGATCTTTTTGGATGCTCATAGAGACGAGAAACTGCTCGGAGAAGGTCTAATGCGGGATCTAGCCCGACGTGTCCAAGCGCTGCGAAAAGAGCTTGGTTATATGCCAACTGATGTTTTGAACGCCGTGCACGTTGCTGAGCTTGATGGCGAGAGCACAGGCTTCTTGAAACCATACTTAAGCACGATGGCGGAGCTCGTTCGCGCCAAGACCGTCCAACTACACAACAGCCGTGATGAGATTAAGGCTGAATGGCATGAAACCCAAATGGACGAAAAGAAAATCTATGTAGCAATCGCCTGAATGGCTTAATAAGCTTCTAGGCATGTGTGCAGTTACTTTCCTCGAAAGATGACCAAATTCAACCAGAAGAGACTCCGAAAGCTCTTTATCCCCTAAAGCATGTTTTCTTTCGAGTGAAACTTCTTGGGCCGGTAGATCAGTCTGGTATGATCGCCGCCTTCGCAAGGCGGAAGCCGCGGGTTCAAATCCCGCCCGGTCCACTTCTCTTGAACACAAGCCAGTTTCCGTGAAAGAAGCGATTTTCAATACTGTTTGGGAGTTGAGGAAGGAAGGGCATGCTTCGTCTACGATTGAGGGCTACGGCAACAAACTGAAGATTTTATCAAAGATTGCTAATTTGAATTGTCCTGACTCAGTCCGTATGGTCATTGCAGAAAAAAGTTGCTCGGTTGCCTACAAAGAGGCACTTGTCTTTGCCTACTGCCATTATGTGAGAGTCAATGGTCTTGTCTGGAATCCTCCATGCTACAAGCGTCAACGAGGATTGCCCTACATTGCTAGCCCAGAGCAAATTAGCAAAATCATTGCCAGAGCTTCACGGAAATATGCAGTGGTCTTCAGTGTTTTGAAGGACACTGGGTTGCGACCTGTTGAGCTTTACAGTTTGACGTTGCGATGTCTAGATTTGGAGAAGGGCACTGTCAACGTGAAATCTGCAAAAGGGGGTCTGCCTAGAATTTTAGCTGTGAAGCCTTCAACGCTTGCCATGTTGAAGGAGTATGTTGGCAGAAGAACCTTGGGTTTGGATGACCAGTTGTTTCCTGACCCCAGTGCCGCACGTCATGCTTTTGAACGGTACCGAAATGACGTGGCAAGGAAACATAGAAATAGATATTCTTTACAACAAGTCTACGAAATTGTTAGAGATATATGGTAAATAGAACGTGATGCGATGACAACTAAAAGAAAGAAAGAAAGGATGAAAGAAGAAAAAAAGAAGAAAGAAGCAATGAAGTAGAAATGATGCCTATTGTACCACAGCTTCCCATCGCGCTCGCGGTTCCGTAAGGCGCGCGCTACTATTTTATTATTGATTGTACTCTGCCGACTTTGCCGTCTATCAGTCGTACCTTGATTCCGTGGGGGTGAGTTGAGCTGTTGGTGAGGATATTCTT
>CAZCRE010000023.1:0-16215 GCA_964501075.1 uncultured Candidatus Bathyarchaeia archaeon
CAGAAAGAAGGATTCAAGAACTTGGATGGTTTCATAGCGTACTGGAAGAAAAACATAGGAGACTGGAATTCCAACAAAGTTGTTTGGATACATGAATTTGAATTAGTCTAGAAAGAGGTGATAGAATGAAAAGAGGTCATGGAATGGTAGGGCTAAGAAAATGTGGAGAATGCGGAAAGACCATAAAAGTCCATCTTGACCCTTCCGATATTGGAGACATAGAATATATGTGTATGAAGTGTGCTAGAGAACAAGGAATCATTTCTTCTGTTTATTGGAAAAAGATCAATCCTACTAGAAGAGACTCAGCATACAAAAGGATAAAATTGAATCCAACAAAGAGGTGATAAAATGGAGAAATGTAAAATCTGCAATAAAAGAAAAGCTACTGAAAAAGCTCCCTATGAAGGAATGTGTAGTAAATGTTCTGTAGCGAAAGAAGGCATATCAGACCACTTGAATAGAGCTTTCAGTGAGATTTCTAAAGAAGAAAAAGACAATCTAACTGATAGATACAAAGCGAATATGCTAAACATGCTTGCAGAAGACTATGAATATTTTGCAGACAGAGAAAAACAGCAAAAGAAGTGAGAAAATGAAGAAAATGACAAAAGAAGAAAGACAGAAAGAGTTCTTGGAAATCTGTAGGAAAGGAATAGAAAATCTTAGTGCTCTGGACTTTGAAAGACTAGAAGAACTAAGCGGAATAATATGCCCTATTTGTGAGAAAGAAATTTTCAAGACTGAGACAGACTATTATCCAATAGACTTTGAAGGTAAAACCTTTATGACTTGTTCCTTTGAATGTGCTGAGAAATTGAAGGACAGACTTAACTCTGCTAGTCATAGGTTTTCAGATAAAAACTATTATCCATAGACCTAATAGACTACTGAAGATTTTCGAATTCTTTCAAACATGCTTTCAGCTTAGGAAGAGTTCTATAGACAGCAATTGATATGCAACTAGCAACGATGAAAAATGCGATAGCTATGACAGTTTTAAAAGTAATCTGTGGATAACTTTCAAGAGCAAGTTGATATCCAAAAACCAAGAAGGTTATGGCAGAAGCAATAGCCCCAAAGAAGGATGCAAGATAAACTTGAAGTTTAGCATTGAGTTGTGCCAGTTTTATCTGTAATTTTCTTTCTTCATCTTTGCTCAAGTTCTCACTTTCTGCTTACTATCTCTCATTACCAGCTTTTTAGATTTTCTGTGTTTCTCCAAGTTCCAAACTAGAACTAGGCGAAAGCATAGACCTCAATTGAAAAGAGTGATAGTACGGTACAGAACTTAAGAATCATAGTCCATGAATTTTTTTCAAATCCTCTCTGAATCCCTCCCCACTAGGTGACTCCATGCATCTTGTTGGTCTTAGGATGTAGCATATTCTGTTTAATATGCTAAGATTCATCATAAATCAAAGCATGGTTATCCATATTACCAAGTCCCAGAAGGAAAAAAGACAAATAAGGAGCCAGTCTTCATCTTCAAAGTCCTAGCATCATGGACATTTCAGAAAGAACCGTCCAAAAAGCAAATAGAGATTGCAAGGAGAACCGACTTCCTTTTATTTTCAGAAAAGAACAGAATTAATAGCGTGGTTATCCGTGGAGGAGATATAAGTTCAAGTTCTCAGATAATGAGAATAAGAGATGAGAGATATGAGTCTAAAAAAAGGAAAGAAAGAGTATGAGACAATAGATGATATCTTAGCCTACATAGAGACAGCACTAAAGGAATCAGAGCTAGAGAGAACAGACCTATTGAAGCACTTTGAGACTTGTCCTTTCTGTTCTGTGGAGATAGTCCAATGTCCTTTCTGTGGAAAACATACACCTTTCAACTACAAGTGTATAAACTGTAAGAAGACACTTCCTCTAGAAACTTTGATAACACAGTTAGCTAAGAAGACAGTAGAGAAATAGGCTAGAGAAAAGGGAAGGGCTAGAAGTTCTTTTTTGGAGAAATCCAATCTGGAACTTGAAGCTAACTAGTCTTTCCCTCTCAAATAGCCCAAGTTCTGGTTTGGTCTCTCTCCATGAATTTTGTAAAGAGGAAAAGTCATTTCGATGTCACTTCGATACTTGATATCAGTCTGAGAGAGTTCATGGTTCAAGAAGTTACAATATGCCTATGGTGAAGGGCAAAGCATATAAAATATGCTGCAAGATATAATCGATATGCAAGAGGACAGAGAGAAAAAACTCGAGCAGATGATGAGCAAAAACGGCGACCGAGCAAGGCGGACTACGATAATCCTGGACAAGGAAGAACGAGAATTCATCGACTCCCTAATCAAGGAAGGCAAAGAACCAGGCATCAAACCTTTGATTTCCAAAATGCTCGACGTCTACAGAAGCATGATGATTTATGACTGGCGTTTTCCAGGTGAATACTATTGTGGAATAAGCCGCATAGCGTTCATAAACGCGGAATTGATCAACATCCTCATCCAATGTGCCCCGCAGGAAAAATACCGCGAAATCGGCAGAAGAATGGGTGATGCTTCCAGAGTCTCCCTAGAAACGACCCTTGGCATCGAGACCACAAGCCGAGATAAATGGCATGATGTCTTCAAACGTCTGCGGGTGCAAGGGTTCGGAGACTTTTACTTGAAAGACAGATACATACTCATAAAGACGCCTTTCATCGGAGAATCTGAAATCTGGGCTGGCTTCCTAGAAAGCTTGTTTGGAATAGAATTAGACGTGAAAACTCCTTCACCGCCCCTTGTCTTCGAAATCAAGAAAGACGCGGGGACCTCAGCAAACGAATAAGTCATATAGCCCAGAAACAAACAACTAACCGCAGGAAGGTGCCATAAACGTCACTTCACGAAGCCATGTTATATGAGAAGACAGAAGACAAAAAAGTGAAGTGCAATCTATGTGCTAGAAAATGCCTTATCAACGATGGCGGAACTGGTTTCTGCCTCGTTAGAAAGAACGACGGAGGAACTCTTTTTTCACTTGTCTATGCCAAAGCGATCTCAGCCTCCATTGACCCTATAACAAAGAAACCGCTTTCACATTTCAACCCAGGAGCCCAAGTCCTATCCATCGCTACGATGGGCTGCAACTTCCGATGCCAGTTCTGTGACAACTGGATGATAAGCCAAGAAAAAGGAATAACCGACCACCATTTTCCCCCAGAGCAAGTCGTTAAGAACGCGCGAGACGGCGGTTGCCAAGGAATAAGCTACACCTACACGGAACCAACGATATTTTTTGAATACGCCTATGATACGGCGAAACTGGCGAGGCAAGTTGGTTTCTTCAACACTTTCGTCACGAATGGTTACATGACCCCTGACGCGGTGAGAACCATAGCACCATACTTGGATGCAGCAACAGTCGACTTCAAGGGAGGCGGAGATCCAGAGTTCTACAAGACTTACTCGTCAGTGCCAGCGGTAGAACCTATCTACATGGCTTTGAGAGAGATGAAACGGAACGACATTCACATTGAGGTCACAAATCTGGTGGTGCCGAAATCTGGTGACTCGATTGACAAAGTGAAACAGCTTGCAGCATGGATAAAGGACAATCTTGGCAAAGACACACCTTTTCACCTGTTACGCTTCCATCCAGATTACCAGATGACAATAACGCCGTCCACACCTATTGAGACTCTAGAAAAAACGTACGTGGCCGCAAAAGAGGCAGGACTGAACTACGTTTACATCGGAAACGTTCCAGGACACCCGAGTGAAAACACTTACTGCCCCAGCTGCAACGAACCAGTAATCAAACGTTATGGCTTCGAGATAACAAAGTGGAATCTAACAAGAGACATGCGCTGCCCAGTCTGTGGCCATGATATCCCAATCAAAGGCAAACTACACACAAGCGGACGCGCATATCCATATACACTGTTCTAGGAAGGATAACAAAGCTTTGAACTGGAACTGCCGCAGATCTTATTCGTCCATGGACCCAAGCTTCTCTTGAAACTCGCAGCTCTCGTTCTCCCTTCAATCCTCTCGCATCAAACAGCGGATCTTCTAGTATAAATTGAAGCTCCTATCCATTATTCGTTGAAGCTGCCATGTGGATGTTTCTGCGACCAGACGCCGTTGCAGTGGCTAAAGACAAGGAAGTTCAGAAGAGTCTGCGAAGATATTTTGACGTAGCAAATGGCCAAAAACCCGCAAAATTCATGATAGCCAAGAAACTTCCAGCAGAGTTCAGCGAAAACGACTCTTTGGAAGAGCTTTGGAGAATGCACGCAACGCTAACAGAGACATTCTACGGCTTTGAAAGAGAAATTGATGCAGGTAGTAAGGACCCTGAAAGGATACAAACGCCAAAAACATCCTTCTTGGATTTGAAAATAGCGATTGCAAACAGAACCATGCAAAACTGCTGCCTTTGCACTCGCAGGTGCATGATTGACAGAACAAAAGGGAACACGGGCTACTGCAAGTGCGGACAAGGGATAACTGTCTCAAGCATTTTTGAGCACCTAGGTGAAGAGCCGGAGCTCGTGCCTTCTGGAACCATTTTCACAATGGGCTGCACGATGCGATGCAAACACTGCCAAAACTGGACGATTTCCCAATGGATGGAAAACGGCAAGGTCTACGATCGTGAGGAATTGGCCAAGGAAATCGATGCATTGAAGGCGAAAGGTTGCCGAAACGTCAACCTTGTCGGAGGCGAACCTACTCCATGGCTTGCACAATGGTTAGAGACTTTCAAATATGTGAATGCGAACATCCCAATTGTTTGGAACTCGAATAGTTACTACAGCCCAGAGACCGCGCAACTTCTCGCTGGTTTTGTCGATGTCTACCTGTTGGACTTCAAGTATGGCCCTAGCCAGTGCGCTGAGAGGATTTCTGAAGCGCCAGACTATTGGGCAGTCTGCACCAGAAACCACCTAGAAGCCAAGAAAAATGGTGAGCTCATAATACGGATGCTGGTTTTGCCTGGTCACATTGAATGCTGCACGAAACCTATCATAGAATGGATAGTCAAGAATCTGGGCACCGAAACGAGAGTCAACATCATGTTTCAGTACAAACCGGAGTGGCGTGCAGGCGAGATCCCAGAATTGCGAAGAAGGCTCACGGGAGAAGAGAGAACACAAACAGGTAAGTTGGCTAGAAAGGCAGGACTAGCGAACTTCATAACATAGTCGTCCTTTCGTGTCAGGTTTTGATGAGCACGTAGCGTTTTTATATCTCCATGCCAACATACGTAAGGCAAACTGAAAAAGGAAAATGATTCATGTACGCAGTCGAAACACAGAACCTCGTCAAAAAATATGGCAAGACCTACGCACTCAAAGGTCTCGACTTCAAAGTAAACCTAGGGGAAATCATGGTCCTATTAGGCCCGAACGGCTCCGGGAAAACCACACTTCTGCTGACACTGGCAACCGTTCTGAAGCCCACATCTGGAATCGCCAAGGTCATGGATCTGGAGGTAACCAAGCATCCAACACAAGTTCGCAAGGTCTTAGGCATCTCATTTCAAGAAGCAAGAGGCTTCTGGAGACATAAACCCGCAGAGATTCTCCGCTTTCATGCCGCAATGTGTGGCACCAAGAAGACAGAACGTGAAACGAAGATAGAGGAAGTCCTAAAAACATTGGAGCTTTGGGAGGCACGCAACAAGCTATTCATGCACTTATCAGGTGGACAAACAAAAAGACTCGAAGTGGCAAAACTACTGATACAACGTCCCAAATTCGCAATATTCGACGAACCAAGCAGCCAAGTAGATCTCCGAGGCAAACGCACGATTTGGGAGCAAATACTGCGATTAAGAGAAGAAGGAACCACACTATTGGTCGCCACAAACGAAGTACGTGAGGCAGAGTACCTAGCTGACCGAGTGACGATTCTCGACCAAGGAAAAAGCATCATTTGTGATACAGTTCAGAGCCTAAAAGACAAAATTGCAGGCGGCGACATAGTCGAGTTAGAACTGGAACAAGCAGAAAGTGACACAGGAATCCAAGAGGAATTGGGCAAAATCCCCGGCACCGCAAAACTGACGCGTTTGGAAAAAGACAAGTTCAAAGCGTACGTTTCAATTGCTGAGGCTTGGGTTCCGAAAATGACAAACTTGTGTTATGAAAGAAAAGTCCGTGTTCTATCAGTCAGAGTGACAGAACCTTCCTTGGATGATGTTTTCCTAAGCTTCACAGGCAAAAAACTGGAGACAGACGAAAATGCTTGATGTCGTTCGTCTTGTCTGGTTTGACTTGAAACATGAGCTTAATCCGCCCGTGTGGATAGGTTTGCAATGGCTGACCTTCGGAGTACAGATTTTCATATACGGCGCTCTAATATCGCAGCTCGTCAAAATCCCTCAAATACCCAACTATCAGGAGTTCTATGCAGTGGGCTTCATTGTAATGATGACCTTTGACGTGGGCTCCCATTCTGGAAGAGAATTCGTCGAAGCCGCGCACGAAGGAAGACTGCCGTATCTTCTCAGCCTTCCAATTTCAAGGTCCAAACTCTTCCTCTCCATAGCTCTCAAAGGCGGACTTGAGCTAGCCCTGATGCTCATGGTTCCCTTTGCCATTATGCTATCATTAATCGGCAATCTAACCATTGTTTCTGTAGCAGCTGCGGCCGCAACACTCTTTTGCTTGGGCTTCGGCGTTGCTGGATTAATGCTAGGACTATCATTCATTGCTTTCAAATCAAGCGACTTATACTCAGCCATCACAACAGGATTAAGCGCACTAATCATTCGATTCAGCACGGTATTGTATCCTCTTGTGTTCCTCGCGCGTGCTTCGCCAGGCTATGACACCGTGGCAAAATTCAGCCCCTTGACTTATGGAGCAGATCTTGTTCACCTCTTTCTCGGATTTGACCCAAGCATGCTGCTTAACCCGACAATCGCGGTTGCTGTACTCACAGCACTTGCAGTGAGTACGCTTGGGCTAGGCATGTTTCTTCTTCAACGCTTAGTAGAAGGAGTAAGAAGCGGATGACAGAGCTTGTACACATCTTGCAACTAGCTCGAAACGACTTCTCCTACTTTTTCAGAACAAAATGGCTAATGGCCATTCTTCTAAGCCTACATCTTTCAGACATGCTTGTTGTGGCCTTGGTATACAAAAACATGATGAGCATCGACTACTTTCAGTTCTTTGTCCCCGCCGTCATTGTCATGGGGCTGTTTGTAGCCGCCTTGGACACTGGAAGACGCATATGGCTGGCCATCCGCGAAGGCGTAATCCAATACTATCTTTCCTTGCCTATCAGCACCGAAGGCATCGTTGTGGCCTACCTACTTGCCGGCGGACTTGCTGCAATGGTCTACTCGACATCGCTTCTGCTCATCGCACTCGTCGTCCTTCCAGCAGCGGCCGTTGGGAACACTCTGATCCTGTTGCCGTTTCTATTCTTTCTCGCAATGGGGCTGGCTGGAATTTCAGCTACTCTTGCAGCCATGGCATCAACTCATGGTGAATACTTCTTCGCTTATCAACAAGTCGTGCAAATGCTGCTACTAACTCTTAGCACAGTATATTACCCCATGAACATCGTCAAAAACTATTTCCCGGCATTCTTAACCAGCATTGTTTCAGCAAACCCGCTTAGTCTAGCAGCTGAAGCCATGCGGCAATATACCTTCTTGGGATATCCTGTGCAACCATTTTTCCTCCTCAACATTCTACTGGCGAGTCTGCCTTTCACAATAATCGGCGCCGTAGCTTACTTGGTTGCACTTCGCACTATTCAGACTAAAGGGAAAATGTGAAAATCGTAAACCAAAACCTATTTCTCTTGGATGATTCCCTTTGGTACGGAAGAAATTCGGAGCATCAACATGCCATATTGCCCAGAATGCGGTGGCGAAATGCAGTACATGATAGCGACTAAACACTGTGTCTGCAAAAGCTGCGGGTTATCTGTGACTCAACAGGAACTTGAAGAGCTTAGGGAAAAGAATAGACCTAACTTGGAGTCTGAAGAAAGCGAGCAGGAAAGGCGAAGAAAGGAATACTTGAAATGGTGGCTTAGCAAGAAGAAGTAGAGAGACCCACCAGCTTTTGAGACGAAAAGCGAGCAAACAGCATAAAAGAACGAAACAACCTATTTTCTATTCATCTGAATGGTGTGGGCGACGTTGGGCACGGATATGGAAATAATCTGCATTGGAAATGAACTTCTAATCGGCAAGACGTTGAACACGAACGCTAATTGGATGGCCAAAAGGGCAACTTCATTGGGCATATCTGTGAAGCGAATAACGGTTGTAGGCGACGACATTAATGAAATAGCAGCAGCCGTAACCGAGGCTCTCAGCCGAAAACCCAGGTTTATTGTAACGACTGGTGGATTAGGTCCCACCTTTGACGATAAGACGTTAGAGGGAATAGCTGAAGCCTTGAAATGTAGAATCGAGATAGATGAGAATGCTCTCAAGATGGTTAGAGAGAAATATGAGAGTCTCGCAGAACATGGAAAGATGGAAAAGGCTGAATTGACTCCGCCCAGAATCAAGATGGCTAAACTGCCAGAAGACGCAGAGCCACTGCCTAATCCAATTGGCACGGCTCCGGGAATTGTGACTAAAGTCAATGGAACGTCCTTACTGGCTTTGCCGGGCGTGCCTTCAGAAATGGAAGCCATTTTTGAGCAATCAATTGTGCCCCTGCTCAAGAAGGAAGCTGGTAACGTCACGTTTTTTGAAGCGAGCGTTTTTGTCGATGACGTAATGGAGTCGACATTGGCTCCCTTGATTGACCAAACAATGCGGGAAAATGCTCTCATCTACATAAAATCGCATCCAAAAGGCGAGGAGGATACTCCGCACATAGAACTGCATTTTTCCATGACAGCGAGAGATTCCAAAGCTGCCAGAACTCTTCTCGGCAAAGCTATTACTCAACTATCGGAGCTGATAGAGAAGAGAGGCGGCAAGATCAAAACTCCAAAACGACGCAGTAGCTTACCCTGAAAGCAAGGCTCTCGTAGATCCCCGCTGATCTAGGGTACAACCAAAAAGTCCAGTGATCTGGAGAAGTGAAAATTCGCTACAGATTGGTGGGACATAAGAGCCTTAAATCGGAATTACAACAAAACTCTTATGGGAAGCCATTGGAAAGCCCTAACAGTCATAATAATCATAGTCCTGCTAACCCTGGCCTACGTGCCTTCGAGCTGTCTATCGGAGAATTATGGCTTTTCATACCAACTCATTGACTATAATGACAACTCTAAGCATTACAGATTGAATGTTGCTGTTCCAGAGTCGCTTTACGAATACTATGCCGGAAAAAATCATCAATTCATCACAGAAAATGACTTCGCAAAATTCGTTACTCCCTATGCTTTGAAACCCATCGCGGACAGTCTTCTCGAGATCTATTCAGGCAACGAAGATTTTGCAAACGGTGCCTTGATGATCATTCACCAGATATTCTATCAGGTAATTAACCCTTTGAGATATCCTGTCGAAACGATCGCCAAGAATGAGGGAGACTGCGATCTACTTTCCTATGTGCTGGCTTCAATTTTGAAAGCTGCGGGACTTGACTCTGTGCTTCTTTACTATGAGCATGAATCTCACATGAACGTTGGAGTTTACCTTGAATCGCCTCCGCAGGACTCAAGGGGAGAAGTCTACTATGTAATCCATGATGACAAGAAGTACTATACAGCAGAATGCACAGGGAACAACTGGCAAAGTGGTTGGAGAGTTGGAGAGTGCCCAGAGGAATTAAAACACGCCGGTGTACAGATTATCACGCTCGAAAACTCCGAGCAAGCTCATACTGGACAGGTCTCTGCGAGTTACAGAACTCTGGCCCAAACGACGTTGACACTGCGAACCTCAACGTTGTGGGTAGTCCAAGGAAGCGTTATGTCTGTAGAAGGTGAGCTTTCTCCCCCTCTGCAAGGCAAAAACGTCACGATCTACGTTAAAACCAACAATTCGCCTTGGACCGTTTTGGGCACAGCCATTATCGATTCAGACGGAAAATTCGGTTTCTCTTGGAACGTTAATGCAGGAGGCACATGCAACTTCCGTGCTAGCTGGTCTGGAAACGAAAACCTCGCCACCGCAGACAGTCCTATACTAACCATAACGAGCCTATCCACGTTTTTCGTCCTGTTCTTGGCCATAATCATAATCATGATCTTCATTGGCGCAGCCACTTACTTGTCATCGCGGCTATCTCACCAAGCATTGACTGAAACCTAGAAGCCCGAAATTCCATACTTACTGAAAAAGCTTTTACTAAAGACTATGTTTGATTAATCAACACGTCGACTAATGGCTGAGATGGTTTGAGATGGTTATCATTTTCATGGTTGGCACCGCTGGAGCTGGAAAGTCTTTGCTTACAGGAGCTTTCTCTGAATGGCTGAAAATGGCTAAACAGGATGTTTCGGTCGTGAATCTTGACCCTGGAGTGCTGAGTCTGCCCTATTCACCTGATGTAGACGTTCGCAACTATGTAAACGTTGAAAACCTAATGGAAGATTATCGTTTGGGTCCGAACGGAGCATTGGTCATGGCTGCTGATTTGATTGCGGACGAGATTGAGAAGATTTCGAACGAAGTTGAGGAGCTGCAGTCTGATGTTGTTTTGGTTGACACTTCTGGCCAAATGGAGTTGTTCGCTTTCAGGGCCAGTGGACCGTACATCGTGAACGAGCTTACGAAAAGCCCCAAAGCGCTAGTCTACTTGTTTGACTCGGTTTTCTGTGTCAATCCACTCAACTATGTTTCAAACCTTTTCCTTTCGACAGCTGTCTACAACAGGTTTCTACTGCCACAAGTGCACCTGTTGTCAAAAAGTGATTTGCTTCCAAAAGAGGAAGTCAACAACATTGTCCACTGGTCAATGAACCCGAACTCTTTGGAAGACGCAATCGAGCAAAAACTGGAAGGAACGAAGCGTCTGTTCACATCAAACATGATGCATGCAATCTACAAGCTTGGACAAAGGGTTTCGCTGCTTCCAATTTCGGCAAAAACAAGCGAAGGAATGACAAACTTCAACGTGACTCTGGAACGCATATTGTCAGGAGGAGACAAATACACATACTAGCCGATTGGATGAATAGCACATCAATCATTGCTTAGAAGAGTCCAAGCCGCGGCTAGGGCACCATACTCAGCTGTCTCAGAATTGTTGGCACCGACGATTACCACCACATCGTTTTCTTCAAGCTTGAAAGACCGAACTATTTGCTGGGCAGCCTTCGGAAAATCCCTGACCACGTCATTGCTAATCGATGGAATTGCCAGATGTTGCCTCTTGTAAATCATGGTTGTGGCGTTTGTTGCGCCTTGGATCACAGCTGCATCGCGCTGTTCCATTCCTGATTTGAGTTTGCGTCCATGTTTTTTGATCAGGATTGCCCAGCTGCATTCAGCATTGGTCAGCTCGCTTTTTCCAAACGCGGTTTTTTTGATGACTTGCCGGTATTCGTTCAAAACACCCAAACCTCTTTTTGTGAGGGCACACCCGGCCTTTGAGGTTGTGATCAGATTGGCTTCTTTCAACCGACTCGTCATAGTTCGCACTGCTCCTTCTCCAATCTTCAAGTTCTGAGCTAACATGTTGCGTCCTATCGGCTTCTGAGCTATGAGTTCTAATGCGTGCAGTGCATGAAAGACTGAGAATGTTGCAGAAGGACCCGGTGATTTTTCACGCGCCATTCCTTCTAAGAGCTGTGTGAACTCGTAGGCCATTGATTCTCACGTCTACAAGTTAAACCAGAGTTATTAAACTGTTGATGGGGGTGACAAGCTTGATTCTACGACTGTAAGATTCCATTCACTCGCCAAAAACGTGAAGGTCATTTTGCTGCGAGCTTGGGTGTTAGCTGGTCTATCGCATTCTTCAGCTTGTTCCATTCATCCAAGTTTCTTACCTCAAACTTATGTTTTCTTTTCCATTCGCCATCTCTGCTGACCCAAAGATAAACTCCAATCGACCGTTTTCCAAAGGACTCAAAAACAACTATTGCTTCCCACCATTTCTGACTCTTGAAAATTGTGACGTAGTCGACCACCTTGTAGAAATCAGAAATAGGCAATTTCTCTTCGGTTTTTTCAGTCAACTTGATCATTCTCTTCTTATGAATTCTGTTTCTCAATCATTTAAGCATTTTAGAGTCTGAAAAATCAGAGCTTGCAGAAAACTCCATTTGAGAGCACAGTCAAGCTTGAATTGTTTTTGAACAAGATTTTCACGGTTGGTCTTGAGATCAAAAAGTCCATGTGGTTCCTGGAAGGATTTTTACCTTCTGGAAAATCTGCGTTGTTGCCAAAGGCTATGTGAATTGTGCCGACCAGTTTTTCAGCTTCAAGAAACTCTTCAACGAATCGTGCCTTTGGGTTTATTCCAAAAGCAAATTCGCCTATGGTACTCGAGTTCTCATCAGTTCCTAATGAAGCCTGGATCCTTTTCAGCAGCGCTGAGTCATCAGATGAAGAACTTCTCACTTGTCCAGCTTTAACGGTCAGTCTCACAGGAGTGTGAATCGGACCTATTCCACCTATGGCCATGTCACATATTAGTACTCCTTCAGCGGAGTCCTCCATTGGCGCTATCAGCACTTCTCCTGTGGGCAGGTTCATCCACTTCAAGGTTTTCCTGTCGACCATAGTGTCTGTAAAGAAAGGCCTGTTCTCAACACTTAGGGAAAGGCATGTGCCTGCTGGGTTTGTAATTTCGATGCGTGAGGCTTGACTAAGCTTCTTTATCAGCGTTTTTGCGAAATCCTGCATTTGCCTGTGATCTGCGGTTTTAAGGGCTAGGGCTCCGTGTGTGAGCATGTCTAACGTGACACCTGGACAGTGGCCTAGACGAGATCTATGTTTTTCAGTTTCTAGTCTGACGAGTTCTATTCGGAAAATTGTTTCCTCGCGGATTCCTCGCAGAAGATTGACGTATATTGCTGGGGGTTGTTCGAGGAGTTTCTGAACGTTTTTCGGGATTTCCTTTCTGAATGTTTTGGTTTTGGTTTCAAGTGGCACTAGGTGCGTCTTAAGACCAAGCTTAAGCGATCCTGCGGCGAATGCGTTGCCAACGTTCATCTTCTCATCGTCGCAGAAAATGACGATGCCTTCGCCCTTTTCAGCTTCTAACACGCATTCCAACGCGTTTTTTGCGGCTTCCCATGCTTCCATGAACAGCAACTCTCTTTTGATTATGGCGTGAACTTGGTGATAAGTTTTAGGTCTGGCCTTTTCTTCTGAATGCGAGGTAGAATGGAATCATGAAAAACAAGGAAACCCCCAGCAATCTGAAATAGCCTGCAAAGTCATTTCCTGACAGGAAAATGTGGGTTGGTGCAAGATTCATGATTCTGCCAACCATCAAACCCACTTCCATTATGACTAGAATGCTTGCGTAGTGTTCACGCTCAAAAGAATCGCCATAATGGGCGAACCACGAAATGCTGAAGGCACTTGCCAGTCCAGAAAGTAATGACAGGGCCACGATTTCATTTGATGTAGAAACAAAAGATAGTAGAAAGTACCAGAGAACGTTTAGCATTGTGCCCACTATGGCAAAGTTCACACGGGCCTTCTTAACGTCTGAAAGCCAGTTAACAAAGAAAGTGGCGACTGAGATTAGAACAGCGCTTGACGCTAGAACTATCCCCATGTAGAGTACTGTTCCTGAAATACCATGGACGAACGAGGGGTAAGCAAGCCAGTGGGATTCGCAAAAGCCCAATATGATGAAAGTCATGAGGAACATAGTCAGCGTTTTTGTCTTCGGGATAGAGAACTTGCGAACCTCGGGCTTGAACTCTATGCAAGTTGACAGAACAAAGGTGATTAGATACAGAATGACCGCGGCCACGAAGAGTTTTGTGAATCCGAAGTTTTCGATTATGAAGCCGCCAACTGCGGGTCCAACGATTCCTGCTAGAGAAGGAATTATTGAACTGAACAAGCTTACAGTTCTGGCGCGGTTTCTTGATTCGCTTAATCTGAACTGAAGAAGGTTGAAGCTCGGCCAGAAAGTAGCTATGCCAAGGCCATAGGCTAGTCCAAGGATTACAGGGTTTGTGAAGTAAATCAACACCACATAGAAGAGCATGGTTGAGAATATTCCGAAGCATACCGTTTCTTCAAAGTTTTTGATTTTTTGCAGCAATATTATTGGCAGTAGACCTATGAGGATGAACGTGAACAACAAGACCTCTGCTATTTCTGAAATGCTTAAGCCAGCTTCCTTGAAATAGACCGGAAGAAAACTGCCAGAGAGGTTGCTTGTGAAGAAGAATAGGCCAACAACCAACGCCAGGGTTTTGACCGACTTAGTCTGCACTGCGAGACCTCAAAAACATAGAACAGGAAAGAATTATACTCGATATAGCCGATTTGATACGCAAGGTTTAACAGGGTTTGATTTTTCCTTCTGCAAGTTCCATGCAGAATTTGTCTATGTTTTCCAGTTCATGATCGAGCACATCGTTAATTTCGCGTTTGACTTTGTTTATGTGGTTCTCCCCTTTCATTACTACTTGTACCGCGGCAACAGCTGGATGATCAATGGGGCTACCGATCTTGCTCAACAGCCAAATATAGACTTCTTCAAGTTCTGATACGTCTTTGTAAACACGTTCCGCAAGCCTGAATGTGAGGAAGTTGTAGATTTTTCCAACATGACTTACTGGATTCTTGCCTGCCGCAGCCTCTGAGCAGAATGGTCTGTTCAGGGAGATTAGCCCGTTCACGCGGTTTCCTCTTCCAACTTGTCCAGAGTCACCGCTGTCAGCGCTTGAACCCAAAACAGTCATGTATATGCCACCTAAGCTTCTCTTGGGCACGTCCAAAGTGTTCAGCTGCACGTCCACGCTTTCAAAGGTCGTATTGACTGCGGCAAACCTGTGGATTTCGTCGAGTATTTTCGCTTTCTTCTCAAAGTAGTCTTCCTCGCTACTTATGTAACGGTCGACGAAAGCCATCGCTACCGTCAGTTGCAAGACATTGTTGTTTCTGAAAGCCATGAGTTTTATGTCTTCGCCAGATTCTGGAAAGCGTTGTTTGAACCCTTTTGAGTTGAGGTATGTCTCGGTTTGCAGTACTATTTTCTCTGTGCGGGTCATGGGTGCATATCCAACTGCTGCTGATGTGTCGTTTGCGCCCAACACGTGTCCTTTCCGTTTGAAAATGTCCGTAAGCCCCACTGAGCCTGGTTTCAGTTCACTCTGGTACTTCACGTGCTCATCGGGGTCGATGAAGCGCATGTTTTTCTTGAACCATTTCTTGGCGACTTCAATAGCTATTTGGTCGACGTCTATTTTTTCACCATCGAAGTCTGATGTCGCTCTGTCTCCAAAAATGAAGAGCATGGGCTGTTTGACTTTTCCGCCTCCAAACGCTACTTCGGTTTTGCCTGCTACAAGTAGCGATTTGTCGACGTTATGATGCAGTATTGAACCTGCTCTTTTCATATACTCCTTGCATAGGCCGATTGAGACTTGATCCATGACGGCGTCACACATGGAATCAGGATGCCCCAAGCCTTTCCTCTCAACTATTTCCAGGCGTTGTTTTTCAAGCGGTGTCTGCTTCAAGTCTCCCACGATCATGTTCCGCATGGTTTGAGCCCTTCTACTATGAAGTTCTAGGGGTATGCGCGACACTAAATATATATTTTGCTGTATCAACTTATAAGCTGAAATGACTGGTGGTTATATTTGGCAATAACAGGCAGCCTGATCAAAAAGCTGAGAATAGAAGCGGGGTTAACGCAGAAGAAGCTGGCAGAACTTGCTGGCGTTTCACAAGCGCACGTAGCCAAAATAGAGCATGGAAAAGTAGACCCACGGCTTTCAACGATCAACAAGATTCTGCATGTCTTAGTCGAAGGGAAACAGAAGAAATGCAAGGACATAATGACCAAAGGAGTACTTTTCGCAAGACCGAACGATAGCATAATGAAAATAAGCGACGTCATGATACACAATGCAATTTCCCAAATCCCTATTATTGACAGAAACGAAGTACTCGGAACTATAACGGAGGAGACTATTATTAGAAACCTACGTTCAAACCTAGCCGAAGAAGAAGCCAAGAAAGTCATGGACAAGCCTTTGCCTACAGTCTACGAAGAAACCAGTATAGACGCAATCCGTCCCATTCTGGAAGAGCGCCAAGGCGTATTAGTCACAAGAGGAAAAGAAGTCGTTGGGATAATAACGAGATCAGACCTGTTGAAAACCATAGGATAGAATCTATTTACCTGCTCTTCTAACGCGT
>CAZCRE010000024.1:0-16058 GCA_964501075.1 uncultured Candidatus Bathyarchaeia archaeon
GTCCACCTCCACCCTGTCGTGGACAAAAAGAACGTCAGGCTTAAGAGACCCGCTGCTGAACCTACACTTCCAAGTGCATTGTGAAATCCCACCGACCTGCTCATCCGTTCAGGTTTGGCAAGCCTGCTCAGTTGGCTGAGGCCAGTGATGTGATATATGGGTGAAGCGATCTTCATGAATGTTGCTCCAACGACGAGGGCCCAGAAGCTGTTTGTTTGACTGATGATTAGGGCTGAGACTCCTTCTATGACCATGCTGGCAAACAGCAGATGGTTTGTACTGAAACGATCTGCCAGAAATCCGGATGGGATGTTCATCAAGAGTGCAGCTAAACTCGGCACCGTAGCAACTAAAGAGGCTTCAAGAAGGCTCAGCTGAAATTCGCGAACGATGACTGGAATGAGGGCAACTTGTATGAGAAGGTAAACTTCAACAAACATGTGTGTTGTGCAAATCATCCAAAGAGGTTTTTCCATCAGTCTGACCTTGCCAATCTTACCTTGGAGCCTGAGAAGCAACGGAATCAAGAATAAAAGCCTGACCTGTGCCTGTGAGCAATCACACGCTTGTCGATGTTTTCGGGGTACACGAAATACTATTCTCCGAATGAAGCGAAGCGTCAGATTTGGGTTTGGGTTTGGGGGGTAAAGTTTTATCCCTCGCCGTCTCAGCGTTAACGGGGGTTATTAATGGAGACCAAAGCGTTTGAGAACGTCAGGAACCAAATCGGTCGCTGTGGAATTTGGTGTGGCAGCTGCGTGGTAGGCAATGGCGCTCTGAGGGATTTGTCGAAAAGGTGTGAGCACATCATCGGAGGCTACGGCGTGGATAGATGGGGTGCAGAAGACAGGGGTTCAATGGTCAGGAATTCATGAAGACGCTTCAATCAATCCAGAACATACCTATCTGTCGAGGATGCCTAAAAGGCGGTGGCAAAACAGATTGCGCAATCAGAACCTGCGCTTCGAGCAAGAAACTGTCCGACTGCATGGAATGCAGCGAGACAAAAACGTGCAAAAACCGAGAATCACTGCAAAAAGTGCGAACAGGCGCCCTTCGAGTGGGTATGCTGGCCAAGACTGAACATGAGAAGAGTGGCGACCAAGAACTTGTGAGAAAGTGGACTGCTGAGATCAAAAGCAGATGCCCACAATGCGGCGCATAGAATCTCTTTTCACAAAGGCTTCTTGGCCCTCTCGATTTCCTGAACGAGTCGATGGAAAGGCAAAGGAGTATTTTTATCAGTGTTAGCATTCCTCTAATTGTTATTGGTGACTCTGGAATGGAAAAGAAAGAATCCCACTATGGGATATGTGGCGTCTACTGCGGCCAATGCCCCAACGGAAACGGAAGAGTGAAAATCATCGCGGGAGAGTTGAAGAGACTCGTTGACACAGTTCGCTATGACTGGGTGAGCTCCGTGGTCAAATCATTCAAGTTCGAAGAATTCAGAAAGGGCTTGGAATGGTTTGCTGACGCACAGTGCCCCATGTGCCTGCAAGGCGGAGGCGCGCCCTGCGAAAACAGAAAATGCGCTCTTGGAAAAGAACTTGAAAGCTGCCTTCTGTGTAACGATTATCTAACGTGCAAGCATACTGAGTACCACAGGGAATGGTACCCTTTTGTCGTTGAGAGTTACGCCCGTGTCAAACAAGTAGGCTTCAAGAAGCATCTTGAAGAAGAGGAGGAAAGGGCCCATGCAGGAATAGACTTGATGGGTCATCTGGAACGAAGATGTTGCAAGGTCCTAAAACTGGAGGATAAATAGAACACAAGTTTAGTCAGGACCAGTGAAGCAAAGAAGACCGAACGAAGGACAGGCAATGAAACACGAATCTCAAAACGGTACAGTTTCAGATGAATTAGTCAAACACTTTGTGGAGTTTCACGGTCACCTAGGCCCCTTCCTAGTCTTAGGTGTGAAGGCTGGTCTGCTGGCCAATTCCCTACTTGGAAGAGACTGCTTCAAAACCACGGCTACAGTTATGACTAGTCCTTCACCTCCGACCTCATGTTTTGTCGATGGTGTTCAGTTCACAACTGGTTGCACGATGGGAAAATGCAACATAAAACTCAAGAAAGGCAAAGGTCTCAGCGTGCTGTTCTTGAAAGAAGGCAGAAAGCTCAGGTTGAAGCTAAAGAAGGACGTACTAGACTCTATCAGAAGCATCTCATCCGAGGAGGAGTCCAGAGAGGCATCACTAGACCTTTTAAACAGGTCTGCGTCCGAATTATTCGAGGTAGAAGAATAAGCGCGTGCGCATAACGTATGGATTGATGCGTCCCGGCGTCTACTAACGCATCATCAGTAATCCATGGTTAAACGCTTTCATTATTCTTTCTCGATCAGAGAGCTTTTTGATTCTTCCAGAGATCCCTTTAGTCTATTTTCGCACTCTCTCTGGAACCAAAGCCATCTCTTCAGATACCACTCGTTGCTCCAAGTTCTCTTTTGCTCTTTCAGCCATCTTCCTGTTCCAATGGTCTTACGTCTTCGCAGGTTCTCTAAAACCGGCAAATGATGCAGCCAAACAGGATTATAGCAGAACTGGATGAGCATCGAACAAGGAAATTCGCTACACTCGTAACAAGCTTCATGGCCTCGCTGTTTGACACAGCAATTGTAGATGCCGCATTGCTTATGGTGTGCCGAAGCTGCGCATTCTCCACAATCGCAGCCACAACCATGACATTTCTTATAGGCCAAGTAATCAATACAAGCCCCGCAATAAAGACCACAGGGTGCAGCCAGGTTACTTTCCTTGATTGAATTCAATCATCCTAACCTCTCTTTGCTACATAAGCTCTTCCGCGTTCTGAAAACAGTTCGGTGCTTGTCGTATTTCAATGTTGTTAGCATATGGAATAGGCAGTAAGCTGTAGTACGCTTGGTGATTATGCTTCTAGGCAAATTTATCTGCAGTTCAGCCTATGCTATAGGCATGGAAATATACAAACAGCCTCTCTATTACGAGATTGCATTCAGCTTCTTTGACGTGAAAAAGCAAGTTGATACCTTTGAACTAGTAATCAAAGAGTTCAGCAAAATCAAAGTCAAACGTTTTCTTGACATAGCTTGTGGACCAAGCCTGCAATTAAGAGAGATCGCAAGAAGAGGCTATGAAGCAGTAGGATTGGATCTGAACCCTGAAATGCTAGAATATCTTTCCAAGAAGACACAGGAAGAAGCTCTCAGAATCGAAACTGCACAAGCCGACATGTGCAGCTTCAGGTTGAAGAAGAAAGCAGACTTTGCATTCATAATGATGGGCTCTCTAGTTGTTGAGTCGAACGAGAAGTTTCTCAGCCATCTGGATTCCGTAGCATACTCTCTGAAAAAAGGAGGCCTATACTTCATTCAGAACATGTGTGTCGATTGGACAGGGACCAGAGGACAAAGCTGGGACATGGAAAGGAACGGAATCAAAGTGAAAACTACCTACAACACTCACTGGAAGGACATACTCAATCAGATATTCACCGAGAAGATAACACTTGAAGTCAACGATCATGGACAAGACATGAAGCTCGAGACCAACGAGGACCTGAAGTTCATTTTTCCACAGGAATTCAAGGCATTAGTAAAACTCAACGGAGGATTCAAGTTTCTGGGATGGTGGGAAGGAACCGAAAGCACTTGGTACCTCGACAAGCCTCTCGAAAAAGCCAAGTCTCCGAGCAACATCAACATGATTCTTCTAAGAAGAAGATAGAGAGGCAGTACACCGATGCACACTATTCAGTTGAGATGAGAGTGGCAAAGCTCTGAAGCTCTTCTTTGTAGTTTCCCTGCTTGAACTGGTTCTCTGTCAGCAACAGATTCGCAAGAGTCCTATCTCTCTCACCGCGCCATAAACGTCTTGGTTGTTAAGACAATCACGATCTTTAATCGCCGAGAACATTTTGAAGGTGTCCTTCTAGAGTGCGACCCGTTGCAGCATCAATCGTTATGGCACGACCGGTTGATCTTTTCTTGTGTCTTATTTTCAAGGTCCAAACCGGTAACAGCACGATTTCCGCGGAGAAAGGCTTAACTCCCAACTTCAGCTCAAGCGCTCTGTAGACTTTGCTCACTCCCACCCTTATTGTGGGGAACCCATCAACCTCGTTGGGAAGCTTCGGAACAAAAGCAATATCCTCATCATCGTCCAGATTCCTGATTTTCTCCGCTCCTTTCGTCATCAGCTTGTGAAAGACTATCGACTTCTTGCTCAATGACATTATTGCCCCATTCTCAGCGCTGAGATAGTACTCGTCCAGCTCTTCTTTACTGAAAAAAAAGAATCTTTTTTTCTCGCGCGAAGCTGACACTTTCCATATTGGAATATATGAAAACTTGGTGTCATAGACCTCTTCATTCTTGAAGAGCAACCCGCCTTCCAGCATAGGTTTGACTCTCTTTATGGCCTCTGCCTCAGCGATCCTCACAGGGATTGTTAAGACTTCTCCGATGATGTTCTTAGAAGGCTCAAAATCGAACCTCGACAGCCAATAGACGTATTCATCGCTTCCCTTGACGCGTCCTTTTTTCACTGTTCCTTTGTTGACCAGTTTGCGAAGTGCTTCTTCCGCTTCCTTTGCCTCAACATCTAGATTCTCAGTGATGGAATCGACTGGCACCCCTCTTCTTGCGGAATTGAGGAACAGTTGGATTCGCTCTTCAGGCGGTCGCGTTTGCGGGCGCATGACAGAGGTCACAGGGGCTGGTGCAGGCGCGATCGGTACGACATGCTTCTCAGCCACTGCCTCCTCTCTTATCATATACTTCTCGTAGAACATCTTCATTTCAGGCGACACGTACAGGGGAAGATCCTTCTCATTCAATGTTTGATGACCAGAGGCTAGCCACCTGACTTGGAAATCCACTACATCATCATAGAAGTCAGGAGAGAGCATGAGAAATTCGCCTGTACGAAGGCTTGGAAGCCTCTGAAGAACCATTTCGGCCCTGATCGGATCTACTGATTGTATGATCTTCTGCACTCTGTAAATGTCTTGGTTCGTCATCATTCGGCCTAGACACCAAGTGTTCACCTGCGCCAGCGCCTTGTAGTCAATGTCAGTCACGTTTTGCGTAGCCGCAACAAGCCCGATTCCATATTTTCTCGCTTGCTTGAAAAGAAACGAGTAAGCTTCCTTCGATGGTGGGTTCCTAGGGTAGGGCGGAATATACGGAGCGATCTCATCCACGTACAAGAGCATTTGAACTTCCTCAGAAGGATTCTTCAGCATCCAACAGTAGAGCTCTTTGAGAAGCGTGGCCAGAAAGAACTGCTTGTCATTCGGAGAACTCAGCGTGTTCAAATATACTATGTTGACCGGCACCTTTCCATCGCTACGGTCCATGAACATTTCGATGTCGATCTGAACCCCCATCTTGAACATCAATGAAGACGTTCCTACTGTGAGGAAGCGCAGTTTTCTGGCAATTTCCTGCGGCTCTTTTCTAGTGACAAGATTGAAGAGGGTTCCAGCGATCTTCAGGGGAGGCCTGAGAACCAAATCTGCTAAATGACCAAGGTCCTTTATCGTCTGTCCTTCTTGCCACAGGTGCTCCAGTATCGTGAACAGGTAAGCTTTGGCTCCTCTTCCAGCATCAGTATTCAGGTCATACCCAAGGAAACCTGAAAGGGAAGTAGCCGTCATGTCAAGAGCCAGAATGGCTTCCTCCCGAGGCGTGTCCTCTGAAGGGAATCTGCATGGGTTAACGCTGATAGGAATGGCCTTACTGCTGGCGGGAGTGAATATTGCTATCCTTGCCTTCTCAAAGAACTCTTCTTGGAAAGCCAGTGATCCTCCATGACTTTCTATTTCTGCTGGGTTGCCCCTCAAGGCTAGAGAAGCGATGTCGCCTTGGGGATCAACTATTATCAGCGGAATGTTGTTTTTCACGCCTTCTTCCATAACACATTTGCAGAGCACAGTTTTTCCTGACCCGCTGCCGCCAAGAGCCATAAAGTGACGATGGAATGCTTTCACTGGCAGCTCAACCGAAGATTCACTCGATATTTCCTTGCCTAAGAAGAAAGACAAACTCGAACCTCTCCCGTGTAATCTCCACGAATTTCTTTATTTGCTTTTGCGTTGGGCAAATCAATGATTGTGCATAACGCTGAAGCTTGAGAAGATGTTGCAATCTGATTTTCTAAGGATTGAGGCAGACTATTGCATGCCAAATCTGGATTGCTTTTTGGCATCTTTTATATTGCTCAGTTATGAATTCGTTGCGCATGGAAACGCAAGCTGATCAGAAGACTTTCAAGAGCTATCTGAAATTCTTTGTGGGGCAACAGTTTTCGCTATTGGGTTCTTCTGTTGCTCAGTTCGTGTTGATCTGGTGGATAACTCTGGAAACGAAAAGCGCCTTGTACTTGTCAATCGCTTCTCTCGTCGGTTTCGCTCCGATGATTATCATAACCCCTTTTGCTGGCGTGCTTGTGGACAGGTGGAACCGCAAAGTGTTAATCGGTTCTGTAGACTTTTTGCAGGCTCTAACTACAATCGTGCTCATTTTCCTGTTCTCGTTCGGCCATGTTTCCATCTGGCTGATTCTGGCGTTTCTTGCCATGCGAAGTGTCTATCAAGCTTTCAACGTTCCCGCAGTGAGCGCTATTATTCCCATTATGGTTCCGCGTGATAAATTGAGCCGCGTGAACGGCTTGAACTATCTTTTCACGGGCACGATGACTTTGATTGGGCCTATCGTCGCGGCAGTGCTGTTAACGATTGTAAGAATCGATCAGATTCTTTGGATTGATCCTGCCACTTTTCTAGTAGCGCTGGTTCCGCTGCTTCTGACAAGAATACCGCCAGTTAGAGAAGAGAAAGACCGGTCACCATTCAAAAAGGAGTTCGTGGAGGGCCTAGCCTTCATCAAGAATGCAAGAGGCTTTATGCCGCTGGTTCTGTTGGCAACGGTGCTGAATTTCTTGCTCATTCCATTTGAGACTCTAGCTCCATACTACGTGAAATTCGAGCATCTTGGAGGAGCTGAAAACTTGGCGCTTATCATGGCAGCTGCGCAAGGAGGAATGCTTATTGGAGGAGCAATGATGTCGGTGACAAAAGGTTTTAAGAGAAAAATGGTTGCGACCATGGCTTTCATATACGTTATCTTTCTTGGATATGCCCTTGTGGCTGTCACTCCTGTTGGACTTTTCTGGTTCATGGCGATTGGAGCATTCATTCTAGGTTTTGGCGTTGCCCCCGCCAACGTCCTTTTGGCGACGGTAATGCAGACTGCGATTCCCTTGAAGATGCAGGGAAGAGTGAATTCCGTTATGGGCTCTTTAGCATCTGCCGCAACACCGATAGGCATGATGCTTTCCGGAGCAATAGTCGTGTTCACGGGAACAACCAGACTATTTCTGGGTTGCGTCATAGCAGGTGTATCAGTATCGACGTTGTCATGGTTCTTGACCAGCATCAAACACGTGGAGGAACTCGGAGAAAGGATGCCATGTCCAGAAAATCAAGCGAAAGCTGCATAGCTGCAACATTTGATCGAAAAGCAAAATAGAAGTTTATCAGTTTGATCCAACCTATAGTCTGGAAACTGCACACTCTACGTCAGGAGAACTGGTCCTTTGCACCTTGAAGAAATGAAGAAGGAAATAGAAACTCTCGTCTTAGAGAAGGGTTTCTACAACAAGCCAGAAGACATTCCGAAGAAATTGCTTTTTGCCTTTATTGAATTGGGCGAGACAAGCGACGCGTGGAAGAAAGGCGAAAGTGAAGAAAAAATAGCTGAAGAACTGGTTGACGTGATATTCTATGTTCTGGATGCAAGCAGACTTGCTTGTCCATCAGTGGACATGGATGAAATGTTCAAAAAGAAACTGGAAAAGAACAAGAACAGGGCATACCAGTACGGAGAAGGCCATCGAACGAAATCAACATGACATTTGCGCAGAATGAGCAAGAGTGAAGCATCACATGTGACCTGTATGAAAATACTGTTCGTATGTTCTGGAAACGCACATCGTAGCCCCTTAGCAGAGGCATTGCTCAAGAAACTGAGACCAGATATGGAGGTTGATTCTGCAGGATGGCGCGTGGCAATTCCAATCTCAGCAAAAGTGAGGAAATTCTTGACAAAGGAGAGCGCCGAGCAGTACCTCAAGAAGTCCCCTGAAAACTTGGACGGCAAGCAGCTAAAGGCGTATGATGTCATCGTTGCCATGGAGCAACGGCACAAAAACTACGTTTTGAGCAAGTGTCCAGAATGTAAGGACAAGATAGTCGTCTGGAACGTTGAAGACCCGTACTTCATGTCCGATGATGATGGAGAAAGAGTCTACGAAAAGATCAAAGAAAAAGTCAAAGAGCTTGCGGAAACCCTATGAATAATATTATCCGAACTCGATAGCCACAGAGCTGACTCTCCAACTTGGGCACGCAGGCTAATGCGGTTGGTGTCATCTTTTTTGTTTCTGCAAGCTTTCATTAAGTGAAGCAGCCACTTCAGACGCGATCCCGATGTTTCTCTTGAGTTCATCCATGTTCGTAGCTACACTCCTGTAGTATTCAATGGCTCCCTTGTCTCCAGTTCTCAACAAAATAAGGTTCGTGGGATAGAAATAGTGTCCGAAAACGTCTTTGCTCCGCAGGGATTCCTCACTAGCTTTAGAGGAATACTTCACGTGGATTCGGGTGAAAACGATTTTGTTCCCGTATTTTTGAGCTATCTCTTTCGCCAGTTCTTCCATCTTTGGTTTTTGCTCTTCGCATGCTGGACACCCGTCTCTCGTGATGGAAACAACATACACCTTTCCAGATTTAGGAGCCAAACGTTCCAAGGCAGATTTTCTGTTTCCAGAAGTCTCCTTCTCAAGTTCGATGAACTCTACTTTGAGGATCGGCATGAGATTTGATCAGTAAGAGAGAATATTTAAGCGATTGCTCTAACGCGCGCTTTGAGAAAGGCATAGCAAGAACAACCGTGACTGCGACCAATTTCAGAATACGGCGCTGTTAGTCTGAATAACTGTATATTTGAACGTCGCAAATGAATTTCCACGGCTGATTATGGAGGTGGGATGGTATGGCCAAGAAAGGTGCCAAATACAAGTGTGATGAATGCGGTCTTGTCGTGGTGGTTGATGATCCATGCGGTTGTTCCATGTGTGACTTGATATGTTGTGGTGAACCGATGAAGGAAGTGAAGTCTAAAGCGAAAAAGTAACCGGGTTATCTCTATCCTTTTTTTATTGTGCGCTCGTAGCACTATGCGTGTTTTTTCCATTCTTTTCTGAGCTTGGATACAAAGTCTTCCTCGTTTTCTGCTATTCTCTTTTTCACTTCTCGCCAAGTATCCGGGCAGTTGCTGCACTTGACTCCTACGATTCCATGGATTATTTTGTCAACTTCTTGCTTGTTCGCGTTTGTTATTTCTATTTCAGCTTTCTCGAACACATGCTTAATATGTCTAAAATAGCACGTCACGCAAGCCACCTCAGCAGCCATTTCCAGTTTCAACTAATAACTCTTAGGAAAGCACCTACCTAACTGACTTGTGAATTCGTATTGAAGCTCCTTATAGCTGCTTCATAACCGTTATCGCTCACTTGACTAAAAGGGATATTTGATGTTTCGGCAAAAAAGCAGCAAGCTGTTGCTTGTTCTTTTCGTTGTTTCAGTCTTGTTCTTCATCGCTCAGCTTGCCACAGCAACCGTCATGAGCTTCACTGTGCACGTCCACGAGGAAGTGACTAGGATCTTGAATCTGGCGGTTGACGATCATGTCTCCATAGAACTTACGACGGTAAGTCGAGAAAACAGGGGTATCTTGGATTTTTGGGTAACATTCCCCAATGGAACCATTAAGATATCTTATGGCAACGTGGGCAGCGTCAGCTATGACTTCGTGTGTGAAGTCGGAGGCGAGTACACTCTGCATTTTGCCAACGTCGGCCAGTCAGAGGACGTTCTAGTGAGTCTGAACTGCGACGTTGGGCATTACATTCTTGGCATTCCTCAAACTCTCTTTCTGACGATCACTATCGCTGTGGTTTGCGTGTTTGCCATTGCCGTTTTTGTGTTGACGGGAAAACGATAACAAGAGCCGAGTCTTCACTGATTACATGTTCCACTATGTTTGGCAGATGTAAATCATTTATACCGATCTGCCAATAATATCAGTTTTCAGTGAGAAAGTATGCTTGTCACGAATAAGGATTTGATGGTTCCTGCCAGACGAAATGGCTATGGAATAGGCGCGTTCAACGTCAACAACTTGGAAGCAGTGTTAGCAGTTGCGGAAGCCGCAACTGAAGAGAAATCTCCTGCCATAGTTGCCGTTACTCCGGGTGCGATCAAGTACGGTGGTTTGCCGTACTTGTCAAGGATCGTTCGGACAGCGGCTGAACTTGCATCAGTGCCGGTGGCTTTGCATCTTGACCACGGTGAAGACTTTGAAACCGCTTCCAAGTGCGTGGGCGCAGGTTTCACGTCGGTGATGATTGATGGTTCTAGCTTGAAATTCGAGGGCAACACTGCTTTGACGAAGCGTGTGGTGGAAATGGCGCATCCGAAAGGAGTTTCAGTTGAAGCTGAACTGGGCCGGCTTGCTGGTGTGGAAGAATCAACTGTGGAGGAGAAGGATGCTATTCTTACTGATCCTGCAGTAGCCAAGGAATTCGTTGATCGAACAGGCGTGGACACGCTTGCAGTTGCCATCGGCACGTCTCATGGAGCTTACAAGTTCAAGGCTGAGCCAAAGCTTGATTTTGAGAGACTAAAGCTGATCACCAAGCAAGTTAGTATTCCGCTCGTTTTGCACGGAGCCTCAAGTGTGCCTTCTTGGATTATTGAAAAGGCATCAAAGTATGGCGCTGAGCTAGGTGGAGCCAAAGGTATCCCAGAAGAACATATTCAGAAAGCCATTTCCATGGGAATCGCGAAGATAAACATTGACACAGATCTACGGCTTGCTTTCACTGCGGCAGTGCGGGAAGTCTTGGCAAATTCTCCCAAGGAATTTGACCCTAGAAAGATTCTGGGTCCGGCCAAAGAGGCCATGAAGCAGGTTATAAAGGGGAAAATGCGTTTGTTCGGAAGCTCTGGCAAGGCTTAGCAAGGTGGTTTGGCATATGAGAGTTGGAATATTGAGCGGTGGCGGTGATGCTCCGGGGCTCAACGCTGTCATAAGAGCGGTTGTCAGAAAGGGCATCAACAACTATGGTTACGAGATCGTGGGAATAGAGGATGGGTGGCATGGGCTTCTGGAAAACGAGTTTATGCCTCTGGATTTGGAGTCCACATCAGGTATTCTCCCACGCGGAGGCTCCATTCTTGGAACTTCGCGTACGAATCCATTTAAACAAGAGAAGGAACCGGAAAAGATACTCAAGAACGCAAGAACAGCTGGATTGGACGCTGTAGTGGCCGTGGGTGGTGACGATACGCTGAGCGTGGCATTCAGACTTGGAGACCTTGGGCTCAAATGCGTCGGCGTGCCCAAAACCATCGACAACGACTTGTGCGGGACAGATTACACTTTTGGCTTCAACACTGCCGTCAGCATTGCCACAGAAGCCATTGACAGGCTTCATACTACTGCGGAAACTCACCACAGAGTTATGATTGTTGAAGTCATGGGCAGATACACGGGTTGGATTGCCTTGGAGGCAGGCCTTGCTGGAGGCGCGGACGCTATTCTGGTACCAGAAAAACCCTTCGACATCGAGGAAATCTGCAACTACATAAAGCTTAGACAGCAGCGCGGCAGGAACTTTAGCATAGTTGTTGTTGCGGAAGGAGCCAAACCCAAGTCTGGGAAGGAAACAGTTTGCAGTCAAGACGTGGACCAGTTTGGAAACACTAGGCTGGGCGGCGTGGGGTATTATCTTGAAAAAGAGATTGAGAAGTGCATGGGTGTTGAAACGCGTGGCGTGGTTCTGGGGCATCTTCAACGCGGTGGTTCTCCAACGGCTTTTGACAGGATATTAGCCACAAGATTTGGCATAGGCGCTATCGATCTAGTTCACGAGAAAAAGTTCGGTTACATGGTCGCTATTCAAGGAAACAAGATTGTTTCTGTGCCGTTGAAGGACGTGATTGGCAAGAGGAAAACGGTGGATCTGGAGCTTTACGACGTTGCGAAGGTGTTTTTCGGCTAGATTCTTCATTTCTTAGATTGACAATGCATCTGCCAGTCTTAACAGGCTTAGATCCAAGGGTTTCTCGTTTTCGCACGATTTCTCCAGTTCTGTGCTTGTCACTTCACCTTTCTGCAGACCGACCACCCGGTTTTCACGTCCTTCTGAAAGAAGAT
This sequence comes from uncultured Candidatus Bathyarchaeia archaeon, assembly GCA_964501075.1. Taxonomy (GTDB): domain Archaea; phylum Thermoproteota; class Bathyarchaeia; order Bathyarchaeales; family Bathycorpusculaceae; genus CAZCRE01. The sequence continues at coordinate 12,275 of CAZCRE010000024.1, forward strand.
TTACTGCCTCGTTTGCGAACAGACTGGCTAGAAGGCGGCTTCTTGCTGTAGGACTGCCTCCTCTTTGAGCATAGCCAAGAACGCTGACCCTGACTTCTGTTCCAGTGCTTTTCTCGATTTCTCTTCCGAGCTTGCGGGTGTCGCCTATGCCTTCCGCAGCGACTATTATGCCTGACCTTTTCCCCTTTGCACTGTTTTCTGCTAAGCGCTTGACTATTCTCTCCTTTTCAGTCTTGGCTTCTGGAACGAGTATTATTTCAGCCCCCACAGTCAAACCCACTGTGGACGCGAGAAAACCTCTCGTTCGTCCCATAACTTCCACTATGAACACTCTTTCGTGGGATATCGCCGTGTCTCGGATTCTGTCGATCTCAGCAACTGCCGTGTTTACAGCGGTGTCAAAGCCAATTGTCTCATCTGTCCCGAAAACGTCATTGTCAATCGTGGCTGGAACACCCACCATGAGCGAACTGGTTTCTTTGCTCAGTTCCAGTGCTCCTTTGAATGAGCCGTCACCACCAATCACAGCTAGGCCATCAACCTTGTTCATGACAAGGTTATTTGCGGCTTTTCTTATTCCTTCTTTCTTCTTGAACTGTGGGCTTCTTGAAGTGTGTAGAATGGTGCCGCCTAGCTGAATTATTCCGCTTACTGAGCGAGGAGTCACAGGTATGAACGTGTTTGTCATCAAGCCTTCCCAGCCTCTTTCAAAGCCCAGAACCTCAAGATTCTTGGAGTACGCGATTCGGGCAACTGCTCTGATGGCTGCGTTCATGCCAGGCGCGTCTCCGCCGCTTGTAACTATGCCTATCCTCCTCAATTGTGAACCCTTCTTGAACCATGCATTTGGCTATGCATCATAGTATGTGTCAATCGGAAATAAGTCTGACTCTCACTTCAAATCTAAAAACTATTATTCTGATTGCGCTCAACTTGTATGGTGCGATTGAACAAAGTTTCCCTGTCAACGGGCAGCCTGCCAAGGATGGAGAATTGCCAATTCTACGAGTTGTCCTCTGTCTTTAGGATGATGAAGCATTTCTTTCAAGATTCGAAAGTTGATGGTTTTGAGTTTGTGTTGCTTCCCGAATGGGACAGTGAAAATCCTCCTTTGACCCCAACATCGGCTCCTTTTGAATGTGAGAAGCACACAATTAGCGAAGTTGCAGATGCGCTTATGGATAAAGGTTTTCCGATTCTGTCGGTGCATGCAAATAGAGATATAGGGAGCTACCTTTGCTCCGAGAAGGACTACGAGGTGGACAAAGGAATCAGATTAGTAAGTGAATGCTTAGACTTCACTAAGCGCGTGGGTGCCAAGGTTTGCGTTTTCCATTTTTGGGACACTTGGAAAGAAAGCATTGACCTCGCTCAATTGGAGGCTGTTTATAAGAAATCCGAAGGATCATGTCCAGATGTTGAGATGTCTATTGAGAATATTCCAACCAGATGTCAAGGCAAGACTCCTTTTCAAATAGTGCAGGATTTTAGACACAAGACTTTGGATTTGAAGTGGGCTTCAATGTTTAACGATTTCGAAAAGTTCGCGGGAATCATGGCGGAAGTTGATGATGTTCACATTCAAGGCTTGCTTCAGGATGGTGACATGATTCCAAGTGCAGGAAGCTTGAATTACGCTTATGCTCTTAAGCAAATTGTGAGAAGTGGCTATTCTGGCCTTTTCACAGTTGAGCTGGAAGGTAAAGCCGACTACAGAGATGTGTTGGACTATTTTGACAAGTTGAGGAAGCAGTTGGCTTAGGTAAGGTGCTCTCTGCTGCTCTGTGGGGCATCGTTAGTGTCTCGTGTCGGTTCCTACTACTAATCGGTCGTTGGCCTGATTCAGATTTCGGATGAACAAGGTTGAAGAAGGCGATCGTTAAACAACGTCTGCGTGGTTTCTTTGAAGGGGATTTGCAGATCTGCATATCCATCAATAGTCGAGATCTACAAGCAACGTTACGATAAAATGGCAAAGGCAAAGCACAAAATGGAACTCTGCAGCTTCTCGGAAACCGCCTTGCATGATCCTATCAAAGGTCTAGACTGGAAACAGCTGCTGGATTGGGAGCACAGGCACCTTGAGTACACTAAGGCAGAATTGCCTAAACCAAGAGCAGAAATGCCCGTAGACATAGTTCTTCAAGCCAAGGGAAGATGCGGGGAGTTCGCGCTGCTATACAACGGTTTGCTGCAAGCAAACTGCTACGGGGCTCGAATATTGATAGATTGCTCCACTCTTCAGGACAAGTCAAAGAAGGCAGCTGGAGATCATGTCTGGAATGAGATACTCATCGAGGGCGCTTGGCTGCATGTTGATCCGACGGAAAAAAGGATTGAACAACCATTGATGTATGCTTTAGAATGGAGCAAAGACGTCAATATGGTTTACGCGATAACAGAAAAGGAGATTCTTGATGTGACCAAAGGCTACAGGCCGCATGTCTAATGCAATTGTGTACAGTGTTGAAGCCTGTCCAAACCAAAGCGCGTATCAGTTGCTCGCAAGAAAAGGGAAACGCAGATCCGACCTTATTCGCAATGGCTTTCCAAGTTAGGATGCACGACAAAAAGGGAGAGAATGGTTTAGCTGGTGGGTTGTATGTTGAAGGGTAACACGGCGTACGCTTGCGCGTTCGTTGCGTTAATTGCTTCGTATCCTAGCATGACGTTGATGCTAAAGTTCGCGTTACTGAAGACATCGTTTTCCAACACTTTGATCGTCACGCTCTGACCTGCACTCGCAAACGTGCCATTGAACAGTTCAGCTCTGCCCACGGCTTCGTTGTCTAAGGTCCATTCTCCAGGCAGCAAGACTCTGACCTGACCCGAGCCAGTGTCCAAGATCAGCATGTCCCTGACTTCTGAGACCACTGTCCCCTGAACCGTCGAAAGCGTAGCGTTCTGTGACAATCCTTCCGCCCACTGGAGACCGTTCTCCCGCATTTGCGACATTCGCCTCATACGGTTCAGCATCGTGCAGTTGTTCCAACTTGAAAAGGTCTGCATGCCCGTCTGCTGCTCATCAGCATTAGCCGTCAACGTGTTCTGCGAGTTTGCATACACGAAGACGATAGCGCCCAATGCCAAGAACACAACCGCAGCTAAACTCGCTATCTTCAAACTTTTTCTCACTTTTCACATCACCTCGATGCAAACAGCAAGTCAGGCGCTTATTAAGGGGTTTTTCAGAATTAGACCCAATTCCATCCCTAATCTAAACATGCGTGTGGTTTGAGACAAAACTTTCCAATCTGGCTTGCGGACGATTCAAGCAAACAAGCGGAACAGTTGAGTGAGCGAACTAACTTCCAAGGAACACTCCAGAGACCATCGTACACCACCAAGAAGATCTATGGCATCCGCAACTGCGCTGAAGCTAGCATGGCCTTTGCACCAGTGGAATAACGCAGAGCGAGATCTTCAAGCTTGTTATGAGCGAATTCGCTGGAGCTGATGCGAGATTTGTGTTTTTTGCAGGTGAAGAAGAACCCTTGGAATAGTTGCTTTGTTCTGCCTAGCGCACACCGAGTTCTTTTGGTTGGGGTGAAGTTTTGTCCTGAATCCGGAAGCGCCTATTTTTTGCCTTTCAAGTGTTTTGCGGGAAGCGGAACCTGTTTTTTCTGTTTTCTTTTCTCGTCTTTCTCTCTCTGCAGTTTCTTATGCTGCTCTAAACCCGTAGCTTTCTTTTCTCTTCTTGACAAGAACTCATCAACCTTAGCAGGCAACAGAAGCATTACGCATTCTAAAACGTTGTCCTCTTGTCTACAGCATAAGGGGCGTA
>CAZCRE010000025.1:0-15717 GCA_964501075.1 uncultured Candidatus Bathyarchaeia archaeon
CCTTGCTTGACTAAGCCCTGCGACGCTTGCGGGAAGCGTATTCAAGGCGCATACCACCACTGCCCTAGATGTGGGATCTGCCTATGCTTTTCCTGTGGAGTGGAGATGGTTCTCAAGCAGCGGAAAACGCCTCCTAAGTGTCCGATGTGCGGTGAAACCCTCAAGTAGCATCTTCCTTGTTTCGATTCCATATCAGCAAGGCAACTAAAGAGAAAACAAAGCCTTTCTATTCATATATGTAATAGTCAGCGCGCTGGTTCTCCATGCCTTCGCCACTCAGAGTATATGTGTTACCTGTTGGTTGCAGAATAGGTAAAACCGCAGCCGTATGACCTAAGCTGGCAATGGGTGAGAAAGTTCTTGAGCGTCTTCATGTTCCGATGATGGAGAACCTTTACGTTTGTAAAGAAGAAAGTTGAAGTTTGTCAATGTACATACATAGTGTTAGGACATTGTGTCATAACTATCTGTCATAACATAAATTTATCCATGAATCCAACACACGTATTAGACCATGCTAGAAGGAAAATCGTGCAAAAAAGAAACAACCGCTTGGAATGTTCCTGTTTCGAGGGTTCTCGACAATGCGTTAGAGGAGGCAGTGCGGCTCGACACACATTCTACAAAATCTGATTTCATTCGAGACGCCGTAAGGCGAAAGCTCGAAGAAATGGGGTTCAGAGCTAAGGCGTTTCAGGAAGAAAAAGTTAGATGATTGAAGAGAGCGCTGACTCAGCCAAACTTGGAAAAGTCAAATAGTCGAAGGGGCTGAAGGTTTGGCTGAACAAGACGAAAACTCTCCTATGCCCCTCTGCATTCATTGCGATCAGCCAACCGAAACATTCGTAAGAGTTTCTGAAACTAGAGATGGGCTTCCAAATCACAGATTTTTCGAGAGAAAGATCCCGATTTGCGAGACGTGCTTCAAGAGTATTCAGCCAACCAAGGCCAACAAACAGCGACTCTTCTTTTGGAGCGTTATTTTCCCGGTGATTGAAGAGGAGCGAATCACATGATTGAAGCTTCTGGAGACAAGGGTTTCGCGAAGAGAATGGTTGAAACCTGGAGAACGAAGCCCCTCATAGGCTATGTTCTTGAAGACTTGGACACGAGAGTTAAGAAGGATAGAGCTGTTAAACTCAGCGTCTTGGCAACCGGACTTAGCGCGTTCTTGGAGCAGCCCATCAACCTCTTCTTAAAAGGTGAAAGTGGAATTGGCAAAACCTACAACGTCACGGAAACTTTGAAGTATTTTCCGCAAGAAGACATTTGGTTTCTTGGTGGAATGAGCCAGAAATCCCTGATACACGCTCATGGAAAACTCTTGAACAAAGACGGTGAAGAAATAGACCTAGAAAACAGGCCTGTTAAGCCGTCCAAGAGAGACTTTGAAACTGAAGCCGACTACAAAGAAGCCATAACGCAATATCAAGACCAAACGAAGGGCTTCAGGGAAGAACTCAAAGAAAGCTACACGCTCATTGATTTGAGTCATAAGATTCTTGTTTTCTTGGAAGCCCCTGATTTCGGCACTTACCAGATGTTAAGGCCTATTCTTAGCCACGACAAAGAAGAGATCCAATACCAGTTTGTTGACAAGACAGCGAAGGGCCAGCTCAGAACCATGAAAGTAATCTTGAAAGGCTGGCCAGCCACGATTTTCTTAACGACAGATAACAGATACATGGAAGAACTGGCAACACGGTCTTTCACCGCTACACCTGAAAGCAGCGAGCTGAAGATCCTAGAAGCCAATGTCTTGACGAATTTCAAGGCTAGCCTTCCCTGGCAATACTCAGAAGAGACAGAAGCGTTCACGATCATAAAACGGCTAATCGAGAGTCTTCAAAAGAACACTCTAGAGAGCAAGATCGACGTAGTAATACCCTTCTTGAACCTTTACGAGCTTTTCCCTAAAGAAATCAGCCGAGACATGAGGGATTTCCAGCACTTCACGCAATTCCTGAAGACCGTGACTCTCCTTCACTATTTTCAGAGACCCTATATGAAGATCGGAGAGAGCCGATTCCTCCTTTCAACACTTGAAGACGTGCATAAAGGTCTAGAAGTCTACAAGGAAATCTTCGAGACTACTAGGACAGGAACCGAGAAGAGGATTCTGGACTTCTACCACAACATTGTCAAAACCAGACCTATCACAACTTTCATAGACGAAAAAGAAGAACCTGTCAAGGATAAGGACGGAAAACCCACCGTGGACGATAATCCGTCTTGGTATCTTAGCCAGCTCACAACCCATTACAACAAGACAGCTAGGAAGAAACTGAGCGAAGAAAGCATACGAGTAATGCTATCAAGACTCGACAAGATCGGCTACGTCAACACCCAGAAGGACGACGAGGACAAGCGTAAGAACCTCTACGTCCCGTTAATCAAGGGAGAAGAAAAAGACAGGAATCCCCTAGAAAACTGTTCTTGGCAATATTCTAAGACTGAATTGGAAAAGGGCTTTGAAAAGTGGAAGAAAAATGTCCTAGGCAAGTATGCCTTCTACATAAACAAAAATATTTCAGGGAAAGAAGGCGAATGGGGAGAAACCGAGGCCACACTTGAAGATCTGCATAAGCTCATTATAGAACAGAATATTTTTTCTTCTAATGCGGAACAGGGTTCGACTAGGACATTTTCTAATGGAGATTTGAAGCTCAAAGCAGAAAACAAGCTCGAAACTAGCCTCAAACCCGAATCTAGGAGAAACTTGGATAATCCGCTAGGCCAAGAGGTTGAGTCTGAATGAGTGAAGAAACCATAATCCTGGCAGTTGGTTTGTTGGCCTTCGCAGTAGGCTTCTTGGTTCGCGGAGAATTGCAGAGATTCAAGAAAAAGAAAAGTGAGGCTCAACCGTGACTGAGAAGCCTGGCATGGCTGAACCTTGTAAATGCCCTCAATGCGGTTCTAGCAGTTTATACAAGGATGGTTTCCGCTACATATCCGGAGGCTCCGTTCAGCGTTGGCTGTGCCGAGAATGTGGTTACCGCTTCAGCGAATCACAAGTTTCTTTAGGCATGTCAGACAAACGAGGCAACAGTCAAGTATGCGTTATCCTGCAGGAAGCGAAAAACTTGGCCCCACAACAACGAATCAATGTTCTTGTGGGAGACAGAAAAACCGACCCTAGCGCAATAGACCAAACAGTGAAAGGCAAACTCCTGGAATTTGAGTTTTGGATGCAAAAGCAAGGCTACAAAGAACCAACAATCAAAACCAGAATAGTACGCTTGCAGACCCTAGCCAAACGCGGAGCGAACCTACTAGACCCTGAATCTGTCAAGAAAACCCTAGCCTTACAGAAGACTTGGAACGATGGAACAAAGTCAAACGCGACAGACGCCTATAACTGCTTCTTGGAGAAAGAAGGCCAAACATGGAACCCACCAAGATACAGAAGAATAGAAACCATTCCATTCATACCGAGTGAGGCAGAACTGAATCAGCTTATAGGCTCATGCGGAAAAACCTTAGGAACATTCCTTCAAGGCTTAAAAGAAACAGGCTCCGATCCTGGAGAACTGGCAGCAATCACAGGCAAGGACATAAACAAAGAAGCCAGAACAATCACTATCAACAGGCCAGTGAAAAGACACAGACCACGCATTCTAACCGTTTCGGCAGAATTGATTAGAAGACTCGAAAGCATAATATGCGGTCAAGAAAGAATCTTTGACGACTTCATCCTGAGAAGAGCCTTCTACTACAAGCGGAAGACCACGGCTCACAAGCTCTCAAACCCTCGATTGCTACAGATAACCTTCATAACATTTCGCCATTGGTTTGGAACAATGGAATACCACAGAACCAAAGACATCCTGCACGTTCAAAGGCTTCTAGGACACAGAAGCATCCAGAACACGCTGATCTACATAGACCTAGAAAGCAAACTCTTCAACACAGCATCCGACGGCTTCACTTCAAGAATAGCGCACAACACTGGAGAAGCATGCAACCTGATAGAAAGCGGCTTTGAGTACGTCACCGGCGAGTACGACGACGGAGGAAAAATCTTCAGGAAGAGAAACTAATGATTGCAGTGATTTCGTATGGTTCAGTAGAAAGCATGGGCAGTTTAGACATGTCTAAACATTCCATACAAAATTCTTATTTGAAGCGGCCTAATTAGACTCTCTCCAAGGCGTTGCCCATGGAACAAGCTGAAGCATTTGCACCGTGTCACATTACGGGCTTTTTCCAAATATTCGACCAATCAACGAACGCCTTATATGCCGGTTCTAAAGGGGCTGGTGTTTCATTAGACCGCGGGGTCAAAACTACCGTCAAGGTTGGGAAGACCTTTGCAGATCCCCTACAGGTCAGTATTAACGGTCTTATTTCAAATTCTGCAAGTGTTTCTGAACGTGTTGCGAACGACTTTCTCTTACGGTTCGATAAAATGCGGAATTCAAAGATTGTCATTGAGCATCAGGTCGGAGTTCCGATAGGTGCAGGGTTTGGCACCAGCGGAGCCGCAGCCCTGAGCTTAGCTCTGGCGCTGAATGAGGTTTTCAGCTTAGGTTTGTCTAAAACGGAGGCTACCCAAGTTGCACATGTGGCTGAAGTTGAATGCAAGACTGGACTTGGGACAGTTATCGCTGAGACGGTTGGCGGCTTGGAGATTCGGGTTAAGCCGGGGGCACCAGGAATCGGCGAAATAAAGTGTGTGCCAGCCCCAGAAAACGCCATTGTTGTCTGCCTCGTCTTCGGACCTTTATCAACAAGGAGATTCCTGTCTGATGAGGAAACCCGCGGACGTGTCAACGAGCTTGGCGGAAAACTGATTGAAAAGCTGATGGGGGATTCGAGCATTTCAAATTTCATGAGACTCTCTCGCCAATTCGCTGAACATGTTGGACTGATAACTGACAGAATAAGGTGTGTTCTCAATGAAGCGGATGAAGCCAGCTTCGTTTGCAGCATGCCGATGTTCGGAGAATCCGTGTTCGCCATAGTCGAGCGCGAGTCCCTCGGAAAACTCAAGAAGATATTCCTCAAATATGGCTCAGAGCAACAGATCGTTATTAGTGGGATAGATTTTGAAGGAGCACGATTACTAAGATGACAGACATCGAAATTCCGCCAGAACACCCTAGGGCTGAATCTCTTCGAATACGAGAGAAACTAATTGAACAACATAATAGTGGGGTCGTAGCGCTGGCTGGCCTCATTGCACATGGGCGAGGAGAAGCCTTTGACTACTTGCTAGGTGAGAGAACTACTAAGCCAGCCATGAAGGCCATAGAAGCAGCTGCAGCAGCGCTCTTGACCTCTGAGCATCCAGTCATATCCGTCAACGGAAACGTAGCAGCCCTTGTAGCTGAAGACGTTGTAAGGTTGTCTCAGGTGACCAGAGCAAAAGTCGAGGTTAACTTGTTCTACAGGTCGATAGCAAGGGAACGCGCGATCAGGAAACTGCTGGAAGAGGCAGGCGCACATGAAGTTTTAGGAGTAGGGGAGCATGCGTCTGCGGTGATCCCGGAGCTGAGCAGCGAAAGGAGGCGAGTAGATCCACGGGGCATACTTGTGGCAGACCTGGTTTTGGTTCCGTTGGAAGATGGAGACCGGACGGAAGCTCTTGTCAAGATGGGCAAGAAAGTGGTAGCAGTGGATCTAAACCCTATGTCGAGAACGGCTCAGAAAGCTTCAATCACCATAGTCGACAACATCGTAAGAGCAGCACCACGGCTTGTGAAGACTGCGGAGAAACTGAAGAAGCAAGGCACTCAGAAAAGCAAGAGGATCTTGCGAAGCTTTGACAACGAGAAGAACCTAGCCGAGGCTCTGAGCACAATAAACGTAAGATTACTGAAGCTAGCCAAGAAAGGCAAAACTACTGCTTTGGAGATGGCAAATCTTGACCTTTGAGAGAATCCTCGTTTTAGGCGCCGGAGCCATCGGCAGCATCTACGGAGCATTTCTCTCACGAAAGAATGACGTGACCCTCATTGGAAACAAAACCCATGTAGAATCCATAAACTCAAGTGGCTTACGGATCACGGGAGACGCAAATGAAACTATTCAAGTGAAGGCGGAAACAGAAATCCACGACATACCTAGAAAAGCGTTGATTATTCTAACCACGAAGGCATACGACTCAGAAAAAGCGATCAATGGAATAAGGAAGCTCTTCAAAAAGGACACTATCGTCTTGATCTTGCAAAATGGTCTTGGAAACGAAGAAGTCGTTAAACATGTTGTCGGTGAAGTAAAGGTCGTGAGAGGCGTGACAAAGATGGCAGCTGAGTTTTTCAAGCCGGGCGAGATAAAATTCTGGAACGGAGAAACGGTTGTAGAGCCAAGCAATGCTTCTACAGAAATCGCGAAAATCCTTAATGATTGTGGGTTGAGGGCGAGGGTTTCTGAGCATATTGATAGAGAGATCTGGACTAAGCTTGTTGTCAACTGTGTGGTCAATCCGCTAACAGCGCTCTTTCGCGTGAGAAATTGCGAAATCTGGGGTGATTCTCTGAAAAATGTTAGACAGGGGATTGTCAGCGAATGTCTGAGAGTTGCAGAGGCAGAAGGAATAGCTTTGAATAGGGACATAGCTGAGAGAATGGACAACCGGGTTTCGAGTTACACGAATTTTTCTTCCATGTACCAAGACATCATCAAAGGCAAGAAAACTGAGATCGATTTTCTGAATGGAAGGATAGTCGAGTTGGGCAAGAAGCACCGCGTTCCAACGCCTTTCAATGAGACGCTTGTGAGCTTCATAAAGTTCTTGGAGGGTAAAAATGGGATTCCTAGAAGAGATTAAACGGAAAAAAAACAAAGAAAAAATCATAGTGTTAACAGCCTACGACTTTCAGATAGCAAAGATACTGGACGAGATGCAAATCGACCTCATTCTCGTCGGTGACAGTCTGGGCATGGTCGTGCAGGGACACCCTGACACTAAGCACGTGACCATGCGAGACATGGTCTACCATACTAGAGCCGTGGCGCGGGGTGTTAGGAACACGCCGATCATTGGAGACCTGCCCATAAATAGCTGCAACACGGTGGATGATGCCTTAAAAAACGCCATGAAGTTCCTCAAGGCCGGGGCAAGCGGGGTCAAGATCGAAGGAAACAAACCCAAGGTCGTGAAAGCCCTTGTCAAAGCAGGGATCCCCACGATGGGCCACGTTGGAATGCTACCTCAGACGGCTGAGTCCTACCAACTGAAGGGTAAGACGACTGAAGAAGCCGAGAAGATTCTGCAGGACGCTGTAGAGCTGGACGCAGAAGGCGTGTTTTCAATCGTGCTAGAATGCATTCCCCAAAGCCTTGCGAAAAAGATTACCGAAAGGGTGAAGACCCCAACAATCGGCATAGGCGCTGGTAAGTATTGTGATGGACAGGTACTGGTGATAAATGATATGCTGGGTCTGGATGAAAGCTTCAAACCGAAATTCGTTAAGAGATACGCCAATTTGAATGCTGTAGTGAAGAATGCTGTTGGCAAGTTCAAGGGAGAGGTTTTCGCTGGTAAGTATCCAGATGAAGAGCACACTTACCATTGAGGTGTATGGGAGAGTCAGAAAACTGCAGAACAAAGGCTTGCCTCAACGAACCATCGTCAAAGAGCTTGAGTCACGGCTCAAGAAGGACTTCACATTCGACTCTGGAAGAATCGTTGGGTCCATGTGCACTAAGCCGCATCGTTTGGGTGCGAAGGTCTACGCTCGTTTCTTGGAGAAGAACTTGGGAGACATAGGACTCTTCCCGGGAGTCGCCGAATTGGAAGAAGAAACTATACGGATGATTGGAACGCTGCTCTCAAACCCGCAGGCATCTGGTCACATAGTCACGGGAGGTACAGAAGCCAACACTCTAGCCTCGTGGGCTGCGAAGAAGTTATCCAAAAAGGAAAAATGCGAGATCGTAATGCCAGCCTCCGCCCACTGCTCCTTCGACAAGGCAGCTGATCTGCTTGACCTCAAGACCGTTAGAGTTGGATTAGACAGGGAGTTTCGGATCGATATGGAGGCTGTTAGGAAGGCCATCAACGCCAATACTATAGCTATTGTTGGCATTGCGGGCACTACTGGGTTGGGTGTGGTTGACCCGATACCTGAATTGTCAGAGGTTGCAAGAGAAAAAGGATTGTACCTTCATGTTGACGCAGCCTTCGGAGGGTTCGTTCTCCCATTCCTGAAAGAGTTGGGATTCAAGATCTCAAGTTTCGACTTCAACGAGCAGGGAGTCTGCTCCATTACCGTTGACCCCCACAAGATGGGTTTGGCACCGATCCCTGCTGGCGGGATACTGTTTCGCAACAAGGAGATAAGAGACGCAATTGCTTGGAACATTTCTTATCTGGCTGGGGGAGAATCTAAACAAGCCACTCTGGTTGGAACGCGGTCAGGCGCCTCTGTCATTGCTGTTTGGGCTTTGCTGAAGCACCTTGGGCGAGAAGGCTATAAGAGAATCGTTAGGCGCTGCATGCGCCTGACATTGAGGCTTGCTGATGAAATCCCCGCGATTGAAGGCCTAGACATCATGACGAGACCAAGCATGAACGTTGTCGGTTTGACATCTAGAACGTTGGACATTCGTCAGGTGGCGCAAGAGCTGAGGTTGAAGGGTTGGGCAGTTTCCCTCTTTCCAAGACACATTCGAATCGTCGTGATGCCCCATGTCCAGGAACAGCATATTGACGAGTTCTTGAAAGACTTAAAGGGTGTAGCCAGTAAACTGAGAGGATAAAGATGGAGGACCGTTGTTGAATAATCACCCATCTAAAGACATAATCGGGACAAGAGGGAACGAGCTGAAAGGCAAGCACATCGTTCTTTGCATAACAGGCAGCGTGGCGGCCGTTGAATGCCCAGAAATCGCTAGGGCGCTCATGCGTCACGGAGCAGAGGTTTTTGCAGTAATGTCGCCGATGTCACAGACGATCATACACCCATACCTTATGGAGTGGGCAACTGGAAACGAAGTCATAACCGAGTTGACGGGGAAAATCGAGCATGTGGCCTTAGCCGGAAAACACTCCAACAAAGCAGACCTGATTCTCGTAGCTCCAGCCACAGCGAACACCATAAGCAAGATCGCCTGCGGAATCGACGACACAACAGTGACTTCAGTGGTCTCAACCGCTTTCGGCTCAAATATCCCTATAATCATCGTTCCAGCCATGCACGAATCCATGTACAATCACCCATTGCTAACAGAGAACATCAATAAACTGAAGGCCTTAGGCGTAGAATTTGTTGGACCAAGAATTGAAGAAGGCAAGGCAAAAATCAGCGAAATAGACGAGATCAGCGACGCCGTTATTCGCAGACTTGCGGTCCCACAAGATTTCTCCGGCACCAGGATTCTCATTACAGCAGGACCCACCGTTGAGTACATTGACCCCATTCGCGTTATCACAAACAGAAGTTCCGGAAGAATGGGTGTAGCCCTCGCGGAAGAAGCTCTAAGCCGCGGGGCTGAAGTGACTCTTGTCTATGGCCCCGGCGTAGCAACTCCGCCAACTAAAGCCAATTTGATACTTGTTCAAACGACATCTCAAATGCATGAAGCAGTCGTTTCCGAGCTGGAATCAAAAAAGTATGACGTAGTCATAGCCGCGGCCGCGGCTGCCGACTGGGCAGTTGAAAAGCCGTTCTCTCATAAAGTTTCAACTCACAAGCTTGACACGCTCAGCTTGAGACTGAGACCGACTCGAAAGATCATTGATTCGATTAAGAAGATCAGCCCCAAGACTTTTCTTGTCGCATTTCGGGCGGAGTACAAGCTCTCTAACAAGGATTTGATTGAAAGCGGACATAGAAGATTGTTGGAAGCCAAAGCTGACTTGATTGTTGTGAATGACGTGGGCAAGGAGGGTGCTGGATTTGGGACTGAAACAAATGAGGTCATCATCGTAGATGCGAAGAAGAGGACCAGCCACGTTCCATTGGCTCACAAGCGGGAAGTGGCAAGGAAGATTCTTGACGCTGTGAAAGACAGAATCAAGCCAAAATAGTCTTATAGGCAAAATATACGCTTCAAACGTGAACGCTGATGCAGAAAAGATTCAGAGTCGTGGCCGTGGGCGGAACTTTCGACGAGCTTCACAAAGGGCACAAAGCGTTGCTTGCGAAAGCGTTTGAAATTGGTGATCAAGTCACTGTCGGTCTGGCCTCGGATGAGTTCGTCAATAGGATGGCTAAACCGCACATCACGGCATCGTATAAGGAAAGAATGAAAGAACTGGAGAGCTTCTTGAGTGATCAAGGGCTTTTGCAGAGGGCTAAAGTGATTCCCATAGATGATGCATGCGGTGCCCTGCTCTTATCCAACAGTCTAATAGAAGCGCTGGTCGTCAGTAAGGAAACCGAGTCTACGGCTCTGAGGATCAACGAGAAAAGAACAAAAAAGGGCTTACCAGTGCTGACTATAGTGACAATAGGCATGGTTCCTTCCGAAAACCATGATGCTATTTCCACAACTCGTATACGTCGTGGTGAGATCGACCGAGAAGGACATTTGCTCAAAAGCTGAGAGAAACAGTTTAAACTTTTCTGCCAATGTATTATGCATAAATGGTGTTTGTTTGCAAAGAACCGGCACTGCAAGGTTGCCACTTCATTATGGAAAAGCTCCGAGATGGCTGACCTACCGGATGGAGAAGCTTGGTCGCGAAATTGTCACAATAATCATTGACGAGTTTGGCTCAAGCGAATTTCTCAAACGCATTTCTGATCCGTTCTGGTTTCAGGCTTTAGGCTGCGTTCTAGGTTATGATTGGCACTCTTCAGGAGTGACAACCGTGCTTACCAGAGTACTTAAAGAAGCAATCATTCCCGAAGAACACGGTATCGCAGTTTGTGGCGGCAAGGGCAAGGCGTCGCGGCAAACACCATTTGAAATCGAAAAAATTGGAGAAATCTTCAACTTACCAGATAGCGCAACCAAATCTTTACGTTACGCAAGCAAGATGAGCGCCAAAGTTGACAGCGCCGCGATTCAGGCTGGTTACCAGCTTTACCACCATGCTTTCTTTTTGGCTGAAAACAGAAAGTGGGCGGTGGTCCAACAGGGCATGTGCCTTCAGGATCGTACTGCTAGACGATTCCATTGGCTTTCAGAAAAGACCCGGACTTTTGTCGTTGAGCCTCACAACGCTATTGTAGGCGATGTGAAACATGACGATGTGTTGGACATGACTTCAAGCGAAAGCGAAGGCTGCAGAAAAGCCTCAGTAGACATAGCTAAAGAACGTCCTGAGAAGATCATGCGAATGATTGTGCCCACAAGCTCGTCTCTTCAGAAGTCGCTTGAGGCATGGCTGCCAAAAGAATGGAATCCAGCAAGAAGCTGTTCAATGGAGTTTTTGTCAATGCCCAGAAACATAAACTGGAAGACTCTGAAAGCAGTCTACGAGTTTCAACCCAGCAACTACGAAGAGCTCCTGAGTTTCAAAGGTGTCGGTCCAGCCACCGTTCGAGGTCTAGCTCTTGTAGCTGAAGTAATCTACGGTGAGAAACCAAGCTGGAAAGACCCTGTGAAGTATTCCTTTGCGTATGGAGGAAAGGACGGAGTGCCGTATCCAGTTGACCGCAGAGCCATGGATGAATCGATTCAAATGCTGTCACAGACGATTCAAGAAGCTAAGGTGGGAAACGAGGAAAAAATGCACTCGCTTCAAAGGCTCAGGCGATTCATTCCAGATGACGCGGAATAGTAAGCAACCATTATTGTGCAGTTCTTAAATACCCAAAATAAATCATGTGAAGATTAGCAGAAGTGCATTGTCATGAATTTGCGAAGTAGAACATGGTTCAGAATAGCGGGACTCTGTGGCGTCATCACCCCTCTCGTAGCCTTTACGTACATCTTGCTAGCCATTGCGTATTCTCCACAATTTAGCTGGACAGAAAACGCTCTTAGCGACCTAGGCGTTCAAGAAGGCTTAACCGCTCCATTGTTCAATTACGGATTGATCATCAGCGGAGCCACGGCGTTGGTTTTCGCAAGTGGAATACTTGCTCTCTTGCGCAATAAACTCGTCGGCAAAGTTGGTTCCTTTACTTTTGTGCTTGCCACGTTAGCGTTGATTGCGATAGGAATCTTTCCTGAAAACGCTAGACCGATGCACTATTTCGCCTCAGTGGCGTTTTTTGCGCTAATTCCAATCGCCATGCTTGTTCTGACGTGGGCTTTTGTGCAGACTGGTGAATCGAAAGTAGCCTTGTTCACGTTGTTGACAGCGATAGTTGCGGCTGTTCCCTGGGTGATTCAGCTTGCAGTACCTTACGTGCGCGGTGTCGCAATTCCTGAAACCATTTCGGCGCTTTCAGCATCAGCGTGGGCTATAGCGTTGGGATTCATGATGCTGAAGAAAGCGTCAAGAACAGACAACTGATGCGCAGTTCAGTTGTGAAAATTCTCGCACATCGATTACTTCGAACCACTTCGAAAAGCCTAAGCCAGAACAATCGTTGAAAGCAAGAGAAACATATTAAGGCAACCAACCAAGAGAACAGAAGTCGT
Source organism: uncultured Candidatus Bathyarchaeia archaeon (assembly GCA_964501075.1). Lineage (GTDB taxonomy): Archaea > Thermoproteota > Bathyarchaeia > Bathyarchaeales > Bathycorpusculaceae > CAZCRE01. The sequence goes on from CAZCRE010000025.1 coordinate 12,487, forward strand.
ACTCCAGAGGTTTATGCATGGAACAGTTAGCAGTGAAGGTCGAAGGACTCGTTGTTAATTATGGTTCTTTCATCGCCGTCAACCACGCCTCATTTTCCGTCAGAAACGGCGAGATCTACGGGTTACTTGGTCCTAATGGAGCTGGAAAGACAAGCACTATTAAGGTTCTAGCAGGCGTGTTGACGCCAGCATCAGGGAAGGTTGAGATCCTGGGCAAATCCTTCTCGAACGAAGTGGCAACAAAGAGCCAGATTGGTTACGTTCCCGAGGAGGTTGTCTTGTTCGATTCGCTCACACCAAGAGAGTTCCTCGAATTTGTGTCGTCAATAAGACGTCTAGAACCAGACACAGTCAATCCCAGACTTGAAAAGTTAACATCAGCATTCGAACTCGGACAGTATTTTGACACCCCGATCGCGGCTTTGTCCATGGGAAACAAGCAGAAGGTCGCGATTATCGCGGCTCTGCTTCACGATCCTAAGATTCTCATCTTTGATGAGCCTTTGATAGGTTTGGATGCCCGTTCCTCGAAGATCCTAAAGGAACTAGTGACTTTTCATGCAAAGAAAGGCGGTTCAGTGGTTTTCTCTACTCACATCATGGAGATTGCTGAAAAGCTTTGCACGCGGGTTGGGATAATAAACAAGGGAGAGATCGCGAGCGAAGGCACGGTTGATGACCTTCGCAAACTTGTAAAAAGCGCTGAAGGATCGCTTGAGGACATTTTCTTGAAAGTGACTGGGCAGGAAACAGGGATGCAGGACATAATAAGGGCTTTGGAATCGGAGTAGAACGTTTTTGAGATTTTCTGAGCTTTGGCGTTTGTCGGGCACTGTCTACAAGGAAATTTCTTTCCAGTCGATTTTCTCACTCCGTGCCGGTTCATTACTGAAGCAAAGAGGCAAGACAGACATTGAGCGACTAGTCAACAGTGCCCGGGTAAATACGCTGATGAGCAAAGTACTCACGGCCATTTTCATAGCGGTTTTCGGGTTATTCGTGTTCATTCCATCAACGGTCAATGCGCCTTGGACCTTGTCTAGGGAGCTTGCCTTCGTAGGCGGTGTATCAGCGTTTCTTGCTGGTGTACTGTTTCTGATAGCCTTCATGGGCTTGCAGGTTGCCACTTCGTTTGTTTCGTCAAAGGTTGTTGATGTTCTAGGCCCTCTTCCACTTTCAAAGAATGATGTCTCGAAAATTGTTTTTCTGTGCCTGTTAAGGGTTTTTGATTTGCCGTTAATAAGTGCTCACGTAGTTTTCCTTGCTGCCTATCTATCGATTGGTGGCTCGATTCTGGGTGCACTGATCGCAGTTGTGTGCATATTTGCCACCGAGATTTTTGCGCTGGTCCTCACTATTGGGTTGGCTGACTTCTTCTATTCGCGAGTTGCGAGAGGGGGCAGGTCAAAGTGGCAGGTCCTTACGCGGTTTCTTTTCATGCTTGTCTGGATTCTGCCAACTTTTGCCGCGTATTTCATTATGAGCTTCTCAGGAACAATAGTGCAGTCCTTCGCGTCTTTTGCGCAGAGCCTTTCTTCATTGCTGCAAGTTCTCGTGTTGGTTTACCCATTTTCCTTTGGTTTTCTCATGGCTCACGTTACTTTTCCCAGTGGATTCGATAATCCTTCACTTGGTCTTTCATTTGCGGCATCTATTGGATATGTGGCAGCTTCAGTTTATGGCTTGAGATGGATAGCCAAGACGGCGGGAAGAATAGGAACTAGCCAGATCGTTGCGAGAAAGGTGGAGGCCATGAAGGATACACTCATCAGGCCTCGAATTCCGTGGCTTGGAATAGTCCAGAAGGACTTGAGAGTGGCGTCTCGAACGCCTTCTTACGCGAGCCTGTTTCTTTTGCCGTTTGTTCAATCAGCTTTTCTCGCTGTTTCCTTCTCCTACGGCGAGGTGGATTTGACGAAGACGTTTGGAACGCTTGTCGGTGTGTCCATGATGACGCTTTTGCTTCCTCCAACATTGCTTTCAATCGAAGGCATTTCGTCTGCCTATGTGAAGAGTCTTCCAATGAAGAAGAAATCACTCATTTCGGCTAAGACATCGTTGTCTGTGGGGATCTATTTGCTTTCGTTGATCATCGCATTGGCTGTTTCATTGTACAGGAGGCAAGATCTCTCCCTGATAGTCACGTTTGGGTCCATTCATACGCTTTCAGTTTCAGCCGCGGCCATGCTTGAAGTCACGATTTTGACGAACCGGTTCTGGAAAGAGGGATTCGCAGTTGGTAATCTCTATTCGAGACTCTCCAACTACGTCTTAATTCTGATTCTCGGCTTTGTTGTAGTTCTACTGCCTATAGTTGCCGCATTCGCGGCGTTCATTCTTGCGCCGCATTTGGTTTTGCCAGTTTTTGCCGTGATAGCTTGCGTGGAGTTCGCGGTCATGGTGGCTGTGGCTTCTCGTGTGAGCTAGTTGGAGCTTATGTCCATGTAGATTTGTGAGCAACAGATTGGAGAAAAAGAAAACTGTTTCCCTTGGTCTTTGGCGAATCTCACTGCTTCTTCTGTTGGATATGCAATGGCGTCTACTCCAGATTTTATGGCTAGAATGTCAGTTTCGCTTCTGTGTTTTCCTTTGGGTCTCATGCAGCCAAGGACCAGCGGGGTTTGAGGGAACATGGCTCTTGCGGTGACTATGACCTTGGCTATGTCAATGGGTGTTGGCGGTTTGGTGTTTTCCATTTCTGTGCCGTGTATGGGCATGAAAGCGATTATGACTAAAGCGGATGGCTTGTATTTGGAAACCATTTTCAAGGCATCGAATTCGCCTTTTAGCTGGCCATAGTGTAGTCCAACTATTACGTGGGGCACGAAGGCTATGCCCGCAGCATTCAACGCGTTCAGAGAGGCATCATAGTCTCTGACCGTGATATCGAGCTTGTAGATATCCCTGATTGTTTCATCTGATCCGATTACATCTATCAAAGCGCTGTCGACACCGGCTTCTTGAAGGTTTTGAGCTGTTTGGGCATCGATTATGCCTGTGTGAACGAAGATCTTTAACCCAAGTTCGCGTTTAATCTTTCCAATTGCTTCGATGAATCTTCCAAGAGGAACAGAGCCGTTTGGAAGGCAGCCGCCACTGATGAGGCAGCCCAATGCTCCTTTCTGTTTGAGTTCGCTGCATAGTCTAAACAGTTCTTCTGGTGTAGTTGCGGGGTACATCGTGTTTAGGACGGTTCCGCCACAGTGTTTGCACTTCAATGAACATCCTGAG
>CAZCRE010000026.1:0-15709 GCA_964501075.1 uncultured Candidatus Bathyarchaeia archaeon
TAAAGTTTTGGACTAGTAAGGTTTAAATAAAATCTGGCTATTTCCGTAGTTAGCTCCAAACGTTAACGGATGTCAATGAATGTCAGAAGAATTTCGGCACATAATGCGAATCGTTGATGCTAACGTAGACGGCACCTTAAAAGCGTCTTACGCAGTATCAAAAATTAGAGGAATAAACGTGCGCCTTGCGCACGCAATCTTGAGAAAAGCAGACATAGACCCAGAAAAGAGGGCAGGATTCTTAACAGAAGCAGAAATTGACAAAATAGAAGAAATAGCAAAAGACCCACTAAAGTATGGCGTACCATCTTGGCTTGCCAACAGAAGAAAAGACGCGGAAACTGGAAAAAACATGCACCTGATTAGTGCAGATCTCATTCTCAAGTCAAAAAATGACATACAAGAAATGAAGGATACAAAGTCATGGCGCGGATATCGTCACGCTTATGGACTGAAAGTACGTGGACAAAGAACCAAAACCACTGGAAGAGCAGGAAAAGCTCTGGGTGTCAAGAAGAAAGACGTGATGGCAAAAGCAGCAGCCGCGAAGAGTGAATAGTTATGGGTGATCCTAAGAAACAGCGAAAGAAGTATGAAACGCCACGCTTCCCATGGCGAACAAACGTTTTGCAGGAAGAACTGAAACTGCTTGGGCAATATGGTCTAAGAAACAAACATGAGCTGTGGCTACATGAAACCATGTTGTCAAATTTCAGAGGAATAGCACGTTCACTCATCGGCAGATCAGCCGAAGAACGCAGGAAAATGGAAAACGAAGTTGTAGCTCGCCTCAAAAGAATCGGCGTTCTCAATGAAACAGCCGTCCTAGACGACGTTCTAGACCTAACGATAGAAGACATTTTAGAACGCAGACTTCAAACAATCGTTTTCCGCAAAGGACTAGCAAAGACAACCCACCAATGCCGGCAACTGATAACCCATGGGCACATAGCCATAGAAGACCGACGAGTCACTTCACCGAACTACATAGTAAAGAAAAACGAAGAAGGCCACATATCATACGCTCCTAGAAGCCCACTTGCAAACCCCAACCACCCTCTGCGCCAAGCTGTAGCCGTAGCAACCCCACCAAGCGCTAGTCCAAGCAAAGAGTAAATGGAGGAATCATGATGAGCTCCAGCAAGAGAACCGAAAAATGGGCTGTAGTCCATATTTTCAGCTCATTCAACAACACTCTAATTCACATAACAGATATTTCAGGTGCAGAAACCATAGCTCGAACATCCGGAGGAATGTTCGTAAAACAGGACAGACTCGAGTCATCACCGTACGCCGCAATGCGAGCAGCAAGCGCAGCAGCTGACACCGCTAAAGACAAGGGAATAACAGCCATCCACATCAAAGTAAGAGCCCCAGGCGGGTCAGGACCAAGAACCCCAGGCCCAGGCGCACAGGCTGCAATCAGGGCCCTTGCGAGAGCCGGTTTCCGCATAGAGCGCATTGAAGAGATCACACCCGTCCCACATGATGGAACAAGAAGACCGGGCGGAAGAAGAGGAAGAAGAGTCTAGCAATTCGTGTTGTTATTGTTTCAATAGAAAAATTGAAATAATGCACCAATATTCTATTGAACGGCACACCAGTTATCATGGTTCCATTACGGAGTGTCTAAACAAGTGGAAATAAAAGTGCTCGAAAAAGACGACAAAAACATGCGGTTATTGATTAAGGAAGTTGACGTTCCGTATGTGAATGCTTTGAGAAGAGTAATAATCTCTGAAGTTCCATGCATGGCAATAGACGAGGTAGTAATGCTAGAGAACTCGTCCATCATGCAAGATGAGACGATAGCCCACAGGCTGGGCCTTATCCCACTCAAAACCGACCTAGACAGTTACAATCTGCCAGAAGACTGCAAGTGCCAGAGCGAATTTGGTTGTAACCTGTGCCGAGTCACACTCACATTGGACGTAGAAGCAAAAGAGGGAACTAGATCAGTCTACTCAGGAGAACTCGTCTCTGAAAACAAGGAAGTTACACCAGTAAGCGACACTATCCCGATAGCTAAGCTGGCGAAGGAACAGAAACTAAGGCTTGAAGCCTACGCAAGGCTGGGCAAGGGCAAGAACCATGCAAAATGGCAACCAGTGTCAATGTGTGCCTACAAGTATTTCCCAAAGATACAGATCTCAAGCAAGCATTGCGATTCTTGCGGAAAATGTGTGGACATCTGCCCAAGAAAGGTCCTAGCAAAGACCGGCGACAAAATAGAAGTCAAAGATCTAGTCGCATGCACACTATGCCAAGATTGCGTTGAAGCTTGCTCACAAGATCCGAAAGCAATACAGGTTGGTTGGGAAGAAAACACGTTCATTTTTAGCCTAGAATCTTCAGGGGCGCTTAAGCCAGACAGGATACTGGAAGAAGCAGTGAGAATATTGGATAGACAGTTGAAAGAGTTTGAAGGCCAAATTAAGGTGAAAAAGAGTGAGGAAAGTTAAGACGACAAATCCCGAACTTGTGAAGCTTATTCGATTTCTCAGAAAACAGAGCAACGAAAACGAAGTTGCCATCTGGAAAGACATCGCCGAACGACTAGTCAAACCCAGAAGTAATCGTCCAGCCGTGAACCTAAGTCGCCTCAATAGATACACGCATAAAGGCGAAGTTGTAGTAGTTCCAGGCAAGGTCTTAAGCACAGGCGAAATCAGCCACCCCATAACAGTTGCGGCCTTGGCGTTCTCTGAAAAAGCGAAAGAGAAGATTTACGCTTCAAAAGGCAAGTGTCTGTCTTTCGCTGAACTACTCAAGAGCAATCCAAAAGGATCAAACATCAAAATAATCGGGTGAGAACATGCAGACAACAAAACAGATCACAATAATAGATGCCGACGGACTCATTCTAGGAAGAATGGCAACAAGCGTCGCAAAACGCATACTCAATGGTGAAGAAATAGTTGTCATCAACGCTGAAAAAGCCATACTTTCCGGGAAAAAACGAAGCAAACTGAAAGACGCTGTAGAATTTCTCTCAGTAGGACAATATCGAAGAGGCCCATTTCACTATAGAAGACCTGACAAAATCGTCAGAAAAAGCGTTAGAGGCATGCTACCATTCAAGCAACCAAAAGGCAAGCAAGCGTACAAGCGGCTTAAGGTCTACATGGGAGTACCAAGCAACCTCAAAGACCAGAAAATGGAAACACTACCAAACGCCCAAGCCAAAAAGTTGACGTGCCCATACTTCACCGTCGGCGAGTTTTCAAAAGAAATAGGATGGAACGCAGGTGAATGATTATGCCAGCAAAAAAAGTCTTAGTCGTTAGCGGAAAAAGAAAAACGGCCACAGCACGCGCAGTCGCAAGACCCGGAAGCGGCAAAATACGCATTAACAGAACCCCACTCGAGATTTTTGAACCAGAGATCTCACGTGAGAAAATCAAAGAGCCACTCCTGCACGCAGGAGAGGATGTTTCTAAGCAGTTGGATGTTGACGTAACGGTTTCAGGCGGAGGCTACATGGGACAAGCAGAAGCCGCAAGAATGGCTATTGCGAACGCCTTGCTGAAATGGACAAAAAGCTCACACTTACGCACAGTTTTCGCCGAGTATGACCGAACAATGATTGTCGGAGATTCCAGGAAAAAGGAACCTAAAAAGTTCGGAGGACCAGGAGCAAGGGCCAAAGAACAGAAAAGCTACAGATAATGAGGACTTATTGATGATAATCCCAGTAAGATGCTTTACATGCGGCAAACTGGTTGGAGACAAATGGGAAGAATTCGCCCGAAGAGTCAAAGCCGGAGAGGACGCAGGCGAAGTCCTAGACAGCCTTGAGATCAAAAGATATTGCTGCCGCCGAATGCTGCTGTCACACGTCGAAATAATCGATGAAGTTTTACGTTTCAATGAAGAAGCTCAAAAACGGAAAGAGGCAAGAACCTACCAGTAACCCCATGAAAGGAGAAGAAAATGTCAACAGTCATTGAAGACGTCATCCCAAGAAAAGTTTTCAACAGTCGAGGCGAAGAAACGATAGAAATTGACGTCATAACAACCTCAGGATTCGGCAGGGCTTCTGCCCCTGCAGGAAAGAGTCGAGGAAAAACTGAAGTTGTCTATTATCCACAAGGCGGAGTAGATCAAGCAGTCAAGAAAGTTGAGGAACTCGTAGCCCCAGAAATTGTGGGATTAAACGCCAATTTTCAAGAAGAAATAGATAGGACGCTTCATGAAATTGACGGTTCGAAGGACTTCAGAGTTATAGGAGGAAACACGGCCTTCGCCATCTCGCTGGCAGTGGCAGAGGCCGCGGCAAACTCTTATGATTCACTCCTTTTTCAATACCTAGGCGGGCAAATGGCTCATGAGTTGCCCTATCCTTTGGGAAATGCAATTAGTGGTGGGCAGCACACCCAAGGAAAAACCCCAGACATACAGGAATTCCTAGTCCTATCACACGGAGCAGGATCATTCTTAGAGGCCGCAACAGCCAACGCTCAAGTTCACAGAAAAATAGGCGATGTCCTTGGAAAGAAAGACAAGCTTTTCAACGGCGGAAAAAGCGACGAAGGAGCATGGATTGCAAATATCGAAAATCTAGAGGCTCTTGAAGTTCTTGCTGACGCATGCGAAGAAGTTGGCAGCGACCTAGGCTTCGAATGTGGCCTAGGGATTGACGTGGCTGCTTCCTATCTCTGGAACGGCAAAGAGAGAAAATATGTTTACAAGAGAGAACGGAAAAAACGAAACTCTGGCGAACAGCTAGATTTCCTGCTCGAACTTATCAAGAAATATCATCTTCTTTACGTTGAAGACCCATTCCACGAAGAAGACTTTGACAGCTTCGCGGAACTCGCCAAGAAAGCCAAAGATTGCCTGATCTGTGGAGACGACCTATTCACCACGAACAATGAAAGATTAAGCCACGGAATCAAAAAATCCGCAGCCAACGCCATAATAATAAAGGTTAACCAAATAGGCACCCTCACAGATGCTTCAGAAACGGTCGAAATGGCAAAAGCAAATGGGTACTTACCGATAATCGCTCACCGCTCCGGCGACACATGCGATTGGCACATAGCTCAGTTGGCAGTCGCCCTAAGATGCCCGATAATAAAGACGGGAATCGTTGAAGGAGCGCGAATAGCAAAAATAAACGAGTTAATAAGAATAGAAGAGTTCTTAGGAGACAGAGCCAAGATGGCAGATCTCCAAGCGACTTAGGGGAACAAGAACATGTCAGAAGACAAAGAAATCAATAAAGAAAACCAAGAAGAAAAGGAAACAGTAGAAGAGGAAACAAAACCCGAAACCGTGGCTGAGACGCAAGTAGAAGAGGAAGTTACTCCTGAAGAAGGACTGCTCCTGCCCCGAGACACATTGCTATCGGCAGGAATACACATCGGAACAAGAATGAAAACAGGCGACATGGAACAGTTCATATATCGTGTAAGGCCAGACGGCCTGTTTGTCCTAGATGTCAAGAAAACAGATGACCGCATAAGAGCCGCTGCAAAATTCCTTGCCAGATTCGAACCCACAAAGGTGGCAGCCGCCGCAGCTAGACTCTACGCGCAAGAACCGGTCAAGAGATTCTCCGAAACAACTAAGGCAACCCAAGTAATTGGCCGTTTCATCCCTGGACTCCTATCTAACCCGTTGTATCCAAACCGCATTGAACCTGAAGTCCTGCTGGTGTCAGACCCGAGAGCAGACGCCCAAGCTGTCAAAGAAGCAGCAGCCGTGGGCATACCTGTCGTGGCTCTTTGCAGCACAGACAACGAGTTCACTGGCGTAGATCTAGTCATACCGACAAACAACAAGGGCAGACGAGCTTTAGCCGTTATCTACTGGCTCTTGGCCAGGCAAATCCTGCGCGAAAGAGGAGAACTCTCACCAGACAAAGATCCATCCATAACTATTGATGATTTTGAGGCAAAGATCGCGAAGGAAGAGGATGACATCTAACGGAATGGCGAAGGTTCGGCAGCCATGCCAAGCCGGAGCCTTCTATGAGGGAACAGCAGAATCACTGAGAAGACAGATCAGGAATTGTTTTTTACATGAGCTTGGGCCTAGAAAACTTCCCGATGTAACCAAAAGTGATCTGAGAAATATAATGGGTCTAGTTTGCCCACATGCTGGTTACGCCTTCTCTGGCCCAGTGGCAGCCCATGCATACTATAAGCTCGCCCTCGATGGAAAGCCAGATGTCGTTGTGATTCTCGGCCCAAACCACACTGGGTATGGCAGCCCTCTCGCAGTCATGAGCGAAGGCTTTTGGCGAACACCGTTAGGAGACGTTAAAATAGACACTGAAATAGCCAACAAGATCGTGAGAGAATCACGGATAGTTGATGTCGATGAATCCGCTCATCGTTTTGAACATTCAATCGAAGTGCAACTTCCGTTTCTCCAGTATCTTTATGGCTCACAATTCAAAATTGTCCCAATCTGCTTCTTGATGCAGGATTTAGATTCAGTGAAAGAAGTCGGACGTGCAGTTAGCAGTGTTTTGATGGGCAAGAACGCCGTTGTCATTGCTTCTTCAGATATGACCCATTACGAGCCGCAGGAAAGAGCGTTGGAAAACGATATGATGGCCATCAGAACAATAGAATCGATGAATGAAGACATGTTTTATTCCACCGTTGAAAAACGCGGAATCAGTGCTTGCGGTTACGGTCCAATAGCCGGTTTGATCACTGCTGCAAAGACTATGGGAGCGAAAGAGGCAAAATTATTATGCTATAAGACCAGTGGTGATGTAATTGGTGACTACTCAAGCGTAGTTGGGTATGCAGCCATGTATTTCACAAAATAGTGGTGAATAATGGGGGTCATTGCCTCAGCTCCCGCGAAAATAATACTCCTCGGAGAACACTTTGTAGTCTACGGCGAGCCAGCCATAGTCATGGCAATAGACAAAAGGGCCTACGCAAGAGTGGAAAAAAGGAATGATAACCGCCTCCACGTGAGATCAATGGACTTGAACCTCGAAGTTTTCTTCGAAAACGGCAGTTTCAGAGTTGAGCAAGGCGATCTGAAAGAGGCAAAAATGAGGCTTGAACCAGTCAAGCAAGCCATAGAAAAAGTAATGGAAAAACATGGACAACATGTCGGCTTAGACATCGAGATCAACTCAACTGTTCCCGTGGGTGCAGGACTTGGATCTTCAGCTGCAGTTATAGCGGCTACGACCGCGGCCACAGGCGCCATATTGGACGTGAAACTGTCGAAAGAGGACATCCTCCGCATAACCTGTACGGCGGAGAAAATTGTTCATGGCACCCCGTCTGGGGTGGACCCGGCGATTTCAACGATGGGCGGAACAATGCTTTTTCAGATGGATACAGGGTTCAAACCGTTAGAAGTCAAGACTAATATTCCGCTCATAATCGGGGATACAGGTGTTGAAAGGTCCACGCGTGTTCAAGTGGAAAAAGTGCGTGACCTCGTTGATAAATATCCCAGAGTAACTGAGCACCTCATGAAGGCCGCTCGTGAAATCGTTTTGAGAGCCATAGAGGCACTTAAGGAAAACGACTTGGAAACGCTTGGGACCATGATGAACATAAACCATGCTTTACTTTACGGCATTGGAGTGTCAGACGAGTCTCTAGAGTGGCTTGCGAATGCCGCCAGAAAGGCAGGAGCTTTAGGCGCCAAGCTGACTGGCGCCGGTGGTGGGGGCTGCATGATAGCTTTGGCCAGAGAAGAAAAGCTTGAACAGGTTTCGGAAGCAATACAGAGATCTGGTGGAAGACCATTCGTGGCTAGAAAAACGGAGGAAGGTGTTAGAATTGAGTGAAAATGGTACTACAATCTTGAAAATCGGAGGATCAGTGATCACAGATAAGAATGTGGAGCTTACTGCTCGAACTCAAGTCATAGACCGTTTGGCGGAAGAGATCCAACGGACAAACACGAGTAACCTGATTGTCGTGCATGGCGGCGGAAGCTTCGGCCATCCTGCAGCCCAGAGAAACTCCATCAAAGACGGATTGAAAGACCCAAGCCAGTTGATCGGTTTTGCAGAGACACACCATTTCATGACCGTGCTCAATGGCCTAATAATGGACTCCTTGATCATGCACAACGTACCTGCAGTGAGTGTGACACCATCATCATGCATAGCAACAGAAAACGGACGAATCAGATACTTCGAGGACACGCCTTTGAAAATGCTGCTGAAAACAAGGTTCTTACCCGTTCTCTACGGTGACGCTGTACTGGACACAAAGCTGGGGTTCACCATACTCTCGGGCGACCAGCTTGTCTCAGCAATCGCGATGAGATTCAGTGCCACACGCATAATAATGGGAGTTGACGTCGATGGACTTTGCGATGTCGACCCGAAAAAAGAAAAGAACGCGAAAATGCTTTCACATTTGACACTGGCGGAATTGAAGAAGAGCCAACACGGAATAGGCAAGTCAACAGTCTGCGACGTCACAGGAGGCATGCTAGGAAAAGTGGCGGAACTTGTACCCGCAATAGAACAGGGAATACCTGTGACTATTCTGAACGCAACGAAACCCAACGTCGTTTTCAAAGCGCTTAATGCAGAAAGGGTTGAGGGCACATTAATAGAGAAGGAATAGGCTTGGCGAAAGAAACAAGAAAACGCAAAGCAGATCACATAAGAATCTCCTTAAATAACGATGTCCAAGCCAGAGAAGTGACAACAGGTCTCGAAGACGTTTACTTCGTTCACAAAGCGCTACCTGAAGTCGACAAGCAAAACGTCGACTTGTCCACGAATATGTTTAACCACAAGTTTTCGGCACCGCTGATCGTTGGCGCCATAACTGGCGGAACAGACGAAGCTGCAAAGATTAATGCCACGATAGCTGAAGCTGTAGAAGAGCTAGGCTTAGGAATGGGCGTTGGAAGCCAGAGGGTGGCAATAGAAGACAAGCAGCTTGAGAAAACTTTCAGCGTCGTCAGAAAGAAGGCACCCACAGCCTTTCTAATAGCAAATATTGGCGGAATCCAACTTGTCAACGGATATGGTTTGGAAGAAGTCAAGAAAGCAGTGAAGATGATAGATGCGGATGCCATTGCAATACACCTGAACCCGTTACAGGAAGCTGTACAGCCTGAGGGGCAGACAAATTTCAAAGGAGTACTAAAGAGAATAGAAGAGATCGCATGCCAATTGGACAAACCTGTGATCGCAAAAGAAACAGGCGCAGGCATATCAACGGAGGAAGCAGAGAAACTCGAAGCTGCAGGCATAAAAGGTATCGACATAAGCGGTGCAGGTGGCACAAGCTGGGCAGCCGTGGAATATTACCGTGCCAAAGGAGAGAACTGTAGTTCCCAACGCAGACTAGGCAATGCTTTCTGGGATTGGGGCATCTGGACAGCTGCAAGCATAGTCGAAGTTTCTCAATCAGTGAACATTCCAATCATTGCTTCCGGAGGAATACGGAACGGCCTGGAAATTGCAAAGGCCATATCTCTGGGAGCAAGCTTATCCAGTCTTTCACATCCTTTGCTGCAAGCAGCAGTCAAAGGCGTCGAAGAAACGAAAACAGCGCTTTCACTCTTGATAGACGAATTGAGAACTACAATGTTCCTGGTAGGAGCGGAATCGATACACGCTCTACATAAAGCACCGGTCATACTGACAGGTAAAACAGCAGAATGGTTGAGAGCACGAGGATTCAACATCGAAAACTACTCACGTAGAGGGAAGACCCTTGGACATTAACCGACTTCTGGAAGAAAAAGCCCCACTAATAAACAGAGCCATTGAAAAGTACATCCCCAGAGTCTTCTCAAAAAAAGCCATAGTTTTCAGAACTAACCCCCCAAGATATTCCTACAACTTGGAAACATTAAATGAAACATTAGCCAATCCTATTTGGGAGTTTCTTGATCGAGGCGGAAAACGATGGCGCCCAGTTCTATTCTTGCTAGTCTGTGAAGCATTAGGCAAGAACCCTGACGACTTTGTTGATTTCGCCATAATACCTGAGGTGGTTCACAATGGAACGCTAATGGTAGATGACATCGAGGACTTGTCTGAACTTCGGAGAGGAAAGCCGTGTACCTACAAAGTCTACGGTTCAGATGTGGCCATAAATGCTGGAAACACCATGTACTACCTACCATTATTGCCTTTGATAGAGAAAAAGAAAGAAGTTGCCAAGGAGAGATTATGTAAAATCTACGAGATATACTCGCAGGAAATGATTAACCTCAGCCTAGGCCAAGCCATGGACATAGCATGGCACAGAGGATTGGCAAACGCTGACAGAATAGACGAAGAAGACTACCTGCAAATGTGCGCTTACAAGACTGGCACACTAGCACGAATGTCTGCAAGGATCGCGGCTGTCTTGGCAGGCGCAGACGATCGGCTTGAAACGGAATTCGGTCGATTTGCAGAAAGCATTGGTGTAGCTTTTCAAATGCAGGACGACGTGCTTGACTTAACCAGCACCGAGTTTGAAGCCAAGAAAGGCGGACGCGGACAAGACATAACCGAGGGAAAACGGAGTTTGATAGTTATCCACACTTTGAAAACTGGGAGTACTGAGGATAGAAGGAGACTTGTCGAAATCCTGAACCTACATGCTTCAGACCAGAAACTCAGGAACGAGGCAATCACAATAATGCAAAAATATGATTCCATAGAATACGTTAAGCAATTCGCGAAAAAAATGGTTGAAGACAGTTGGAGCCAAATTGACAACCACTTGCCTGCTTCCGATGGAAAAGAAAAGTTAAAAGCCTTCGCGAGATTCTTGATTGAAAGAAAAATCTGATTTGAAGGCATAACCTTTGCTTGAGAATTCTGAGCTTAAAGAAGACATTCGAAAGACTGCGTTGCTGAACGCTATAAAGCACGAAGGTAAAGCACAGACCGGTTCTGTCATTGGAAAAATACTAGGCGAAAAACCGGATCTAAGGAGCAAGATTAAGGAGATATCCACACTCGTCAACAAGATCGTGAAAGAAGTTAACACTCTATCATTCGACGAGCAGAAAAGCATAGTTGAGGAAAACTGGCCTGAAGCGCTCGTAAAAGAAAAAGTCGAAAAGGAAAAACGTCTTCCGCCTTTGCCTAATGTGGACAAGTATCGACAAGTTGTTACACGGTTTTCGCCGAACCCAGACTGTGTGCTACACCTAGGCTCAGCCAGAGCGATAATCCTGTGCTACGAATACGCGCACATGTATAAAGGTAAGTTCGTTTTGCGCTTCGAAGATACAGACCCGAAGATCAAGAGACCGCTTCTGGAGTTCTACGATCGCATAAGAGAGGATTTGGCGTGGCTCGGCTGCAAACCGAATGAAGAGCATATTCAAAGCGACAGGATTCCAATCTACTACGAATATGCTGAAAAGCTTCTGAAGGCAGGAAATGCCTACGTCTGTACATGCCAGCCAGAGATCTTCCGTGAAAAAGCCTTAGCGAGCAAATCATGTGATTGCCGCAGTTTACCAATTGAGGAGCATCTAGCAAGATGGCGTCGTATGCAGCAAGGTGGTTACAGCGAAGGCGAAGCAGTTCTTCGCGTAAAAACTGACTTAAACCATCCTAACCCCGCTGTCAGAGACTGGCCAGCCGCCCGCGTTATCGATGCAGAGAAGTATCCACACCCAAGGGTCGGCGGCAAATACCATGTCTGGCCACTGTACAATCTCGCATGCGGCATAGATGATCATCTGCTGGGCGTAACCCACATAATAAGGGGAAAGGAACATCTGACGAACCAAGTCAGACAGGAGTACATGTACAAACACCTAGGCTGGAAATATCCAGAAGCTATACACTACGGCAGACTCAAAATCACAGGAGCCTACTTGAGCAAGTCAAAGATTGTTCAAGGAATAAGAGAAGGCATGTTCAAAGATTGGGATGACCCGCGGCTTGCAACCTTTGCGGCCTTAAGAAGAAGAGGAATAACACCCGAAGCTATCAAGAAAATGATGTTTGACATCGGACCAAAGACCCAAGACCTTGTTCTAAGCTGGGAAAATCTGTACGCCTACAACCGCAAAATCCTAGACCCAGCGGCTAATAGATACTTCTTCGTCCAGAACCCAATTGAACTAACGGTAAGAAAAATTCCAGAAGAATACATGGTGCGGCTCAACCTACATCCAGAATACCCTGAGAGAGGATTTAGAGAATACACAATCAAGCCTGAAGGAAACGAACACGCAGCAGCATTCTGGGTTTCAAAGAAGGACATAGACACTACCAAGACAGGCAGTATGATCCGCCTAATGGAATTGTTCAACGTCAAAATTGAGAAGGTAAGCAGCTATTCCGCCGAAGCGTCATTTGTCAGTAACGCCTACGAAGAGGCGAAGAAAGGGAAAGCCCCGCTAATTCATTGGATACCGGTCGGTGAGGACATGCCATGCCAAGTGGTAATGCCCGATGCAGCCATGTCCGAAGGCATTGCCGAAAAGACATGTAAGCAATTAAAGCAAAACACTGTAATACAGTTTGAACGATTTGGCTTTGTGAGAATCGACAAAAACAACGCCAAGCTAATAGCGTACTACAGTCAAAAATAGAATGTGGGTGAGTTTATATGCGGCAACAGGAAAAAGTGATTGTATGGCCAACCTATTTTGATTCGACAAGAACTAGGAAGCAAGGAAGGCGTGTTCCAAAGAATCTGGCCTCCTCCTCTCCACAAATTCAAGAGTTAAAAACAGCCGCTGAAAAACTTCAGCTAAACTGCGAGCTTGTTGCAGACGTGACCTATCCGAAGACGCCATGGCTGAAAACTGGCATGATTCTCGTTAAGAAAAAGAATACTAAAAGTGAACTAATCAAAAACATCGCGAAACAACTGTTGAAAACACGAAATGTGGCGTCAATCACAAAATAAAGAGTTATTGCCCCTTTTTCTCGGCACTGACTAAGACCGCGTTTAACATTCCATGTTGCCCCGGTCTTGAAGTAACGCGTGCCAAGCCCAACGAAGTTTCGATCACTGCACCCCTGGTTATCACGCCTCTGCGGTCATAGTCAACGTTTGCGGGGTTCTTGACTACTCTTGTGATCTCGACTTTTTCTGTTTTCCCACTCTTCACGTCTGTCACGCATACGAACTTGTCAACCAAGATCTTGCGCTTGAGGTTTCCGCCTCTTCCCCTAGAGATCTTTGACTTGGGTTCCCCAAGTGTTGTTTCCGCTGGAAACGAGCCTTGTTCGAACTTTCTCTTCTTTCGGTGAGCTATCCTTCTGCCCCCCGACGATTTCTTTTTGTGTAGGTTACCGTGCCAAACCGACACTTTCTGTTTCTCCTTGAAATCCCGAATTTAAGCGTTCATTATCAACAGTTGCTTTAAATATAAATCTATCCGTTCTGCGCCGAAGAGCCCTCTTGCCTTGGAACGTTCTCAAAAACATGCTTCAACTCTCTTTTCATGATGACAGTATCATGACTCAGGGCGAAGTAATCAGCAAAATACTCTGTTGTTTTGAGAATAGACGAGCGGCCACTTCTTTCGCTACCAACTAATCTCATCTCTTTCAGCATTTTAACGTGTCCATAAGCATGGTTGCCTCGAACCTCAATCACTCTCCTCAAGGATACGGGTTGTCTGTAAGCTATGTATGAAAGTGTTTTCAGTGGACCTATTGAAAGCAGAGGCCGGTTAACGAGTTTCTTAACATGAGGCGTAAAATCGCTTTTTAGCTGCAAGACATACCTTTCATCTTTCAGTTCCAAAATCTCAAGGGCAGTGTTTCTAACGGCATATTCGTTGAGCAACGTTTGCGCAAGCTTTCTGGCTTTGTTTTTGGATCGAGTCCTCAGTATCTGGCACAACTCATTCAAGTCAAGCGGTCGGCCTGCAACATACAAAGCAGCCTCTACCAAGGCTAGTTCATTCTGTGCTTTCCCCGCAGCTTCCTTATCGTGTTCTTCGACAACTTGGTCAAGCGGCTGTTTTTCAGCTTTTTGCAAGGTTCAATTCTCCAACAGTTATGTATATCTCCATAGATTCCTCATTCTGCCACAAGTCCACTTTTCCTTCTTGCGCCAAGAAAAGCAACAGAATAAACGTTCGAATAGCTTCAAGCCGCAAAGTTCCTTTTGTTAACGTTGAGAACTCGATTATTCCAGCGCCTTTCACTCTCTCCAGAAGAGACGCATAAAGTCTCTCCATCTGGAGTTCAATTTGCATCAAGTATAGGTCCAATTGTGGCAGAATCTCTGAAGGTGTGGGAAGAAGCGGTTCCTCAATAGGCTTGTCAAGCCGTACGAGCATTTCTCCTTTCAAGACATCGTCTAGAACCTCTAGCAGATGCTTGATGGTTGTTGAGGTTAATTCATGTCTTAAAGGCAGAAAGAGGGGCGGCGGAAGAAAATCCTGTATGTTTTTCGGTGGAGGCGGTGGTTCCTCAAGTTCCAGCAGGAGTTTCGACTTCATTAGGTATATGAGGGCTGAGGAGTCTAAGGCCACGCCTGATGCTCTGAAGTCGACTTGGCCAGACTTTTCCATCTGTTGAAGAAATGAAGTTAGTAAGTAGGCAATATTGATGTTCCAAGGTATGAGTTTTTCAAGCTTGTGAAATTCAAAGAGGATGTTCCATGGAGGATGCAGGTAGAATGGCCTCTTCATGGCTGATGAAGACACTAGCTCGGCACCTCCAATAAGTTTGCAGCGATCACGTTCGAAACTCCATTTCGGTCGTAGACGCCGTAAACTTTCTGAGCCTTATTGACCATTTCAGGCTTCAGCGTGATGGCTATGAATTGCGTTTTCTCCGATTCTTCCAAGAGAAGATCAGCGAGTCTCGAAACATGAAAAGCGTCTAAGTGAGCGTCCACTTCATCGAGTACGTAGAAGGAGGCTGGAGTGAAGTCTTTCAGAGCAAAAATGAACGCGACTGCCGCAACTGAACGTTCGCCCCCGCTGGCTCCACTTACAACTATAGAAGGCTTATTGGGAAACTGAACTATCATGTCGATGCCGCCGGCAAAGGGCTCATTAATATCCTCGACTTTCAAAGTGACAACTCCTCCGCTTGTGACTTTAGAGAAGTATTTTTGGAGGTTGACACCAATTCTCTCGAAGGCTTCCATGAAGGCCCTACGTTTCTTCTGGTCAATTTCGTCCATAAACTGGACTATTGCTTGTTTTTCTCTTTCGAGCTCATTCATTCTCATCGACAATTCCTTGTAACGCGAAATCTGTTCGGCGTAGTGAGAGAGGGCAAGCTGGTTTATTGCACCTATCCTTTCAAGTTCAAACTGCATCATTCTGATCGATGTTTCAGCTTCCTCAACCTGCTTCTGCGTGACTTCCAGCGGCTGCTCATAGCCGAACTGTTCTAGCTGATTTCGATGCTGTTCAAGTTGTAGCAAAGATGTCTGGATGCTCAATTGCATCTGATTTAGCAGCCGGTCTTCTTCTTCAAACTCTGCATCAAGGCCATGTAGATCCTTATCTATCTCGTCTATTTGACTGGTGAACTTTTTCGATTCTTCCCTTGCCGAAAAGACGCTCTTGGAGAGTTCAACACGGTTCTTCTCCAACTCTGATATTTCTTGGCTCAGAGCCTCCTTCTCATTACGTGCATTTTCCACATCCTTTTCGACTCTTCTGAGCTGTTGTTCAACTTTGCCCAATTGGATTTTGGAGTTTAGATAACCAACCCTTAGTACGTTGTCAAACTGGGACTGAAGTGTAGAAGCCTCGGTCTGAACTGCACCGAGTTTCTGTCTCAAGGTGATTATCTCTTCGGCAAGCTTCTCCCTTT
>CAZCRE010000027.1:0-15343 GCA_964501075.1 uncultured Candidatus Bathyarchaeia archaeon
TGTGCTCCTCCCATCTCGAATATGGTCATGTGTCTCCCAAACGTTGGTCCAGTGTTGGCAATGTCCGTCATGCGAATGCATGGCTGGGAAATCACCAAAGGGTTTGCGGGTGGTGGGGCGATGCCTTCGGTTACGTATGGTTGAAAGTCAATTATGCTTGCATGAGTGAGGTAGATGTCCTCTCTCCATCTTGCCACCACAGGATAGGGTTTGATTCGAGTGTGTCCATGTTTCTCAAAATACGACAGGAAAGCTTCACGCATCTCTCTTAAGCTGTAGCTTCTTTTTGTTGGTGGGTCGTTTATGAAGGTGTAGCTGGCGCATCCTTTTGACGTGGCTTCACCGCATGTTTCTTGTTCCGAGTTCTGCGTCCAGAAATACTCGTCGCACTTTGGGCAAAGCTTTCTGACGTATCCTGCTTCTTTGAAGAAAGGAAGACTGTACTCTTTTTCAGGGAATCTGTCCAATATCCAGACACTCCGACAGCATGATCCGTTGGATTTTAAAGGATAAGAGAGTAGCACTGATTTAAACCATTTCGCTATCCCACGTTGAAGCCGAGCAGAAAGCCAAACATCTGGCTGGCGCATCAAAAACTTGATTTGAACGAGTTTTCCTAATACACACAAAGCTTGCAACAGATCACGGAGGTGAAAAATCACGGAACTTTTTGACATATATCTGTTGAACCTTATGCTCACGTTGGGAATGTTTGTAGTCTTGACTATCCGAGCTTGGCTTGAACTGAAGAATTACCGCCTGATGTGGAGAGAACTTGAATGGAGACAAACGTATCGAACAATGGGACGCCTACTCAAGGTAGAGAAGGACTTGTTCTCAAAAGTGGAGGGCGGAGATGAACTGTACACTCTTCTCTGTGAGATCTTCAAGGTTGAAGACAAGTAGGGGCTTAAGGGAAATGCCAGTCAGCAACAAGCCTTACCGGTTCTGCACCACGTTTCTCCATTCCATACCGTCTAAGCGGTTTCGTAAGATGCCTCTGAGACCTCGCTGAAGTTACATAGAGTCCTTTTCTCAAGTCCCGCTTCAGCCTCACCTCAACCTTCCCAAAACCCGCATACCTTTGTCCGCACTTTTCGCATCTGAAGCCTTGGTTCTTGCCCATTGACTTAAGCCGCTTGCCGCATGCTGGACAGACAGCATTCTGATAGACAATTCTGGGCGCAAGCTTCAAGACTCGGATCTTTTCAAGATTTATCGTAAGAGACCTGCCACTGCTTACAGCACGGACACCACCGCAAACCTCCAAGTGATCACCAACAACAAGTTCTCTCGCTACGCGGCGCAAAGTATCCGTAGGTTCGTAAGCTGCGCAATCAACCTGTCCGCTCTCATCTTTGATCGAAAAAATGACATGTCTACCCCGAATTACCTTGGGATTTGCCGACACAATCGCTCTTGCAACAACAGAGCTGTATGGTATGATCTGATCCAGGTTCTTGATTTTCTTCAGATGAGCATCAGTCCCTTGATTCGTGCGGAATATTATCCATCTCTCAACTGGTTCAAGAGGCTTCACCATTTCGAACGCTTGCTTCACTACATGGGGCGTCTCGCCCCTAATACCAAAAAGAATAGGGTCAGGCCCACGAGGCGTGATTATAACTCTTCCTTTTTCGGCGTCAACGTTGTTAAACGTGTATGGCGCCGTTGCCTCGTCCATTCTGAAAATTGAAGTTTCATCCACTTTTCTCTTTGAGCCACAGTTCTCCGGAGTCCGGTAGGCGAGGATTTCATAGGTATGGTCTCCCTGAAGCGTGTTGCCGATTGCTGCAAGGGCTCCGATTATTCCCTGGCCACTCTTGAAGCCGACAGCCTCGACCTTGAACTTAGCCAACAGCCTTATTGCATCCTTAATGGTCACGACTCCAGTGATTGCATTTCTCGCGAAGATTCTAAACTCCATCGGAATCCTTGAGCCCTTGAAGAAAACCACGCCTGGATCTGTGCCCTCGGACTCCAAGTCAGAATGCTCTTCTACAGTGTTTGCCACAATTTCCTTGATTTTCTCCTGTGCGTCATGATCGTGCTGTATTCTCAAGCACAGGGCGCCATTTCCCCTCGTTTTCCATGGCACATTGGGATTCAGCCTTACCAAGTTTGGATAATCTATGAATTTTGTTTTCAAGTGCAGCAGTTTTTCGACCAACAAGGCAGCAACATAAGTCGTACATCCTCTACTTAGCGAATCTGTGTCATCGAATCCAATGTGCATTATGTTCTCGTTCATCTAAAGAGGCCTGCTTTCAAAGAACAAGAGATGGTCCTGCGTGCTAAAAAACTATCTAAAAGCAGTATTGTATTGCTGAATAGGTTCTGGGAGGACTATTTTTTCATCAGGTACTCATGTATAGCTTTTGCAGCTTTCTTGCCTGCGCCCATAGCACTTATGACGGTGGCTTCTCCGGTGACTATGTCTCCACCCGCGTAAACGCCTTCGATGCTTGTCTTTCCGTTCTCATCCGCAACAATCGTACCCCATTTTGTAACAGCTAATCCTTCTGTTGTGCTTTGGATGATGGGGTTGGGGGTTCGTCCAGTGGCCACAATAACGGTGTCTGTGTCCATGACGAACTCTGAGCCTTTAACTGGAATAGGTCTTCGCCTGCCCGATTCATCTGGTGGACCAAGCTCCATGCAAACGCACTCCATGGCTTTGACCCAGCCCTTCTCGTCTCCGATAAACCTCAAGGGGTTGGCAAGAAACTTGCATACAATTCCTTCTTCTTCAGCGTTCTCGATTTCTTCCTGTCTGGCTGGCATCTCCTCACGTGAACGTCGATAAACGATGCAGACTTCCTCAGCGCCTAGTCGCAGAGCAGAACGTGCAGAATCCATGGCCACGTTGCCGCCGCCGATAACTACGACATGCTTGCCGATTCTAATTGGCGTGTCAAAGATCGGGAAGGCGTATGACTTCATGAGGTTGACGCGAATCAGAAACTCGTTCGCGGAATAAATTCCGCCTAGGTTCTCTCCTGGCACACCCATAAACGCGGGCAAGCCTGCACCGGTGCCTATGAAGACGGCGTCAAATTGGCTTTTTAGCATCTCGGGAATCGTGTAGATTCGGCCAATAAGGTATCCTGGCTTGAGTTCGGCACCAAGTTTTTCGATATAGTCGACTTCTGCCCGAACGATACTCTTTGGCAGACGAAACTCTGGGATACCATAGACTAATACGCCACCTGGTAAGTGCAATGCTTCAAAAATCACTGCGCTGTGGCCGAGTTTGGCCAGTTCCGCGGCGACCGTAAGGCCAGCCGGGCCTGCCCCGACGACTGCGACTTTCTTGCCCGTGGGCTTGACTTTCTCTGGTATTTTGGCTCCTCTGCTTCTCTCCCAATCAGCCACGAATCTTTCAAGCCTGCCTATGCTCACTGGTTCGCCAACTTTGCCCATGATGCAGGATTTTTGGCATTGTTCTTCCTGTGGGCAGACACGTCCGCAGATGGCTGGAAGAGCGTTTCTTTCTTTGATTTTCTCAGCGGCTTCTGCATATTTTCCTTCCTTGAGCAACTTGACGAAGTCTGGGATGCAGATTCCCACTGGGCACCCGGCTACACATTGTGGTTTTGGGCATTGCAGACAACGGTTTGCCTCTTCTAGAGCCTGCTGTTCCGTGTAGCCAAGGGCTACTTCGTTGAAATTCCGTCCGCGCGCTTTGGGTTCTTGCTTAGGCATTTTCACGGCTTCTTTCTTGATCTTTGGCTTAGGCTTATTCTCTGCTACAAGCACAACCTCCTTGCATCTCCCAAATGAGAGAGCTTAGCCTTTCCTCGGGTAGAAGCATCCTCTGTCTACTGATTAGCTCGTCAAAATCCACCTTGTGGCCGTCAAATTCGGGTCCGTCGACGCAGCCGAACTTCATTTTTCCGGAGATCGTGACTCTGCAAACGCCGCACATGCCCATGCCGTCTACCATGATCGGCGTCAAAGTGACCATCGTAGGGATGTTGAAGGGCTTCGTCATCTCTGAAACGTTCTTCATCATGCCAACTGGGCCCATGGTAATGCAGCGGTCAAACTTCTCCTTTTCCAGGATATTCTTGAGGAAATCCAATCCCTTGTAGCCCTTTGACCCGTCATCAGTGGCCACATAGTATTTGCCGCTCAAAGCCTTCATTTCTTCTTCAAAGAAAAGCAGCTGTTCTATCCTTGCTCCCATAATAGTGGTTATCTTGTTTCCCGCTTCACGTAGCGCCTTCAATTGCAGTAGCATTGGAGCAATCATCACTCCGCCAGCCACGCAGAGAACATTGCCAAAATTCTTGATCTCTGATGGAATTCCGAGTGGGCCAGTGATGTTCCATATGCAGTCGCCTTCTTTCAGAACTCCAAGTTGCCGGGTTGTTTTTCCAACTTCGTTAAAGACAAACGTTATTGTTCCATTTTTGGAATCGTAACCTGCTATGTTTAGGGGTATCCGCTCGCCTCTTTCATCTATGATCAGTATTATGAACTGGCCGGGTTTCGCCTTTTCAGCCATCTCGGGCGCGTGAACCTCGAAAAGCTTGATCTTCGGAGCCAGCTCTTTCTTTGTCACGATTCTATACATTCGGCTTCGCCTCCACTTCCAACGGTGGCAATGCAGCTATTCTCTTTGAGAACTCATCTAGTTTCTGGTTGAAATCTTCGGCGCATCTTGGCGAAAGGTTGTAAAGCTCAAACCTTTCAAGCAAGTTCATCATCTTCAGAGCATTTCTCAGCACGACCATGTTTCTTTCGGCTGTTTCTCCGCCCTCTTGAAGCTTGCAGTCCTCCTTTGCGCAGACCACTGCCATGACTCCGTCAAAGCCATTGCGCAACGCATTGACTACGTGAGCAGGATCAAGCGATTTGAAGCAGGGCACTTCTAGGACCACTGCTTTCTTGAGAAGCAAGCTCTCTGGGTTATCCAAGGCTGAGAACTCGGACCATTGGCAACAAAATACGAGGATGACCGGGAATTTTCCTTCTGCCTTCAGTTTCTTAACTGATTCCGCGTAAAGCTTCAGCACATTCTCAAACTCGAAGCCTTCAACTTGTATTGCGTTGTAAGGACAGACTAGGGCACAGGCGCCGCATCCCATGCAATCCTCATCGAGTATCTTGGGGGTCGCAAATGGCTCCGGCTCGATGGCTTTGTAGGGACAAATGAATACACATTTGTCGCAGCCAACGCATTTTTCCGTGTCATAAACTGCTTTTCTTGAATATTTTATCACCTTAACAGCGTTCTTGTCAAGCCCTAGTTGCTCAAGAACATTCTTGGTGAGTGTGAGGCGTCTGGTGTTTATCTTGGTGCCTTCTTTGAACCTGCAGAAAGCGTCTTCGCATTGAATTGAAACAATGTTCTTGAAGCCCAGTTTCAATGCTTGAAGAATGAACTCCGTAGGCACGCGCCCTGAGCATGGCAGACGCAGTGGAATATACTTCTTTATGTTCAGACCTTGCTTTTTCAGTGTTTTTTCGATTTCACGCGTTGATGGCGAGTTTCCACGACACATCAAAACAAGCGTGTCACTTTTGCATTCTTCTCGCATCTTTTTGACGTACTTGACCAAAGTGCCATAATCATAGTAAACAATCTCTATGGCTGACACGGGACAGGCACTGTAACATATTCCACAGACCTGACACTTCTGCAGGTCAATTTCCACTTTTCCCGTTTCAGAATCACGTTTTATCGCTTCGTAAGGACACACAGAGTGGCATACGCAACACTTGCTGCAAAGGTCTTGGTTGATGTTTACCGCGGCTGCACAGGTCTGGGTCATTCTGGTTTTTCACCAACACTCAAATGCGCCCAAGTGTGGTTGTGCCTACATGGAGCATTTGGAAACCTCTCAAACATAATCCAAATAATATAAGTTTCGCTCAGATTTCGCCTATAGTTTATAATAAGGTCTTCTAATGTAGCCATAAGCTTCTGTAGCCGCGGTTATCCCCTGTCCAACTGCCGTACCGACCTGCTTGACTGGGTGGTTTGAAACATCGCCCGCCGCGTACACTCCGTCAATGTTCGTTCGTTGTAGCGCATCTACTATTATGTAGCCGTCTTCATCTACTGCGACGCTGGCTTCTCTGGCGATTCGACTATTGGGATCTTCGCCGACTTGAACGAAAATACCATCAATGGTCAACTCTCTGGTGACGTTGGCTTTGTTGTCGAGGAGTATTGCTTTGTTGACGAGCCTCTCGCCCTTGATCTGCATGATTTCCGTATTCCACAGAATCTCGATGTTCGGCTTCTCCCTCAGTGACTGAACAAGAGCTGCCTCAGCTCGGAACGAGTCTTTGCGATGAGCAATCTTCACTTCAGACGCAAGCCCAGCAAGGTACAGTGTCGTTATCAAAGCCGAGTTTCCGCCACCCACAACCAGCAAACGCTTACCTTTGAACAGCGGTCCGTCGCAAAGCCCACAATAGCTTACGCCTTTTCCCCGAAACTCTTTCTCTCCCGGAATGTCCAGTTCTCGATAGTGGCACCCAGACGTGATTATAACGGCTTTCGTTTTGTATATTGCTTTGTCACTCTTCACGGTTCTCTCAGCAGTTTTCAAGTCCAGTTCTGTCGCTCTTTCAAACTCGTGAATTGTAACACCAGACTCCTTGGCATGAGCAACCATCTTCTGGGCCAATTCAAATCCGCTTACACTTCTAAAACCCGGATAATTCTCGATCATTGGGGCGTCTGCCGTCGTTCCCCCTGCAATCCTCTCCTCCAAAACAAGTGTCTTCAGTCCACTCCTAACTCCGTAAATTCCGGCTGCTAGACCCGCAGGACCGGCGCCGATTATGATCAGTTCCCAATCATCCATTCAGGACAACCTGAAACATAGGTTTGGCGACTACTGGTTTATGAATTATTCGCAGACTTCGGCTTTGGAAAACATGAATAGTGTATTCAAAGCTTTTCTGGTGATGCTAAAAGCTTTAATAAAAAAGATCTGTGAACTAAATCCTACTCCCCAAATGTCGCGAGAGAGAGTTTGCGCAATGGAGAATTCTGCAACAACCTCTGCTATTCGATCTGAAACAGGCAAGACAGGCATGTTGGCCTTCACTATTATTTGGATTGGCCAAATGTTTTCGCTGCTCGGCACCGCTATGACTCAGTTTGCTTTGACTATCTGGGCTTGGGAGCTGACTGGGCAAGCTACTGCTCTTGCTTTGGTGGGATTCTTTGGTTTGGCACCACTCGTTCTTGTCAGTCCATTAGCAGGTGCAATTGTAGACCGTTACGACCGCAAGAAAGTGATGATGCTCGCTGACTTAGCAGCAGGTTTGCCGACCGTCGTCGTTTTGATGCTATACGTAAGTGGGAACCTGCAGATTTGGCATCTCTACGTGACTGGAGCTTTTTCAGGGGCTTTCCAGGCCTTCCACTTTCCAGCCTACTCAGCAGCAGTTACCATGATGTTGCCTAAGAAGCAATATGGCAGAGCCAATGGCATGCTTGCAGCAGCACAATTTGCTTCAACGATATTCGCCCCAATAGTCGCGGCACTCCTGCTCGTTCTAATTGGGATTCCAGGAGTGCTAATGATTGACACATTCACATTTATCCTAGCAATCAGCATGTTGTTCCTCGTTCATATTCCCAGACCGCCAGTGACCGAGGCCGGACGCAAGGGCATGGGAAGCATTTGGAAGGAGTCTCTATACGGTTTTCGATATATTCATGAAAGACCCAGCTTGCTCGGTCTATTGTTGATTTTCTTTGCCATAAACTTCATCGCGACTTTCAGCTTTTCCTTGTTGGCTCCGATGATCCTATCGCGTACCGCAAATGATCAGATTGTGTTGGGTAGCGTTCTTTCAGCTTCTGGTGTCGGCGGTGTCGTTGGCAGCATTGTGCTGTCAGTCTGGGGTGGCCCGAAACGCAAGGTGCACGGAGTGCTGATTGGTTTGTTCTTCGAGAGTCTGTTTGGAATGTTGTTGTTTGGTTTGGGGAGAGAATCTGTCATCTGGGCACTGTTTTCCTTTTCCGCAATGTTCATACTTCCAATTATCAATGGGTCAAGTCAAGCAATATGGCAGGCCAAAGTGGCTCCAGACGTCCAAGGCAGAGTGTTCTCGACACGTCTGCTCATTGCCCAGATTTCTGCGCCAGTAGCCTTGCTGTTGACAGGGCCTTTGGCCGATAGGTTCTTTGAACCTGCCATGATGCCGAGCGGAGTTCTCGCAAACGTTTTTGGCCTGTTCGTTGGCACAGGCAAGGGTACGGGCATGGCCTTAATGTTCGTCATAACAGGCGTTCTGGGCATGTTGATCAGTCTGGCAGGATACGCTTTTCGCGTTATTCGGGACGCAGAGAAGATTCTGTCCGACTATGATTCTGGCCCCTCTTCGCGCTTAGAGAAGAAGACTGAATGAGTACTATAGGGCCAGTGCAAGCAACTCAGCTAAGTCCATGATTTGGAGTTTTCCTTCAAGCCCAGTCGTTTTGACAGCGTCTTCAAAGGTCAGTAGACAGTAAGGACAGGCTACGGCAAGGATGTCTGC
Organism: uncultured Candidatus Bathyarchaeia archaeon; assembly: GCA_964501075.1. Taxonomy (GTDB): domain Archaea; phylum Thermoproteota; class Bathyarchaeia; order Bathyarchaeales; family Bathycorpusculaceae; genus CAZCRE01. Next base: position 8,512 of record CAZCRE010000027.1, read on the forward strand.
CCCTGTTTCGGCTGCGTCTTTGACTCTGGCTTCGGCGAGGCGTTCTCCTGGGATGTCTACCCACATTCTTCCTCCGCCTCCTTCGCAGCAGATGCTTCTGGCTCTTGAGCGGTCAAACTCTAGGAGTTTTACGCTTGGGATGCTTTCGATGATTTTTCTGGGTTCTTCGTATATGTTGTTCTGTTTGCCAAGGAAGCAGGGGTCGTGGTAAATGACTTTCTTGTCAAGAGGTTTTGAGAGGGTTAGTTTTCCTGTTTCGATTAGGTTTGCAAGGAGTTGGGAATGATGTTTGATTTCGAAGCTTGTTTGGTTGTAACGGTTCTTGAATGAGTGATACCCGTGTGGGCAGCTCGTGACTGCTTGTTTTACGTTGTATTTGTTGAAGGTTTTCTTGTTTTCTTCGACTAGGAAGTCGAAAAGTCCTTTTTCGCCCATGCCATACACTTCGCTTCCGCAGCAGTTTTCCTCATCGCCTAGGATTCCGAAGTTCAAGCCTGCTTTTTCGAAGCATTTCACGAGGCTCTTGGGCACGTTTTGGACTCGCGGGTCGTATGCGGCTGTGCAGCCAACGAAGAACAGGGTTTCTGCACCTTGCGAAATGTGTTTAAGGTTCAGGCCCTGTGTCCATTCGGAGCGTTTGTTACGTGTTCTTCCCCACGGGTTGCCGTTTTTGAATATGCTTTCTAGGGCGTCGCGTATGGTTGGCGCGATTTGGCCTTCTTCAACGGCCATGCCGCGGATGTCTATCAGAAACTCGTATGGATTGAGGTCTTTTGGGCACCTGACGCCGCATGTTGAGCACGTCGTGCAACTCCACAACTCGTTCTGTGAATGTTGAGTTAGCTTGCCCAGTGTGGCGACTTCGCGCATGTAGCGTCTTACGTTTAGGTTGGCTTTCTTTGCCACAGGGCAGCTTCCCGTGCATGTTCCGCACTGAATACATTCGAGAAGTTTGTGTTTCTGGGCAAGCTCTTGAGCGTTCATGTCTTCCATCACGTTTGTTTGAAGTGGGAGCATAAGATTATTAAAGCATTTTCCCATGAATCAGTTAAACCACATCGTGGTATCGGGAGTTTGCTGAAGATGGAGAAGAAGCAGTCAAGGATTGGGATCTTCGTTTGTGAGTGCGGCGGGAACATAGGTGAAGTTGTGGACGTTAAATCCGTCGTTGATGCGGTCAAGAGTTGGGAAGGCGTTGCCGTTGCCAAGTTCCACAAGTACCTATGCTCAAAGCCTGCTCAAGAGATGATTGCTGAGGCCGTTAAGAAGGAGAGTCTGGATCGTGTTGTCGTGGCCAGCTGCACGCCACGCATGCATCTTGTCACTTTTCAGAGTGTTTTGGAACGTGCAGGTCTAAACCCGTTCATGCTCGAGTTCGTGAACATCCGAGAGCAGGACTCTTGGATTCTTGGGCCACATCCGTCGGCTGAGGCCACGAAGAAGGCCATAAGCCTGATTAGGGGTGGTTATGAGCGGAGTCGGGAGCTTGAGCCACTTCAGACCGTGAGTGAGAAGGGTTCTAGGGAGATTCTTATCATCGGCGGCGGCATTTCAGGAATAACTGCTGCGCTTGAGCTCGGGTACTTAGGCTACAAGGTTCATCTTGTGGAGCGCAAGCCAAGCATCGGTGGGAACATGGCGAAGTTGACGAAGGTTTTTCCCACCTTGGATTGCGCTCAGTGTATTCTGACTCCTAGGATGGCTGAGGTTGGGCGGAACCCGAACGTGGACTTGCTGAGTTATGCCGAGGTTCAGGAGGTCAGTGGGCGCCCTGGGAACTATGATGTGAAAGTTTTCATGAAGCCTCGCGGCGTTGATGTGCAGAAGTGCCGAAGCTGCGGGGTCTGCACAAAGGTTTGTCCAGTTTCCGTTTCTGACGAGTTTAACGAAGGCTTAGCACAGCGCAAAGCCGCATACATCGAGTTTCCACAAGCTGTTCCGTCCGCTTACACGATTGATTTTAAGGCATGCACGAAGTGCAGAAAGTGTGAGCAGCTTTGTCCTGCTAAGGCTATCACGCTTGACGATCCAGGCAGAACAGTGGATCTGCACGTGGGCGGCATAATTGTAGCCACGGGGTATCAGCTCTATGACGCCAAGAACCTTGACACCTATGGATATGGCACCTACAAAGACGTTATCACCATGATGGAGCTAGAGCGTCTTGTTTCTGCAACTGGACCGACAGGCGGCTACGTTAAGCGAGCAGACGGTAGCGACGTTAAGCGCATGGCGATTCTGCTTTGCGCCGGTTCGAGAGACAAGAACTACATTCCCTACTGTAGCAGGATTTGCTGCATGTACGCTTTGAAGCAGGCTTTTGTGCTTAAGAAGATGCTAGGAATCGATGTTACTATTTATTATACGGATATTCGGGCTACGGGGAAAGGGTATGAAGACCTGTACTGGCGTGACCAGGAGGCTGGTGTCAGTTTCATCCGTGGAAAGGTGGCTGAGGTTTACAAGAACGCTAAGACAGGCAAACTGGTGGTTGTGGCTGAGGACACGCTTATGAGCGAGTTGACGAACGAGGAGTTTGACATGGTCGGTTTGGCCACGCCTATGGTTCCGCCTGCTGGGTTGAAGGAGCTTTCTGACAAGATGAAAGTGGCCACTGGCGAGGACGGGTTCATAACGGAGAAGCATCCGAAGCTTGATCCCGTGGATTCGCTGGTCACTGGAATATTCGCGTGCGGTTGTGCTTTGAGTCCGAAAGACGTGCGGGACACGGTTTCAGACGGGTTGGGGGCTTCGGCCAAGGCTGCCTTGTTCTTGAAGAGCGACTACGTTACTACGAGTCCTGAAAAAGCATTCGTGATTGCTGACCTGTGCAACGGATGCCAGGCTTGTGTGCCGGTTTGCCCGACCCTTGCGATATCGATGCAGAGTGGGAAAGCTGTGATTAACCCGTTCATGTGCACCGGCTGCGGTGCTTGCATCCCTGTCTGTCCTCAGGAAGCTATTGACTTCAAGAATGCCACGACGAAGCAGATCATGGCTCAAATGCGTGGCGTGTTAACTGATAAGGAGCCTGGGGAAGTCAGGGTCCTAGCGTTTGTCGACAAGAACGTGGGCTACACGGGGATGGACTTTCTCGGTCTCGATAGAACCAAGTATCCGGAAAATATCAGGATCGTGGCGGTCCCATCTACAGCTATTCTCGGTAAGAAGCATCTGCTCAGCGCTTTTGCATACGGCGCTGATGGGGTTCTGGTGATTGAGGGAACCGAAGAGATCGACGAGAAGTTTACGAAGAAGCGTATGATCGAGATGGGACGAGAACTCGCCCAATATGGCATAGAAAACATGAGAGTAAGGTACAGTTACGTGCCGCTGCCCGTCTACAAGAAAGCCGCAGAGCTTTTCACGATGTTCACGGATAGGATCAAGAAGTTTGGTCCACTACCAGAGGAAAAACGCAACGCGATAAAGCAGAAGATCCTTGGATAGTCACATCACGTATTGACAAGCGGGCAACTCGAATGAGACCTTCAGAGTTTTCTAATTCCTAGTGTTTCTCTTATGCTGACAACCACGTCCGTTGCAATGCATTGCGAACGGCTCTTTTTTCGTGTGAGTAATGCTTATGGTGGCGGTGGGGGTGGTGGAGGCGGCGGTGGAGGGGGCAGTTCCAGGCCTTCATATGGCTCACGTCTTTTCTTCCTGTAATGAAGAAGGACTAGTACCGCCATAGTTACAAAGAAGGTTCCAGCGAGTATGAGCGGAACAGGGTAAGAAGCGTAGTTTTGACTTCTCAGACTGTGTTTTTGAAGATAGAGTAGTGTTACTGTTCCGCAGGTGGATAAGGCTATTCCAACTCCAACCAGAACATACCCCAAATACTCCCAGTCTGAATATCGCGTTGATTATTCCTCCAAGCTTTTTCATAAGACAAACAGGCAAAGCGCGTAGAGTGTGAAAGATGCTATGAACAGTGTGACCCATACGATTTTGCTCCAGTCATAGATGTCTTTGCCGTTCATTGGTCGTATCGGGATGCTGTCAAAGAAGGCCATAGTTAGGCACATCACTACTCCCACATTTCCTATTGCCGTGTAGCCTTTGATGAAAAGCGCATAGAAGACAGTGGCGAACATCAAGGGCACGACGACCGAGACAGTGGCGACTAATCCGAGGGAGCGTTTCGTGAATTTTGGGTGATGGTGGATGAGGCGGCTTGGGGATGAGAAGGGAACCTTGAAAGCCAGCGTGGAGACGAGGAAGGTGGCGAGCCCAAAGTACCACAGTCGGTATTCGGTCCAGACTTTCTTGCTCTTGGCTGTCACTTCCGTGACGTAGTTCTTGACAAACTCCATGATTACGCTCGTTGCCAGCACGGTGGGTATCAGAAAGGGAATGCTGTTGAGGGTGTCTGCTTTTGCGTAGGAGAATGCAAATGTCAAGATCGCCAGAGCTGCTGCATAGGACAGAGTTTCCAGCTTTGTTAAAGCAAGCAGTGAGCCTTTGCGTTGTTCGCTGGTCTTTTTGCGCTTTGAGGAAATGAACTCTGCTAACCATTTCTTCAAGGTTTCTGGAAACATGTTCACGGTCTTTGCCACTGCTTGACTCGGATAGGTTTCGGGGTTAGTTATGGCTGAAGAAAGTGACGAGACGACGCTTATGAGACCTACGGTCAAAACGCCTGCGAAGAAAGCTCCCTCGACGGATGGAACCCAGATGGATTCTCCTGAGGTTATGACCTGCAGTTTCTCGCTGATAGTGTTGGCGAATGCTGTTGGGCTTTCGACGATTCTGATCCAGCCAGGTTTGGTGAAGGGTGGAGCTACTAGTCCCGATTGCGGCCTGACAACCCATTCTTTAAACCAGTTGATCGAGGAATTGGATAACGCGATTCCTTCAACGTCGAGTTCGTCGAGTCCTTGGTTTACTGCGTTGTTCACGACTGCGATAGCGTCGTCTTTGGCTGTTGGCGAGCCGCCGCTTTGGTCTAGGTCGCTTGTGGCGTTGTGGTTTCTGATGTTGGGTTCTTGGTCTGTTGCCAAGTTGATTACTTGCTTGGTTGCAGTCGGAGAGTTTTGGGAGTTGCTTAGTTCTTTCCAGCCAAGGTACAGTCCGTGGGCGGTTGGCGTGCTTCCACCGCCTTTAGGCATTGCCAAAACCTGATTCGCTGCAGTTGCATAGTTAGCGCCGTCTATTATCGTGGGGGATAGCTCGGTCTTAGCGTAGGTGGGGCCTGAATAGCCGAACTGGACGATTGTGAGTTCGATTGAACCATCGTGAGGTAGTGTGTCATTTACTGCCTTTGCCAAAGCCTGCCTTATTAGGCTCCACTCGGTGTCGTTTATGCTGGCTGAGCCATCGACAACCATGCACACCTGTGTCTTGACATGGGCCGCGTTGCCGTTTTTTGTTTCTGTAGCGCACGTTAGAACGAGAGTCAATATTGTGAACAGTAACAATGTGAACAGCGCTTGGGACACGTTGTGTTTCATTTTCAACGCCTTGCTTCACTATTATATGTTTATGGACTTGATTTTAGCCTTTCCAAGTAGAGGCTTGCTTTTGGAATACGAAAGTTATTTTAATGTTTTTGACAGAAAAGGTTACTATGAATTCCGTTGGCACGAGAGCTATAGGAACAGTTGCTGTCCTGTTCGGTTGGTTGGCCTTTATTGTGCTTTATCTGGCATTCTTCGGTGGTAGCTTTGACTTCTGGCAGAAGCTAGCTATATTCATCGCTTCAGGAGCAATCGTGATCGCCGCAGTTGCTGTCATCTGGATAAGGTGGGCATTAAAGTAGCTGAAGCTGAGATATCGAGAGTATTCTGAGCTCAAGAACAGCAGCGAATGAATAGTATTTCTTCTGGTCGTTCGCACGTGCGTTTGCTTCATAAAGAGCCGCTAAAGCAGAAATTTCGACGCTAGAAGCAATATGGAGATGAAACTGTAAGTCTGAGTAACCAGCATTATCCAACGTGGGTTGTTTGCGGATAATCGCATGATCTCCTCTGCAAGAGAGCTATCGCCCCTCGAACGCGAATACTTCTCAGAAAGAACGTACAATTTCCTGAATTTCTCCAAAACGAATATGGCAGCAACCGGTATAGCAAATAAGAGAACGCACAACAGTGAATGTTGCTCAAAAAGAAATTCGAGAAGAAACGCCCCCACTGTTAGAGCGGCGCCAGTTGACAATAGCGCAATTCCAGCCAATGAAGCCTTGGCCAAACCCAGACGAACCGTCATCGTTTCTATGCCCATTGCCTTGTCTCCAAAGTAATCTCGGATCTCAGTTGGTATAATCACACCGTAAACCGTCAAAGCCAGCCCGGCCAGAGACAGAAGAAAAAGAGGGCCAATAGCGGAGGCAAAGGAATAGTACGCAAACAGCACCGGAAGAACAGCAAGCACGAGAATAAGCGTAACTGGCGCCATCCACGATCTGGCTTTTATTCTGATCGGTGGAGCAGAATAAGCCCACCCCAAGAAAATCCCGACTGCCCACATGAACAGCAATACAGGCTTTCCTTGGATCAGAGCGAACAGAGAAGCCAGAACCATCGTGAACAAGAACTCTCCAATCAACAATACTTTGATTCGATTTCGTCCGAAAGAATCCGTCGCTTGAATAAGTCGTTTCTTGCGTTCATCTCTTGAGTCCAGTTGATAATCCGAATAAGTATTGACCTGCGCCCCAATGGCAGAACTCAAATTGATAATAGTAAAGGAGAGGGCCACTAGAACGATTAGGTTAAGCAACGAGGCCGGCGGAGTGACACCCCAAGCGAGTCCCATGATTAGCGAACCCAAGTTTGGCAGAAGAAACTCCGCTCTGGACACGGTACCGAGCAGTTTTATTGTCTCAAGCATG
>CAZCRE010000028.1:0-14938 GCA_964501075.1 uncultured Candidatus Bathyarchaeia archaeon
GTTCTTGTAGGTTGGCGTGTTGGCTTAGGTATGTTAATGCTTTTCTTGTGAAGTTTATGGTGTAGTCGCTTTTGTTGTCCTTCTTCATTTGTATTAGGACATTGAGAATCGTTGTGGTATTCGGTAAATTAAGGCTGGCGTGTTGGCCGTAACCCGCCTTTTGTTTTTTGTGGCATTCGGCTAATCGGGCTACCCGCGCCTCAGGTAGATTCCTCACAGGCGTCTGTTTGCCCTTTCCACTTGCAGGACAGCCGTTTCACCGTTTCACACCCAGCATTCTCGACATCTCCATGCGTCATCGGCACATGCGGGGTGGACGTTTCGTTTCTGCTCCGTAGCCAAGGCTCTCGCCTTACGCCCTTGCGAGCGTTGCAATTCTACACGTGGGCGGAGTTTCCTCAAGCCTTTCTTCCGAGGCTCGAAAGCCACACACCAACTCGCCAGCCCAACTACCTGACACTCAGAAGACAGCAATAAGAATTTTGGAAACATTATTGTACCCCCAAGCTCACTTAGACCGTGGACTGATGCTTATTGCACAAACGCGTCATCCTAGTCACGGGAACACCTTGCGTCGGGAAAACCTCTGTCTCACAAGCGCTCAGCGCCAAACTCGATGCACTCTACGTAGACCTAACCGATTTAGCCAACCGAGGAAACCTCATCATGGACGAAGACAAAACAAGGAAAACCTTGATCGTAGACGAAAACAGAATGAAAAAAGAGCTCGCCAAGATCATCAAAGAATCAGACAATAAAGACGTGGTGGTCGACGGACACTACGCAGTGAACGTAGTTCCAAGAAATCTTGTGTCATACGTCTTCGTGCTTCGGCGCGACCCTGTCGAACTTCGGAAGTTGATGGAAAATCGGAGTTTTTCTGGCGCCAAGCTATGGGAGAACTTGGCCTCCGAGATTCTGGATGTCTGTCTGGTTGATGCCCTGAATACTCAAGGCAGCGGAAAGGTGTGCGAGCTGAACACGTCAGGCAAGCCTGTTGAAGAAATCGTAGCCGAAATCCTTGCCACATTGGAAGATGGAAAAGAATGCCGAGTCGGTGTCGTGGACTGGATTGGCAAACTGGAGAATGAAGGTTTGCTAGACGAGTTTCTAAGAATCTGATCCGACTTATCTTAGGCTGAGAACGATCTTTTGCTTTGGCAGCAGGGTGATTTTCCTTCTGTTCGCATAAGCTTTCGCATGATCACTGAACTTTTCACCAACGATTATCGGACTCGACAAGCCCACGTCTTCCGAAGCCTTATCGATGTTTATCACTAGATTCACGCCGATGGTTCTGTTCCAGTCCCTCACCCAAACGCCCTGCTCAACATGCCCTTTCTGCACGATCAAGTCAAACTTGTTTGAGATTCCGCTGAAGCCTTCAAGCGTCGTCTCTGCTTGCTCCACTTTGTAACCCTCTTTCCTGAAATAGCGAATCGCCACCTGCGTTAACTCAGAAGACGACTTAGCCTTGTATTTGTCTTCAACAGACATTCTTTTTCCCAAACCAAATGCTAATTAGCCCAAACATGGAAAAGGCTTTCGATTGGTGAACGACATGGCGATCACATTTGTAGTTGTGTGTAGCAGATGCGGCGGTCTTCTGCTGGCCAAGGCTGAACAGAAAACCAGAACCTGCCCGTACTGCGGCTCCAACATTGCCTTGCAGAAAGCCAAGAAAGTAGCTTCAGCGAAGAATGCCAACGAAGCATCAATGATCCTACGTAAATTGAAGTTTGAAGGCATGGCAAACAAGCAAGGCTAGACGCTTACGGGATTTGCAGTGCAGCATCTAGCTGTAGTCATCGAATACTCTTCAGCAGTTGACACGTCCTGCAAATCTTGGCAGTCGTAGGTTCGCCGCATTCGCCACATTCGCCTAAGCCTTCTTTCTTGGCCATCTCTTCCAAGGCTGGCCGGATTTTCTCGATTGACTTGAAAATCGTGAACTTGATTCCCGGATGTTTTTCCTCCATCCTGTTAAGCATTACGCGAGCATCATTCCTCAACGCTTCTGAAGCATATGGACAAGGTCTACTCTGAAACTCGATCTTCCTAACGTAAGCATACAAGGCAGTTTCCCTCTCAGGAATTTCGCAGAAAGGCTTGATCTTCCTCACAAGCTTAGGGTGTACCTCATCAGTCACAGGCTTTTCTTTCGCTATACGCAGAACATCTCCATGAAAGATGTTAAGGAGAATTGTTTGTGTCTCATCATCCAATGTATGCGCCGTTGCAAGCTTGTCTGCTTTGACCTCCCTTGCTGTCATGTTCAAGGCTCTTCTTCGCAGGACACCGCAATAGGCGCACGAAGTCACGTTGCCCTCGCCTTTTTGCCTTTGAAGCTTAACGATCTCGTCCAACGTGAAGCCAAAGAGCTGCTTAAAAGAGACTACGTGGTGTTCTACGCTGAGTTTTCTGCAGTTTTCGGCCGCTAATTTTAGAGCTTCATCCCTGTAATTCCTTATTCCTTCATCCACTGTGACCGCAACGAGCGTAGACTTCGGGTGATCTCGCTGCATTTTGGCTAGTATGTGCAGCAAGCTTATGCTGTCTTTCCCGCCTGAAATCGCCACTGCGACTCTGTCGTCGAATTTGAGCATCCTGTACTTTGCCACAGTCGCTCTGGCCTTTTCCTCAATGGACCTGGTGAAACATCGTTTGCAGAGTTTTTCTCCAGAATATGGTCTGGAGAAGAAGGCGTCTCTAGTTTTGCAGGCAGTGCAGATTACAGGACGTGTATTCATTCAAGCTTCACGCAGCAGACGGTTTTCCAGAACTACTAAAATAAACCAGATACAATAGTCTTTTGACAAGGCGCCGTTGAATGACAAGGAAACCCGTGAGACACGCAGAACACCTGGAAGTGTTCTATGATTCCAAACGCTGGGCGCTGCTGGAAGAGCTTAGAGATAAGGCTGTACAGACGATGGAAGTCTTGGAGAGTGCGCAATTGGAACCTATCGTGCATGGCAGTATTGCCAGAGGAGACGTTAATGCCAAAAGTGACATAGATATTTTCGTGGCAACACAGATATCTTCATTCACGGTCGAAACCGTTTTGGAGAAAGCAGGCATACCAATCAGTAAGCGCGTACTCGTGCAAGCCACGCCTACCTATTCAATAAAAGCCCACGTTGAAATAGATGAAAACACAACCATTTCGTTTCCATTGATGAAAATGCGCAGGGTAGAGACCGAATTCTACAGGTTCGGCGGCCAAGCAACACTTGAAAACCTGAGAAAAAAACAGCGATCAGTTGGAGTTGACAAGCGACTGATGCTTATTGAACCAACCGAGGAAGGTCATGTGGAAAGCACTGTAGCTGGGCAGGAAGAACATGTGGCCAGATTGTTAGGAATATCGGTTGACACCGTCTTAGATCGAGTTCACGCACTTTTGAGGAGAGACAAGATCGGAAGAACAGGCGTTTTCATTAAGAGAGAACTGCGAGAGAATGAAAGCTTTGAGTTAGTTCTAAGCCGAATGGCCAAACAGAATCCAGCTGTTCACAGACGATTGACAAGTTTAAGATAGCATATTAGACTGCTATTTCGGGTAAAAAATCAGCTCTTGTTCTTCCAACAGTTTTTGTATGTTATTCACGGCTTCATACACGTCCTGCTCTCGTTTCGCACCGACGCACACTAGTTTTCCGGCTGAGAAGATCAAAAACACCACTTTCGGTTCATCCATCCTAAACACTGCACCAGGGAATTGTTCAGGCTCGTACATGACTCTCTTAAGCTTGTAGACAACGTTTTCTAGGTCTATTTCGCCGCCTAGCGCGGCTGATGCAACGATGTTTTGGATTTTTATTATGGGCTTGTTCATGATGGCGATTCCATTGCTCTTCAGTTCCTTGGTCACCTTGTTCACTGCTTGCACTGCCAATTTCTCTGACTTCGCCCCAGTACAAACCATCTTGCCAGTCTCAAAGATCAATGTGGCCGTTTTGGGTTTCTTCAGTCTGAAAACGAGTCCTGGGAACACCTTTGGATTATATTCAGCATGCGAAAATTTCTGGACTATGAGCTTCAAGTCTATTCTCTGGTTAAACGTGACCGACGCCACGATGTTCTGAATAGTGATTAATGGTTTTCGTTTGCTCATTCCCATCTCAAACACGACAACAACATAATCAAACGTTTGGTTTTGATATAACTTGTTTTGACGTGATAACTGTTTTGATGCTCATGTAGCAATTAAGCCTTGCTATTGCCCCGTTGGCTGAACTGGAAAACGGAGCAACGCCGCTGTGCCACTAAGAGCGATGAGTTTTTCTCCAGCTTCATGTTCCGTGCTGATTATGACTACTCTGCCTCCTTTTTGCTCTGTTTGTCTCATTATGTTCTCTAGATGTAGGCGCTGTTCATCCGTGGATTCACGTATCATCGAATCAGCCAACACAATCTTCTCAACAGCGCCCAGCCTCGCGGCGTTCTCAACCTCGTTCAGCCCATAAGTGACTGTGAATTCGCCTTTGCCCAGTCTCTTGAGAATCTCTTCAATTATTTCGGTTTCTTCAGCGATTCGCAGGTGCTTCATCGCTTTGAGCAGAATGCCTGAGCGTAGAGCTTCTCTTATTCCCGAGACGCCACCGTTGTTGACGCTTTTCACATCTATGACAGCTTTAGCTACGTCGGCTGCCTCATTTTCCAAGTATCTCACGAAATCATTCTTCACAAATCCAACGCCAATGATTACGATCGGGCTTCTTGCCGCGGTCCAAACTTGGCGTAAGCCATTCAACACTTTTCTAAAGTACTCGTTAGTTGCCAATGCTCTGTTGTCAGCTTCGAGCTTTCCAGGAAGCTTTATTCTTTCTTTTATCCTTTCTTCGATGCCATACTGCATGGTCGTGGCTATCGCGTAGCTTTCGTCATCTATTGAAACTATTATCATAGGTTTCTCTGAGGTCTTGCTTGCTCTTTCCAGTCTTTCAAAATGATGTCTTGCCCATTCCTTCTTCACGATCGTTATTGGGGTGTTCAAGGCAATGCTGAGAGTATGATGTGCAGCCGCTGGAACAGTATCTGGCGCCTGACAGATGGTCCCGTGGATTCTAAGCCGTCCTAGAAGCCTGTCCCAACTTACGGTTTCAACCCTGACTCCTAGAAAAACCGAAACCCTTTCGTCCCTACCGGGTCTTGCGTACTTCTCATCCGATTTGACTTCGCGTGTCGTGTGAGCATAGACTTCATCGTTTCTGTAAACAACATTGTACAGGTGCCACAGATCATCAATAGATTCTGGAATGATCTTTACGTAGCATTTTTTCAAGTTTGTTTCCAGGATTTTCAAGGCACCATGCCTCTCCATTGCCGACTGCTGGAAAGTCAATAGGCTGTTCTGCCTATTAACAGATAGGAAGTTGGGCTTACTCAAAAGCATTAAAAGTAATTTCTTTCACTATTGACTGATTGGAAAGAGTCCTCATGGTTAAGGTCGTTTTTTGGCTCTTGGACATAAGCTATGAAGTTGTAGAAGACAGCATGGAGGTTCGACTCTGGGGAAACAACGACTCTGGAGAAAGAGTGCTCGTCGTTGACAGGAATTTTGTCAGTTATTTCTATGCTGTTGTCGAAAAAGATGCAGATGTTGCAAGAGTAGTTGAGGAGATCAAGAATGGGAATTATCCAGCAATCGTGAACCTTGAAGTTGCTGATAGAAGATTCTTTGGCAGGCCAGTCAAAGCTGTGAAAGTCTACTGCAAGAACCCTGACGACGTGCCAAAATATGCAAGAGTCCTTCGAGACCTCGAAGGTGTGAAAGACTGCCTTGAAGACGACATTCGGGTTTCCATGCGCTACATGATTGACAACGACGTTGTCCCTTGCGCGTGGCATGAAGTGGAGGTGGTTGAAGAAACTGGGCTTTCAGATGTTCAAGTTGACAAGGTGTACGTGGCAAAGACGACGCCGAAACCCATCGAAAAGACTGAGCCTCCGCAATTGAGGATCCTAGGGTTCACGATGGTTTGCTACAGTAAAGAAGGAACACCAAAGCCCGAGAGAAACCCAGTCGTCATGATCTCAGTGGTCACAGACAGTGGAGCGGAAAAACAGTTCGTGGCAAATGAAGACAGGAACGATAAGGCTGTTCTAGAACCATTCATAGACTGGGTCCGAGAATTTGACCCGGACGTGATCGTAGGTTATGGAACGAACAGTGGAGACTGGCCCTATCTTATTGAGCGATGCAAAAGACTTGGATTGCGTTTGTACGTTGATAAGACGAGGACTGAGCCACATGCGAGCATTTACGGCCATGTTTCAATTAGTGGTAGAGCCAGCGTAGACCTTGCAGATTATGCTGCGGAGTTCCCTGAGGTTAAAGTCAAGAGTCTGGAGAATCTGGCAGACTACCTAGGAATCATGAAGACAGAAGAACGTGTCTTGATTGAAGACATGGAATTGGCAGATTACTGGGATGACAGGAAGAAACGTGGGATTCTGAAAAGGTTCTCGATGGATAACGCTCACTCGGTCATTGGCATCACCAGAGCCGTTTTGGATTTCGGTTTGCAGCTTTCAAGTCTTGTGGGTCTGCCACTTGACCATGTGGGAACCGCTGCGGCAGGCTTCAGAGTTGAGTGGTTTCTGATAAAGCTCACACACAAGGTCGGCGAACTCGTGCCTAAGAGAATAGAGCGGCCTTACAGGCCATACACAGGCGCGATAGTGCTCAATCCCAAACCTGGTTTGCACGACGGCGTTGCAGACTTGGATTTCAAGAGTATGTACCCGAACATAATGATACGCTACAACCTATCGCCAGACACGTATGTATCGCCGGAAGAGCCTGAGCCAGCCAGTGGAGTCTTCGAAGCGCCTGAGGTTAAGCACAGGTTCCGCAAGGAACCCGCAGGCTTCTACAAAGAAGCCCTTTCATATCTTATCAGCGTTCGCGGTGAAATCCGTTTAAGAATGAAGAAACTTCGATCCGAGAGTGTCGAGTTTCGGGTTTTGAACGCGCGCCAGAAGGCAGTGAAGGTGATCACAAATGCTATGTATGGTTACGCTGGGTGGATTGCTGCACGATGGTACGTTAAACAGGTAGCTGAGGCTGCAACGGCATGGGGAAGATATACTATACGGGGCGCTATTGAAATGGCTGAAAAAGCTGGTCTTCAAGTTGTTTATGGCGACACTGACAGCATATTTGTCAAGAATGAGCGGGAGAAAGTTGAGAAGCTTTTGAAGGATGTTGAAGAGAAGTTGGGGTTAGAGATCGGCGTAGACAAGGTTTACTTGCGGATTTTCTTCACGGAAGCAAAGAAGCGGTATGCAGGACTATTGCCTGATGGAAGCCTCGATATTGTAGGTTTGGAAGTAATGCGTGGAGACTGGGCGATAGTGGCCAAAAGAGTCCAGGAAAAGGTTCTGGAGATCATTCTCAAGGATCAATCTCCGAAGAAGGCGTCTGAATATGTGCGGGGGTTCATTTCCGGTCTCAGACAGAAGCATGTCGCATACCGCGACCTCATCATTTGGAAGACTTTAACGAAGCCTCCTGACGAGTATGAAATTAAGGCTGCGCATGTTGAAGCTGCCAGAATGCTGAAAGAGAAAGGCTGGGAACTCTCTGTAGGCGACAAGGTGGGCTACGTGGTAGTTGCCGGATCGGGTCGTCTCTATGAAAGGGTGAAGCCCTACGTGTTCGCTTCTTATGATGAGGTGGACATTGAATATTATGTGTCGAAGCAAGTTGTGCCTGCCGCGGCAAGGGTTCTTGAAAGTTTTGGCATAACTGAAGAGCAACTGCTGGCTCCTAGGATGGAATCAAGGGATAGTAAGAGGCTCACGGACTTCTTTTGAACCTAGCCTTCTACAATGTCTGCAAACGTCGTCAGCTGAACCGTTAATGATGGCTTGACGGCTTCTGATACTCGTGAAGCGATTATTCGCTTTATGTCCTTCTCGCTTGCAACGTCGACTATTCTTTGCGTTATGATTCCGTCGAAGATGACCGTGTCCACTCCTGTCATTTCTCGAAGCTTCTCAGCAAGCTGGCTTACTGGCAATCGTTCTATTTGCTCCACTTTGTCGTTTAGGAGAACCGCTTCCAACGTGCCCTCTAGCGCCTTCGTGATTTCGACCATTTCCTTGGGCATTTCTGTTTTCTGCTTTTCTCTCTTTGGCTTGAACAAGTCTTGAATCGCGATTCTGGCTTCTAGCGCGTCTAGAACCTCTTTACAGTTACATTCCTCGATTTCCTTTCCTCGGGGAGCTCTGGAAATGTATTTTACGTCAGTGACTTGTAGAAGCTCTTTCAGTATGAGGTCGCCGCCTCTGTCTCCATCGAGAAGCGCGGTTGCCTCTTTCTCTTTGCAGATTTTCTTTATTGTTTCTGGAACTTTCGCTCCTTCCAAGGCGATAGTGTTCAGTATGCCGCAACGCATGAGATTTATTATGTCGGCGCGTCCTTCAACAAGTATGATTTCTTTGGCGCCAGTGAGTTCTGGACCTGCGGGCAGTTCGTCCTCGCCATATTTTTCGACTTTGCCGATTTTGAGTGTTTCTGAGACTTCTTTGAATACTTCGTCAACTGACGGCATGGACTCGATTGTCCATTTGTGAAGAATTTCTTTGGCTCGGTCAATTATGATTTTTCTTCTGGCTTCTCTGACGTCTTCAATCTTTTCCAAGGTTACTTTTGCAGCGCATGGTCCGACTCGGTTTATGGCTTCCACGCTGGCAGCTATTAGCGCTGTTGACACGCGGTCTAGACTTGTCGGAATGGTTATCGTGCCAGTGGTCTTGTCATTTTTTGAGTGCAAATCAATTTCTATTCTTCCGATTCTACCTGATTTCTGAAGCTCTCTCAGGTCGAGTTCTGGCCCAAATAAACCTTCAGTTTGACCGAAGACTGCTCCTATAACATCTGGTTTTTCAACTACTCCCTCTATTTCAAACTTGGCTTGTATAACATACTTTATTGTAAACGTTTGTGATGAACCCGTAAATATGCACCTCCTATTGATTAGTTGATGGTTAGCTTTGATTATGTGATGAGCTAATCGTGCTTTTGAAACACGAAACTAACTCATGACTTCCCGTCTATATTACCTTTGTGGACTACTAGTCAGTCATTCACTATAGCCTCTCGCTATCAAGAGAACACTGGCAACCTCCACGGCTAATGTGTCGCTTCTGTCTTGTTGTCAGATCAGAGATCGCGAAGACTAGGACCATACTCAATGGGTGGACACTTTGATCGCTAAGCCTTATGAAAACAGGGAACAGTTATTGAAATACAAGAGATGAAAGAACATGAAAGGATTCGGCTTCTCCATCATCTTGCTCACATGCTTCCTCTTGATTGGCAATGTTTCAGCCGTTCTCGGATACACTTGCGGCGTCAGAAGCGGAGACTACATGAGATATAACGTCAGCATCTTGGGTCCAGTCTAAGCGACAGCATTAAAGGATCGATCAAGTTAACCATTCAAAGTGTAGGATGCCCACACGTCAGTGGAACCTACGAAGCCAGCGTACAAGGATATTCCGTTACCCCTCAACCAGAGCCATTTTCACTGGACATCTCAACAGGAATTGGCGGTACGGAGGATACATAATTCCCGCCAACTTGACATTCGGAAGCACCATTCCCGGTGAAGGAACCACGGTGCAATCAATTGTGGATTGGGGTGGGAGAAAGGCTATTCAAGCTAACGCAACTTCGCCCTTTAGCGGACTTGAAGGGCAGATATGCTGGGACCAGTTGACTGGCGTGCTTCTTGAGGCAAAGAGCTCAACAGGGGGCACCTACACCTATTCGATAGCATTGGCCGAGACCAACATGTGGAGTGGTGAATTCTCGGGCTGGTGGATTCTTATTGTCATTGCAGCCGTGGTCGCGGTTATTTTGACTGTCACAGTCTTGATGCTACGTCGAAAGAAGACCCTGTCAAATCAATCTTCTACCCGAATCCATCCTCCACCACCGCCCCTACCAACTGCGGCTACACCGGCATGCCCAGCGTTCGGCAGACCGTTGTGCATTGGACAGCATCAGAAAGGGTGCCGCCACGACTGCAAGAAGTAAGCGTGAACTTACTCCTGCTTTCTTTCGTTTGTCCTGGCAGAACGGTTCATCCGCTATGTAGTAGAACGACCGATCTTGCGCTTCAAGGTCTCCATGTACTTGATCAAGCCTTCAACGTCTTTTACCTCTTTTCCCACGAGGCCAAAAAGCTCAAGCCAGAAAGCGAGGTTAGGCGTCACTCCCATGTTTTCCAAACTCAGTTTCAGACGCTTTGTCGCTTCCTTTCCTCTCCTGTCAAAGTCCAACATCAAGATGACTTCTTGAACCCTGAGTCTTTCCAAGTCGGACAGGACGTTTAAGAAGGATTTGCCACCTGCCTTCAAGGTTATGATCTTCCCGTCTACGTTCAGGGCTCTCAGCGTTTCGACGTCTTTCTTGCCTTCTACGACAACGGGAATCTCTTTGGATGATTCTTCAGCCAAAGACTCTAAGAGATGCTCGATTTTTTCCTCTTTTTCCTTAAGATGCGTGGACAAACATTGTTACCTTGTTATCTTTGCATTCTTGATGGCGCTCAGGCAGTTTTTTGCTTCTGCATTGTTTTTGAAATACGTTCTGGCTGGCCCAAGTATCTTGATTAGTTCTTCAGCTACCGAGTTCTTGAGGTCTTGAGGGTGGAGCTTGCCTTGTGTGTAGGCTGTTTCCAGTTCACGATAGCTTTGGAACTCGGTAGGACCTCCGAATTTGGCTGGCCTCTCTATCTTGAAGGTCTGTATTTCTCTGAAGATTATGTGTTTGGTTATGTCTAGGACGGGATTGAATTGGGCGGTTCTTTCGGGGCAGAATGCTCGGCTCATTTTCTGTTTTATCTCTTCTGGAGTGTCATAGAGGAATATGCAGGTTTCAGGCTTGCTTTTGCTCATCTTGGCAGATGAAAGGGCTTCTTTTTCTTGCCCTTCGGGTATGGGCCATACTTTAGGTTTTTCCAGACCTTGCAGTAGATGATGGTGAACACATACGGGTTTCCAGAACCCAAGCTTTTCCCCGAGTTCTCGGGCTACGACATTGGCTTTGCGTTGGTCTATGCCTAGCTGGCAGATTTTTACTTGCATGTGGAATATGTCAGCAATTTGCATTGGTGTGTAGAGGAAGTCCGAAACCATTCTGGCTTCAGTTTCCTTTCTGCCTGCGATTTCCAGTGTGCGTCTTCCTCTGGCTATGGTGAGGTTTTTGGCGATCTTAATCGTCTTTGCCCAATAGTCAAGATCATCGTAGAGTTCGTCTGAGTAGATGAATTCCACCTTGTCTTTCGGAACGCCAAGAGCTAGCCACGAATGTTTGAAGAGGTCGGCGGCTTTGCGGATTGTTTCGAGGTCTCCTCCAAGCTTGTTGTTAAGCCAAGCATGCCAAGTGGACAGGTAAGCCTTGTAGCGTATTCCAGCTTCTACGAAATCCTTGATTTTGTAGGCGCAGATTAGGCCTGTTCCAAGGTGTACTAAACCGGATGGTTCCCAGCCGTTATAGGCTATTGGGTGCTCTTCAGTTTCCAAGAGCGTTCTTAGGTCTTCTGGAGTTAGGATTTCCTCAGTTGGGGGTTTGCAGATTAGTTCGATTTTTGTTTCTATGTCCAATTTCTTGTCCTTCTTGGATCGTTGGCTTTTAGCTTTTTATTACATGTGTGAACTTAAGAGTTTAGTTTTGAAATCAACTTGGCACATCTTTCCAGTTTCTCCTTGACCCAAGATCCTTTCACTTTCACTATTGATTTTCGATTCGTCTCTTCGTGAACCGTATGCAATATTTTTTATCGCTCAGGCTTTTTGAGCGACTGTCGACCAATCCCTGTTTTATGGCTTCCGTCTGGGCTTCGTGGAAGGAAACGGGTTGAGGGTTCGCATGCTCTTTCTTTGTTAATACAACCCAGATTTCATGGTAGCTGTCCTTGTTTGCTTCAAGGAGATTTGATAGTTCTTTCATGTTCTTGGGTTCAAAACTGATCGTTTTCTTCTCATTGTCCATCAAGTTGCCTTCACTTAGTCGATGGTGTTTTCGCGGGCTGTTTTGTTTCCCGCGTAACCTAACACTTAACTTCATTGTAGAGCGGTACGCTCCTCTGGGTTAAGCTCTCTCGGCGTGGGATGTTTGTGCCCGCGCCCACCGTGTCCCATGCTTGGGTAAACCCGCCATCACAATGAGATAAGCCTTGGAGGCTTGTCTTTTCCGTTGGGTCCGTCTGCATGGATGTGCCGGCGGGATTAGATAGGGCTCGGTTTTGTCATCGCCAAACCAAAGGTGTGGAGACTGGAAAATTAAAGGTTCCTATCTTTACTCAGTGCTTCTGGATCATTTTGCCTATCTTGTTCATGTTTAATTCAAAGGCAGCCACAGGATTTTCAAGCGTCCAGTTTTCAAGAACTTTCGGATGTATTTCACCCAGTGTTCCCACCTCTGTTTTGTCAATAATTGCTGTTCCGACTCTTCCTTCTATGAAGCTTGGATGTTTTGTTTCTTTGATTTGCCATTGCAGTCCAAGGTTCATGAAAAGGGCGTCCAAAGTTGACTTCATTTCGGTGAAGCTTGCACTTGCGTGCGAAACAGCAACTGCAAGAGTGTCCTCGTCTCTTGTTCTTGTCTCTGCTTTCTCGTCCAGAACCGTGACAGGGCCGAGTTCAAAGATCCTTTGTGGATACTCTATGTGAAGGTTGCAACTCAAGAACTCCATGAGGCTTGGCAGGAGCCAGTTTCTGAGACAGGTAAGCGTTTGAACCTTGGGGTTGGCAAACTCGACGATCTTCTGTTTCTTAGCGTTCATTTTTGTGAATAGGTTTTGAGGGTTGGTCATGTTGTAGGTTAGGACTTCTTGATATCCTAGCCCGACCATCAACTCCCTGGCGATGCCCAGAAAAACTTGTTCTGGTCTGGATCCGCCTGTTGTTGGTAGTTTGCGCCAGAAGGGTTTGATGTTGTTGTATCCATAGGCTATCGCAACGTCTTCCACCAGGTCTATTTGGTGCATTATATCGATTCGATAGCACGGAATCTGAATGGTCACGTGGTTTTTCTCAAGCTTTTCTACTCCGAAGCCAGCTTTCGCAAGCAGTTCAGCGATCTGTCTGGGCGCTAAGTGCAGATCTAGTATCTTGTTTGCGTATTCAACGTTAAGATCCATGTGTTTGGTTTCGAAGCTCGGCGTCACTTCCGTGGAGTTACCTTGCAGGTAATGTACGGTAGCCGAGTAAGCTTTGCCGCCTCTGTCAATCAGTGACAGAGTCACTATTTTGAGCGTGTTAAGCACTGTTTCATGGACTGTACCTGTAACCTCGACGAGAATATTCCTCGTTTGCTCTGTCACTTTTCCCAAGTCGTTTGAGTTTATGATTGGGGGGAATGATAGAACCTTGTTTTTGCTGTCTAGAAGTATTGGGTAGACAGGGTGTCGGCTGACGATCGAGCCGTACTCCAAACCTTTCGGATGTTCTTTCAGAATCTCTTTCAGGTTCATCTTTTTCTCAAGGCCTAATGGAACAAAACTGGCATCAGTCGGTTTCGCAACAGCGTAGCTGAGTGGTGGTGCTATCAGGTCAAAATCATAGAGGCCAATGGATGTTCGACGTCTGTTTCTGCCATAAGTGTGATCTAGCTTATCTTGCAGCTGCATCATTGCCTGAATCAGGGCATCGGTCAGTTCCACGCTCTTGATGATGGAACAGCCGATGTAGGGTCTGATGTCTTCCAGTCGCTTATCAACGTACACTTCGACTAACGATTTGCCTGCTGTGTACTGCCTCAAGCCTTTGTCTAGACCTAGAAATCCACGCAGAGTCCTGACTAACCCTTCAATATTCCACGTGTCTGGACGGTTCGTGTCTTTGATCTCAACGCTCATCATGCCCGTCTTTTCATCGAACAGTTTCACTTCGCCTTTGGCAAAAGCCAAGACATCATTGATTTTCTCCAAGTCTTTGTTAAGCTCTATTCCAAGCATCCTTTCGAATTCAGCGTAGTCAACATCTATGGTCGGCATGCTAGATCGCCTCCTTGGTTCTCAGCCAATGCAGATCTTTCGAGAAGAGGCAGCGTATGTCGTTGATTTTGGCCTTCATCATGAATAGGCGGTCTATGCCTAGGCCCCAAGCGATGACTGGGGCTTTGATGCCTAGGGGCAGGGTAACTTCGGGTCTAAATATGCCTGAGCCTCCGAACTCGATCCATCCGTACCCTTCCTTGTATGCACTGAGCTCTACACTGGGTTCTGTGAATGGATAGTAGTCTGGTTTCATTTTGACTCTGTTCGCTCCAGCTATTTCTGTTGCAAAAGTCATCAAGATTCCTAGGAGGTCTCGAAGGTTCAGGTTCTCGTCTACGACGATGCCTTCAACTTGGTTGAATTCAGTGAGATGAGTTTGGTCCAGCACTTCTGGCCTGTAGCATCGGGCAATAGAGAAATATCTGCCCGGAATCTCCAGGTTCTTGCTAAGCATGGTTCTGGCGCTAAGGCAAGTTCCGTGCCCTCTTAGGATTAGGCGCTTGGCCTCTTGGACGGAGTATTTGTATTGCCATCCTTTTGAGCCTGTTTTCCAGCCATTTTCGTGAGTTTGCTTGACGTTTAGGAGAACTTGCTTTTCGGCGCCTATCTTGCCGTACTTTGGAGATTTCACGAAGTATATGTCCATGATCTCCCGGGCGGGATGATCCTGCGGCGTGTAAAGAGCGTCAAAGTTGAAGAAGGACGTTTCAACGCTTGTGCCAGTCATCTCTTTGAACCCTAGATTGATGAGTCTTTCTTTCACTTCGTCAAGGAAGCGGAGGTAAGGATGCTTTTTGCCTGGCCATGTTTTGGCAACTGCAGCTTCTATGTTGTATCTTTGAAAGTTTGCTTTTCGCCATTTACTCAGATCTAAATTAGCCCAGCTCCAGCTAGAACAGCACAAAGAAACTATTGAA